>NZ_JAVRPS010000668.1:0-20826 GCF_032162105.1 Mycobacterium sp. | reverse complement strand
TGGCGGCGGTCGGTGAGATACAGATAGCCGTCGTCGTCGAGATACCCGACGTCGCCGACGGTCACCCAGCCGCGCGGGTCGTGGGCGGCGGACGTCTTCGCCTCGTCCTCGTGGTAGCGGAAGGGTCGCCCGCCCTCGTAGTAGATGTCGCCCGGCTGACCGGACGGTAGCTCGTGGCCGTTCTCGTCGAGGATGTGCGGGACCCCGACGAGCGGCCGACCGACCGAGCCCGGGTGGGCCAGCCAGTCCTGCGCCTGGATGAAGGAGGCGCCCACCCCTTCGGAGGAGGCGTAGTACTCGTCGATGATCGGTCCCCACCACTGGATCATCTGCTTCTTGATGTCGACGGGACAGGGTGCAGCAGCGTGGACCACGCGCTTCAGGCTGGAGACGTCGTACGAGTTGCGCACCGATTCGGGCAGCTTGAGCATCCGCACGAACATCGCGGGGACGAACTGGCCGTGCGTGATGCCGTAGCGCTGGATGCACTCGAGCGCGCCCTCGGGGTCGAACTTCTCCATCACGACCGTGGTGCCGCCAAGCGACTGCACCGCCATCGACCAAAACGACGGCGCGGTGTGGTAAAGCGGCGCCGGATTCAGATATACCGTCTCGCCGGTGATTCCGACGGCGTCCAGCAACGGCATCACGATGTTGGGCGCCTCGGCAGGCGCGAGGTGCGGAAGCTCGCGGCGGATCCCCTTCGGCCGCCCGGTGGTGCCCGACGAATACTGCAGCAGGTCACCTTCGATCTCGTCGGGGATCGGCGTCGAGGGCTGACCGGTAACGCATTCCGGGTAGCGCGCCCAGCCATCGAGGTCATCGTCGGCGATCACCAAGAGTTCGGGCAGTCCGTTGGGGAGGTGCCCACCGATGCCCTCGCACACCGTGCGCATCGCGCGTGATCCGATCACCGCCTTGGCACCGCTGTTGTCGACGATGTACGCCGCCTCGGCTGCCGTGAGCGCAGTATTGATCAGCGCGTAGTACAGCCCGCTGCGACGGGCCGCCCACATCACGGCGTGCACGTGCTCGTTGTTCTCCAGAATCGCTGCAACGGTGTCGCCCTCGCGCAGACCGGCCGCACGCCAATAGTGCGCGAGGCGATTCGCGCGCTCCTCGAGCTCGGCGAAGTCGATCACCGTGCCTGCCTTGGCGAGGATCACGGCGGGTTTGCCGGAGTCGACGTGTTCGCGGATCTGCATCATGTCACCCTACGGTTTGTCGGTGTCACTGGGACGAATTTAGTTGATGTATAAGGCTTTTACTACGTCGCTAACTGTTCTAAGGTAATGGGATGCCCTCCACTCCCTGGAACCCGGCCACCACCGCGATCGTCTGCATTGAATGTCAGAACGGTGTCCTCGGCCCGCAATCGGTCTTGCCCGCGTTGGCCACCGACAGTGCCGATCTGGTGGGCAACGTACGTCGACTGCTCGACTCGGCACGGGAGTTCGGTGCGCGAGTGGTCCATGCGACGTATGAGGGCAATCTTGGTGGTAGCCCCACGGGAACGGCACGACTGTGGCGCGCGCTCGGACCGGCCACCGCGGACTGGAAGCCCGGATCCGCCGAAACCTCGGTCGTACCAGAATTGTTGGGACCGAGCGACATCGTGCTGCCGCGCCATCACGGCCTGTTCCCCACCCTGGATTCGGAGCTGCTGCCGGTGCTCAAGGGCTTCGGCGTGACCACCATCGTCCTGGTCGGGGTGTCGCTGAACCTGGCCATCACGCACACCGCGGGACACGCCACCCAGGCCGGCTTCGAGCTCGTCGTCCCCCGCGACGCCGTCGGCGGTACCCCCGCCGAGTACGCAGAGCAAGTGTTGAACAACACGATTGCCGTGCTCGGCAGGCTGGCCACCGTCGACAAGCTGATCGGCGAATGGAGCACGGCCACCGCGTAGTTCGCCGCCCATCGGTCGGATCAGACGGCATCGAATCCCGAAACCAGCCAACGGTCGCCGACTCTGTCCATGGTCACCTTGATGCTGGACTGGCTACTAGTGGGATTGCCCTTGCCCACGGTGACCGCCTGGTTGACGAACACCAGCACCACCGCATGGTTCGGCTCGGCCGACACTGACGTAACCGCCGGGATCGTCACCGTAGCGGAGATCTGCTTCTGCTTGGCGCCGGGTATGACGACCTTCTCGATCAGGTCGGTGTAGGAATCACGGAACGCACCGGTGGTCCTGTCTCTGGCCGCGGTCAGGTCGCGTTCGACGGTGTCCGGCTTGTAGGACAGTAGCGCGACAGTAGAATCCTTTGCGGCCTGCACCGATTCGACTGCGACGGAATCGGAGTCCCGCACCGACGAGTCCTGCCACTTCATGAAGCCCGCGGTCATCGCGAGGATCAGGGCCAGGCCCGGCAGTACTCCGTACACCAGCACGCGCCGCCAATCAACGGCACGTTCAACGGTTTCCGCCGTAACGTCGGTATCCTCCGCCACTGTGTTCGCGGTGATCACGTCACGAACCCGACCTTGGAGATCTTGAAGTCGTGACCCGTCTTCTGCACGGTCAGACGCATTCGCCACGATCGCGGTGGCCCTGCAGGTTTGTCGACGACGGACGTCGTCACCGATACCGCAACGATGGCCGACGCCTCGTCGGGCGCGACCGATTCCAGCCCCGCTGCCATGACAGTGCCCTGCGAGCTCGACTTCTCTTTGGCAACGATGTCCGCGAAAGGTTTTGACCCCTGGGCGAACTCGTCGTGGAACTGTCCCGTTGCGGAGTCCAGAATCCGCTGGATGTCGGCATCGGCGTGCCGGTAGTCGATGGTCGTGATGTCCACGGCGGCCTCCTGGGCGATCCGCAGATACAGTTCGCGCTCCGCCTTCAGCTGCTGGGACTGATGTGCCCGATAACCGAGCCAGCCCGTGAGGACGCCCAATACCACGACGATGACCATCCCCGCGACGAACGCGAGCACCAGCGGTGACGGCAAACTGCGCGTCGACACCGGCGCGTCGCCGTCGCCAACCGCCTCGTCGTAGTCGGCTACTTCGTCGGCCCCGGCCAGTGCGGATTCGTCTGCCGCGGTTAGGATCTCGTCCGAGTCACCGCTCGAAGAACTCAACTCCCGGGTGGCGGAAGCAGCATCGACTCCCATGTCTGATCCTTCGAGGCATCCCTTGCGAGGTTCGATTGGGTGTAGACCTTTCCGTCCGGCCCGATGTACTTGCCGGTGTCAGGGTCATACTCGGCGGCCGCGATCGCCGGTGGTGGAGGTGCCGCTGGCGGCGGGGCCCCGGCAGCTTCGGCCGCGGCCGCAGGCGTGCCGGTACGCGGCTGCGGAACCGCCTGCCCGCTCAGCGTCGCATTCGGATCGCCCTTCCAGTTGAAGCCGTCGTTCAACGGCACGTAGTTCTCGTCGCTCTCGCACATCGCCGCGGTCGGCGCTCGCTTGCCCGGCTTGGTCTCGCACGGAATGTTCCGCGCGCCACGGACGTTCAGCGTCGAGTCCTGCGGCACCCGGCAGTACAGGTCACCCTCCGGCGCGTCGGGGTAGTCGACGAGGGCGCCGGCACGTTTCTGCGACGCCGGCAGAAAGCCCGTGCTGCAGGTTGGCGGCACGTTGACGTTCAGGTTGAAGCTCAGATACGCGCCCTTGTAGTCAGGCTTGGTGTTCCGGTTGGCAATACCGACCCCCTGGATCGCCTCGGTGCCGGTGGGCAGCAGCACCAGGAGCTGCTCGATGTCGTTCTGGTAGGTAACCGCCACTTGTCCCACGTTGACCAGATTGGCCAGCACGATGGGCAGCGTCGGCTTCAGCCGGTCGAAGAGGGCGCTGATTTCTTCAGCGGCCGGGGCCGCATTCTGCAGTACACCGCGCACGGCTCCGTCGTTGTCCTTGAGCGATTGCGTGATCGTGGCGAGGTGCGACGCCCACGCCTGCACCGAACTCGACGTGTCGGTCTGAGTGTCGAGGATGGGACCCACGTTGTCGACCACGTTGACCAGCTCGTTCAAATTCGCCTTCGCGTCGATGCCCAGCTGCGTCGACCCCTTCACGAAGCGCGAGATCTCGGGCCCCAGACCGCCGACAGCCATATAGCTCTCGTCGATCGTCGTCTTGAGGTCGTCACCGGGGATCGCCTCGAGGCCACGGTTGGTGGCGTTCAACAGGTCGTTGATGTCCGGTGGTACCGAGCTGCGGTCACGGTGAATCACGTCGCCGTTCTTGAGCGGCGGTGACGACCCGTTGCGTGGGAGCAAGGCGACGTACTGCTCGCCGACCGCGCTCTGGCTGTGCACCTGGGCGTCGAGGTCCGACGGGATGTCGATCCCCGACTTCAGCGCCATTAGGGCTTCGACGTTGCCGTTGACGAGCTTGACGGACTTAACCTGCCCGACCTCGGTGCCACGGTAGGTGACGTTGGCACGCTCGTAGAGCCCACCGGCCTCCGGCAGCTGCACGGTGACGTCGTACGTCCCGACGCCGAGCAGCTTCGGAACCTTCACGTAGCCAAAGGCCATCACCAGCATCGCGGTCAGCGCGACGACCACGAAGATCGCGAGCTGGATCCAGATTCTCCTGGTCAGATGCATGTCTAGGGTCCCTGGTCGAAGTGGTAGGGCACGACTAGCGGGTTGCGGGCCGTGTAGGGGCTCGGCATCTGGCCGATGGTCCGACCCCACTGCAACTCCAGCTCGGTCAGTTCGCCCTCGAAACGCGTGCCGGTCAGCAGCCCGGCGTCCAGCCGGCTCAAGGTCAGGTCGATGACGGCGACGAGGTTGCCGGTGTCGCCTCTGAGCCACTTCGTCAGCGTCGGCTTCGGGAACGGGAACGTGGAGTAGAAGTCCAGTGAACGGGTCAGCGCTATGCCGGAGTCGGCCAACGATTGCAGCACCGGGCCGAGGTTCTGGAGGTTCTTGACCAGTGCGTCCTTCGACTGGTTCACCGAGTCGGCAGCCAACGCGCTGAACTTGCCCAGCTGATCGAGGGCATCGGCCAGGTGGTTGCGCTGGTCCTTGAGAACCACCAGTGCGTCGGGAATCGTCTTCAGTGCCTTGTCCACCACGGGCTTCTGGTCGGCGATCTGCCCGACCAGATTGTTCAGGCTGTCCGTGGCGGCGATGATGTCACTGGTCTGGTCATTGAGGTAGCTGACGAATTTGTCCAGCTGAGTGATCAAGCTGCGCAGATCGTCTTCGCGGCCGCGGAACGCGGTGCTCAGGGCCTGGGTGATGTCCTGAATGTTGCCCAGCCCACCGCCGCTGAGCACCAGCGACGCCGACGCGAGGGTCTGCTCCGTACTGGGATAGAACGACCCAGCGTTCAGCGGGATCAGCGAGCCTTCCTTCAGCCTGCCCTCCGGCGCTTCCTTGGGCGGGTTCAACTCCACGTGCAGCGACCCCAGAAGGCTGGTCTGCCCGACGGCAGCCGTGGTGTTGGACGGCAGCACCACGTCGCCGTTGATCGACATCGTCAGCAGCGCGTGCCACCCCTGCCGCTCGATCTTCGTCACGTTGCCGACCGTGACATCGCCGACGCGAACCCGGGAGTTGCGCTCGATGTTGTCCACGTCCGGCAGCTGCGCCTGGATCGTGTAGGAACCCGGCTCCCTGCCCTGGGTCCCTGGCAGCGGCAGCGAGTTGGCCCCCTGCCAATCGCCGCAGCCCGATACACCCGCCAACAGCAATACGGTGAGGCCGGCCGACACGACCGCCCGGCCCACCCGCCGCACTCGGCTCGGCATCATGACGGCCCCCCGGATGGCACCATCAGGCCCGGCAGACCGTCGGCCGGGTTGGTCGACACCGGCGCCGCAGGCGCGAGCTGGTTGACCGGACCACCTGGTGGCGGCGGCGTGCCCGGAACGTATGGCGGGTCAGGAGGCGGATTGCCTGCGGGCTCACCGAACTCGGTGAACGGCGCACCTGCAGGCGGGAGCGCACCTCCAGGTCCAGGAGGCGAACCTGCCGGCGGCGGTACGTAGTCCGGGCGCATCCAGTCTTCGCTGTAGGTGATTTCGTTGGGCCGGGCCGCCGCGCCGACGAACAGGTTCTCGCCCAGTGGCGGGAAGTTGAACTGGCGGTTCTTGATGATCGGCGCCAGGTACTGCACGCACAGCTTCGAGGATTGCTCAGCGCCCAGTCGCGATGCGGCCTGAATCGCGCCGCAGATGAACTCGATCGGATTGGAGAATTGGTTGATCGCGAGGGCGCCAGTCAAGGCGCCCTGTGCCGGCTGATAGATGTTCAGGAAGTTCTGGAAGGCGTTGGGGGCCACGTGCAGCAACTGCTTGATGTCGGGGATGCTCTCGTTCAGTGTCGTCGTGATCTTCGCGAGTTCATCTGATGTCGTCCCCAACGTGTCCTTGTTGTTGGCGACGAAGCCCTGCACGTCACCGACGACGTCGTTGATCGAGGTGATGGCATTGCCGACCTCGGTCGGGCCGTTGGCCAGTACCCCCGTCACCGAGGCGAGGTTGCCGTTGAGCTGTCGCAACAGCTCCTGGCTGCTCTCCAAGGCCGACACCAGGATGGAAATGTTCTTGATCGTGCTGAACAGGTCCTTGCTGTGGTCACCGAGGGCCGAGAACGCCTGCGACAGCTTGATCACCGTGTCGCGGATGTTCGCGCCCTGCCCGCGCAGATTGTTGGCCGCCGTGCTGACGAAGGCGCCCAACGTGCTCACACCACCGGGTGTGGTCGGCTGCAACGTGTCGGCCAAACGCTTGAGTTGTTCGCGGAGGTCGTCGAATTCCACAGGGACAGCGGTCCGTTCCTGCGGGATTACCGTGTCGGTCTTCATCTCCGGACCGCCGGTGTAGGCGGGCACGAGCTGGATGGCGCGCGAGCTGACGAGTGACGGCGAGAGGATGACCGCCTTGGCGTCGGCCGGAATCTTGTACTTGTCGTCGACGTAGAAGGTGATCTTCGCGCGATCGGGTTGCGGTTCGATCGTCTCGACCTTGCCGACCGGCACCCCGAGAACCCACACCTTGTCACCAGGGAAAAGACCATTGCTGTTCGCGAAGTAACCCACGATCTTGGTCTGGCCGACAGTGCCCGTCGCGCCCTTCGCGACGACGATGCCTGCGATCAGCACGACCGCAAGGACGGCCGCCAGCCCGATCCGCGCATACCGCGAGTGCTTCATCACGGCGTCCCTTCAGGTGGCATGGGCGGGCCGATCGGCACCGGTAGGTCTCCGGCCGGGCCGGGTGCGGCCGGTCCGACGACCGGCGGGTAAGGCAGCGGTGGCGGCGGACCTAGTTGCTGGGTCACGGGTGGATCCTGTCCGGGTGCGGGCATCTCAACCGGCCCGTACGGCGTCTGCGTGTTCTGCAGACCAGGCGTAGGTGCGAGAGGTGGCGGCCCCGGCGGGGGGCCGCCGGGCGGCGGCGCAGGCAACGGTGCGCGGTAGGGGTAGCAACCGGTAGGGCCGGGCAGCGGCAGGCCGGGCGGACCGCACCCCTGATCGCCCGGTTTACCGGTGATGGCGTCCGGGATGGTCATTCGCGGGTCGCCACCCTGCCCGGTCCGGGGATACGGCATCGGCAGCGCGGGCGTGCCCGGCTGACCAACCTGTGGGTCGTTGCGTTCGGACGGCGCCAGCACGGTGGGGTCGAGACCGAGGTCGGAGAACGCCGCGTCGATGAACGGCTGGACGAACTGCCCCGGTAGCAGATTGGTCACGTACGCCTTGAAGAACGGACCGGAGCCGACGGACTCGCCGAGCCCAAGCGCGTACTTGTTCAGGCCCTTGAGCGCTTTCTGGATCTCGGCCTTGCGGTTGTTGAGAAGTGCCAAGACCCCGTTGAGCTTGTCCAGCGCGGGCTTCAGCGACTCCCGGTTCTCGGCGATGAAACCCTTGATCTGCTGAGTGACGGCGGCGATGTTGCCCGAAATCTGGTCCAGCGCCGCGCTCTGCGTCTCCAGTTGGGCCAATAGGGCGTTGGTGTCGCGGACCAGGCTGACCACCTGGTCGCTGCGCTCGCTAAGTACGCCGGTGGCCTTGTTGGCGTTTGCCAGGAGGTTGCGCAGCTCGGCATCGCGCTTGTCGATGGTCTCGGAGAACCGCGCGACCCCCTCGACGGCGACTCTCAACGCGGGCGGGGTGTCGGCGAACGTGTCGGCCAGAACCTGGAGCGAGCTGGAGACCTGGTCGGTGTTCAGACCGCTGATCGTCGCCGTCAGATCACCTAGCGCATCCGCGAGCTGGTAGGCCGGTTTGGTTCGGTCCTCGGGGATGGCGCCGGACTGCTCGCCCTCACCGCGCGGCATGACCTCGAGGTACTTCGAGCCCAACAGCGTCTTCGTCTTGACCGATGCTTCGGTCCTGTCGCCGATCCGGACGTCTTTCTGCACGTCGAAACTGACCAGCACCCGCGCCCCGTCGAGTTCGACGCTGGACACCTTGCCCACTTCGAACCCAGACACCTGGACGGGCGCGCCCGGGATGATTCCACTGGCCTCGCTGAAGTACGCGGAGTAGTCCTTGGCATCGTTGAAGAACGGCAGTCGGTCGTAGTTGAGGGCGGCGACGGCCACGACGGCGGTGAGCACGACGCCGACGGCGCCGATGATGAACGGGTTGCGTTCCTCGAACGAGATCATCGTGGGGTGCACCTCCCCGTGTCCTGGCCGGCGACCTTCACGTACACCGGCTGGCCTCCCTTGCCATTGAGCTTCAGTACGGCGTCGCACAGATAGAAGCTGAAGTAGTCGCCGTAAAGGCCCTGTCGGTTGAGCACCTGGTAGGCGTCGGGCAACGTAGCCAACAAGTTGTCGAGGAAGTCCTTGTCGGACATGACGTTTCCTGCCGTGCGGTCGGCTTCGGCGACTACCTTCTTCAACGGCGGCCGCGCCTGGGCCAACAATTCGGCAACGCCGCCTGCTGCTTCGTTGGCGTAGGCAACCGTGTTGCTGATGTCCTGCTTACGTCCCGAAAGGGTGCCGACCAGTTCGGACAGCGACGTCACCGCCTTGTCGAACTGCTTGGTCTCCCCCCCGAGCGAACCGAGGACGGTGTTGAGGTTGACGATCACCTGACCGATCAGCTGGTCGCGATCCGCCAATGTGCTTGTCAGAGCCCCGGTTTGGTTGAGGAACGAGTTGATGGTCGCACCCTGCCCCTGGAGCGCCTGGATCAGCTGACTGGACAGGGCGTTGACCTGATCGGGGTCCAGCGCGCGGAACAACGGCCGGAACCCGCCGATCAGCGCGTCCAGATCCAGCGCAGGCGAGGTCCGCGTGATCGGAATGATGGCCCCGGCGGGGAGCGTCTTGGTTTCGCCAACTCCCTCTTCGAGTCCGAGATAGCGACCGCCGATCAGGTCGGCGTAGCGGATGACCGCGCGGGTGCCCTCGGTCAGAACCACCGTGTCATCGGCCGTGAACTTGACGACGGCGGTGGTATCGGGCTTGAGGTGGATCTCCTTGACCTTGCCGACCTCGACGCCCGCGATGCGGACGAAGTCGTCGACCTTCAGACTCGACACATTGGTGAACTCGGCACTGAACGTCCGCTCCTCCTGGAAGCGCAGCTCAGCGAAGATCGCGAACATCGCGAACATCGCGAGTAGACACACCGTTACGAAGATGGCGAGGCGCCATAGGGCCCCTCCCAAGTTGTCCTTCACGGCTGCGACTCCTCGTGGCTGGTGGTCATGGTTGGCTGACGATCAAGGTGCCTCTGCCGGGAGCACCGCCCCGTCTTGCGGCGCCGCTCCTTCCGCAGGAAGCGGTCCCGGTGGCGGGCCCACCAACAGCGGTGGTGGTGGCGCCCCTGCCGATGGTCTCGGCAGCGGCGTCGGTTGAGACTCCGCCGGGAACGGTGGCGTGAAGGGCTCGACTCCCGTCACGGGACTCGCCGGGTCGGGCGGGATGCCGGGAGGCGGTGCCGGCGGCAGACCCGGGTATAGCGGCGTGCCGTCGGGCGCGTACTGCAGCGCGCCGTATGCCGGCGCGCCGGGGTATGGGATCGGCCCTGGTGCAGGTCCGTTCCCGTTGCGGACGCTCGGTGGCTCCGGCACGCCGCGGGTGACTGGGAAGTAATTGGCGTATCCCGGGAAGCCGATGCCTGGGTTCACCCGCATGTCATTGCCGGTGCCCCAACCGGTATTGGTGACCAGGTACCGCACAGGCCAGTTCTTCGTGACGTCGGGAAGCGACCCACACCCTGGCTTGCCGCCTGGGCCGCCCTTGGCGCCGACGATCGGCAGATTGTCCGGGTACTTGTACGGGTCGTCACCGAGCAGGATCGCGACGTCGAGAATCACGCCCTTTCCGTTGGTGCCACCGGTCACGTCCAGGAACCCGGTATCGATGGTCTCCTTGCCGCCGAGGATCAGACAGGTCAGCTCCGGGTTGTACTTCATCAACAGGTCAGTCGTCGGCACGAGGACGTTGGTGGCCTTGACCAGGTTGTCCTTGCTCGGCCCCAACAGATCGATGCCGCTTTGGGACAGGCCGATCACACTGCCGAGCAGGGCGTCGAGGTTCCTCGCGTTGTCGGTGATCGCAGTGCTGGTGGTGCTAGCCGCGTCCAGAACGGTGACGATGTTCTTCGCGGCGGCACTGTAGGTGTCGCTGAATCCCTTGAGCGACTGCCAGTCTCGTCGCACGGTTTCCGACCGCGGATTGAGTGCCATCAGCACCTCATTACCGTCCGAGATTCCATTGCCGATCTGCTCGCCCTGGCCACGCAGGCCCTCGCCAAGGGCGGAGAGCACCGAGTTCAGCTTCGCGGGGTCGATCTTCTGCAGCACGTCGCGCAGGTTCTGGAAGACGGTGTTGACCTCGGTGCTGACGTTGGAGGACTGCAACACCGCGCCAGGGGTCAGACGCCGAGAGCTGGGATCGCTCGGGTAGAGGAGGTTGACGTACTTGGCGCCGAACGCGGTGGTGGCCCGGATCTCGGCCCCCACGTTGGCGGGGATCTGCGAGAGCTGGTCGGGGTCGATCTCGAGATTGAGTCTCACTTGACCTGTGCTGCTCTTGATTTCGCCCACCCGGCCGACCTGGACCCCGCGGAGTTTCACCTTGGCGCCCGGCTCCATCACCAGGCCCGCCCTGTCGGATTTCAGCGTCACCGTGTCGTATGACCTGAACGTTCCAGCGAACAGCACGCTGGTGCCGCCGACCATCAAGCCGATCACTGCCAACAGGATCAGCGTCCACCACCCGGGGGCCAGGCCCTTGTCTCGCCTCGATTCCATCGCGCTACCCCGACAGGTTGAGGCCGCCGGACTGGCCGTAGATGGCCAGTGAGACGAACAGGGTGACGAAGACGGCGGCGATCAACGAGGTGCGCACGGCGCGCCCCACCGCCTCGCCGACTCCTGCGGGCCCGCCAGTGGCGTTGAAGCCGTAGTAGGTGTGCACCAACATCACGACGATGGCCATCGAGATGGCTTGCAGGAACGAGTAGATGACGTCCATCGGGTTCAGGAAGGTATTGAAGTAATGGTCGTAGACGCCGGTGGACTGGCCGTAGACCATGGTGGTGCCGAAGCGGGTCGCGATGAACGCCATGAGCACCGCGACGCAGTAGAGCGGAATGACCACGATCACGCCTGCGACCACCCGCGTGGACGCCAGGTAGGCGACCGACCGGATACCCATCACCTCTAGCGCGTCGATCTCCTCGCTGATCCGCATCGCACCGAGCTGCGCCGTCGCGCCGGCGCCGATGGTGGCCGCAAGGCCGATACCCGCCACCAGCGGTCCGACGAGGCGGACGTTGAGAAATGCGGAGGTGAAGCCTGCGAGCGCATCGACACCGATCTGCTCGAGCTGGTTGTACGCCTGGACCGCGATCAGCGAACCCGCGGACAGCGTCAGGAATCCGACGATGACGATGGTGCCGCCGATGATGGCCAGGGCGCCCACGCCCAGACTCATCTGTGCGATCAGCCGAACCACTTCACCCTTGTAGCGGATGAAGGCGTCGGCAATGCCCTTGATCGTCTCGCCGTAGAACTGGGTCTGCCTGCCGACCTGGTTCCAGCCGTCGACCACGCCACTGACGGCGTGGCGCAGCCGGGGGAACCGGGTGCTCGCGCCGCTGCTCACGTTGCCCCTGCCTTCACCGCGACGGCGGTGGCGATCAAGTTGATGACGAACAACGCCATGAACGTGTACACGACCGTCTCGTTGACGGCGTTGCCGACGCCCTGTGGGCCACCACCGACTGACATGCCCTTGTAGCAGGCGATCAGGCTGGCCGCGAGACCGAAGAGCGCGGCCTTGACGAGTGCCGTGATGACCTGCGGCGCTCCCACCAGAAGCGTCAGGCCCGCGGCAAAGGCGCCGGGTGTGACGTTCTGGAAGAAGACGGAGAACACGAAACCGCCTGCGATGCCAACGAGACACACCAGGGACGCAAGCAACAACGAGACCAAGGTCGCGGCCAGTACGCGCGGGACGACCAGTGCTTGGACGGGGTTGATGCCGAGCACGCGTAGCGCGTCGAGTTCTTCCCGTATGGTCCGCGAGCCCAGATCGGCGCACATCGCAGTGGCACCGGCGCCGGCAATCACCAGCACCGTCACGATCGGACCGGTTTGGGTGACCGTGCCGAGCGCAGCGCCCGTGCCGGAAAAGTCAGCGGCGCCGATCTCGACGAGGAGGACGTTGATGGTGAAGGTCGTGAGGACGGTGAAGGGGATGGACAGAAGGATGGTCGGCACCAGCGCCACCCGCGCCACGAACCACGTCTGCAGAATGAACTCGCGCCAGGCCCACGGCGGCCTGAACATCTGAACGAATGTGTCCAGCGACATCGCGAAGAACTCACCGATGCCGCGAACCGGCTTGGCGGCGGATTGCAGACTAACCACCACCGGCTCCTTCCCACGTCATCCGGATTGGCATGGACTGCTGAATCCCTTCGCCGCTAAACGCTGGTCACTCTTGCACGAACTTGTGACCAGTGACACAAGCACTGACGTGGAACCGTACACCACGATTTTCGACATGAGCAACATTCCACGGATTCACACAACAGGGTGTCCAAGTCCACCTAGTAGAACAAGTGAGATTTGCTACGTATGCATGTGACGGTCGGGGCCAAGCGTCTCATGAGTCGGCCCAAATGCGACGCGGACATGCTCGCCGGGAGGGCTGACCATGAGGGTCCCACCAGCAGTTTCAACCTTCACCCCGGCTTACGCGGCTGTCAAATGCGAACCGACATCGGTCGGTCACCGCTGTGCGGCGCAAACTGGCTATCGTCTCATCTCGCTGCGTTGAACGCATGGAGCGGACCCTAGGACGGTTGCTGTAGTTTGCCGACAGCCCATCGGCTAGGGAATGTCACATCAATGTCAGCAAGTATTGCTATTTGCCGGACATTCCCATTGCGCTGACATCAACAGCATTAAGTCAAACACATGTCGAGACTCGTCACAGTGCAATTAATCGCGCTGTCGATTGCATTCTCCGAGCGGGGATAATTCTCCATCAATGGAACCCCGAGAGCGCACCAAACCCTTTCGTTTTCAGCGTTCCGTCGTCAAAGGAAGGCCATTCTTGCGCTTTCGCGCAGGCCGCCACTCCCCCACACGATTCACGTCGGTGCGCCACGAAGCCCTGCACGGCCGTCCCGCAGGCCGCACCCAGTGAGCGGCCCGTCACGAGCTCGCGCAATCGATCGGCTGCGAGCCGCGTTGCCCCCAGTCCAAACTCCGAACATGCCCCCGGGCCCTACCCCGCGCCCCGCTGATCACGTTCTATATCCCCCGGCGTTACGCCCGCCCGGCAGCGCCGACCGACCCATCTGCTGGGCAGCCCTCGACACCGCCGGCCACGTCGGGCCTCCTGCAGTCACTCCTTTGCTCGTTCGGTGTCTACGTAGAGCCCGGGAGTTCGGCCCCCTGAGAACCCCGCTGACATCCGATTGAGGTCGACTTGGCGCCTTTGTCCCAGAAGAAAAACGTGTCGGCAGCAGACCCGCCGCAAATAGTGAATTATCTATCCATTTATCGGATTAAACAGCTAGCGATATACACCAGTCCGGGCCCGTGCCTCGCCGCGCCATTTCGGACACTCCCGCGACGGATATGACCTCGTTGCTCGGCACCGGCATATGGACGCCTGCCTGCCGATTCACTCGATATCTTTCCGTCGATTCGCTGTTCGCCGGAGGATCTTCGCCGAGGCCACCAGGCCACCGGTCGCGACCATGCGTGCGATCCGGCGCGGAGTCTTCGACACGGATCCCGCCGACCGAGACTCTGATTCGTGTTCTGACACCGTGTACACGCTTGTAGTATCTCCGACCATGAACCGGTGCCTCGCCGCAGTCGTCAGCAGCTTCGCGATCGCACTGGCCGGTGCCGGCCACGCGTCAAACGCCGCCGCCAGTCCCCCGTCCGACGACGCAGACTCACCCTCCTGCGTCTACACGATGTCAGCGCCGCAGGTGGTCTCGGTGTCGGGCGTTGCCATGGTGACTGCCACCCTGAAGCCGTTTCCGTGTACGGGGCACATCAGCCCCAACTCGCTGACCATCTGTATCGAGCCGCAGGGGAGCGCGCCGCAGTGCGCCTTCAGGGCAGTTCCCGAGAAGGCGGAGGCGTTCGTGCCCTACACGCCAGGGACGACGTACATCACCAGCGGCACCGGCTGCGGATCCGTGTACACGACGCAGGGCTCGATCTGCGCGAGCGTGGGGCCCTACTCCACGACGCTCTGATTCGGCGACCCCGGGCCTTCGTCAGGGCTATCCGGTCAAGGACCGCCACAGCAGTTCTGTGGCAGCCGCCATCACGGCGGCGCGAGGCATCGAAGCAATCTCGTTGTGGCGGACCATCAGCCAGGATCGCTCGAGCATCGCCATCACGACCAGACCGGTTGCGGCCGGGTCGACGTCGACCGAAACCGGCGCCACCTTCGCGATGACCTCGCCGAGTGTCGCCGCCGTGCGCCGATGCGACCGTGCCACCGCCGCGCGGAACTTGCGGTCGGTTGGCATGTCCTCCGTGGAGCGGATCACGAACGCCCCGTTGCGGTCGAGGTAGTCGAAGTAGCGGCCGACCCAACCTTGCAGCTCGTCACGCGAAGGTGGGTCGCCGAGATCGCCGAACCCCTCCGCGACCTCGAGGGCCTGCCGATAGGTCTCCGTGCCGAGTTCGATGAACAGCTCCGTCTTGTCCGAGAAGTAGTAGTAGAAGCCGGCCCTGGTCACGGCTGCCAGATCGGTGATGTCCCGGATCGTCACGCCTGAGAACCCCTTGCGCGCGAAGGCAATCCGTGCGGCATCGAGGATCGACTCGCGAGTGCGGTCGGACTTGCGGGCAACTCGTCGGGGCGAGCCGTCAGACGCCATGTGGCACCCGTTGGTCCACGGGCTCTTGCTCGGGGTAGAAACTGCTGGCCCATCGTCGCAGCGCGCGGAATCCCGCCGCCTCCGAGGTGGCCAGCGCCGGGGGATCCAGGTACAGCTGGTGTTCCCAGATCCGGATGTCGTCGGGCAGCGCCAGCTTGGCAGACGCGAGGCGCGCCTCGAAGCTGCCTGGCTCACCCGACTCCTCGGCGCTGACCCAGTAACCCGCGAAGATGTCGGACCTGGTGTCATCGACCGGCGTCGAGCAGATCGAGATGACGCGGATGCCGTCGCGCATGTGCTCACCGTTGAAGCTCACGCCGATGCCGGACCAGTAGATCTCGATCGTGTTCATCGTGTCGTCGGCACGGTCGACGCCGTCTGCCCATCGCCTGCCGAAGCCGACCTTTGCCCTCCACGTCGAGTCATCGGTGCTCTCGCGCAACACCACCGGGCTGATCGGGGTGCGGTGCACGAAACGGAAGTGATGGGGATCCACGGCGTTCTCGGCGATCACCTGGGGGTGCACCTTGACCTTCTCGTGCCGCGTGCGGCAGTCGCGGCCGAAGGGGTGGAACTCTCGTTCCCGGACGTGGGGACCGAGTACCTCGAACGCGTCGGGCGCATCCCACAGCGGCTGTCTCGCGTCGGCGTCGTGCCAAATGTAGATGGAGTCGTTGAGCTCGGCCATCGGATACGAGCGCACGCGGCGGCCCCTGTTGGGGCGATCCTGGTACGGGATGCGGACGTTGCGGCCGTCGCCGTTCCACACCCAGCCGTGAAATGGGCACTGGATCCCGTCCTCGACCACGCAGCCGCCATGAGCGAGGCTTGCGCCGAGGTGTTGGCAGTGCCCGTCGAGCACCTTGGCCCTACCGTCCAGCTCCCGGAACAGGACGAGATCCCGCCCGAAGTAATGCATCGGCTGCACGTCACCGATGGCGACGTCGGCGCTCCAGGCAACTTGAAACCATCCGGTGGGAACCATGCTCGGCAATGTCTTCGTCGTCATGGACCGTCCTTTTCACGGCGTGCGGTGTCACGTCAGGACAGGCTACCTATTTTTGACATCTTTGTCGAAAATATCGGGCTGCTTCCGACGAAGAACGCCCCCGCGTACACTCACGTGTCTTACTAAGTGAACGATGTCGTTCGGCAGACTGGGAGGATCGATGGACTGGGGAATGCCATGGCCGGGGCCCGCGCTCGCGGCACAGGCCGAAGCGGCAGGTGCACGTGCGTTCTGCTCGGGTGAGTTCGCCGATCTGAACGCCTACGTGACCACGACCGAGATGGCACACAACACCTCGACGGCGATGGTCGGCCCAGGAATCGCCTACGCATTCGCCCGCTCACCATTCGTCCACGCCGCGGCGGTGCGCCACCTGTTCCGCGCGTCTGCGGGCCGGGTCTTCTTGGGTCTGGGTGCTGGTACGTCGCGGATGAACCGGGACTGGTTCGGCGTCGATTCCGTCCACCCCGCACCCCGAATGGGCGAACTGATCGAGGTGATCAGCGCGTTCCTGAACGCCGAGAACGGCGAATCCGTCCAGTATCGCGGCGAGTTCTACTCGATCGACGCGGACATCCGCGCACCGGTGCTCGGCCGACTCGACGTGCCCATTCTGGTCGGGGCGTTCAACAAGATCATGGTCCAAACGGCGGGTCGCGTCGCAGACGGCGTTCTTGGACATGGATTGTTCACCGATCGCTGGTGGACCGAACTGGTGGAGCCTGCGCTGGCTCGGGGCGCCGAATCGAGTGGACGCGATGCCGCCGACCTGCGGCGCTGGGGATGGCTGATCACGGCGGTCGACGACGACGACCCACAGCTGGCCATTAGGGAGGCGAAGCTGCAGATCGCCTTCTACCTGACCGTTCGGACCTACGACTCACTCGTCGAACTGCACGGCTGGCAGGACGAGGTCGCGGCGATTCGTGCGGCGTTCCGCAGCAACCGACCGGAGAGCATCGCCGATCACGTCACCGACGACATGCTGTGGTCGATCGCCATCTGCGGAGACTCCGAGCAGGCGCGCGAAATGCTCTCCACCCGCAAGCGATTGCCCGACCTCGCATTCTCGTCCCCGCCGAGTTTTCTGGTCGGACGCCGGCGCCGCGCACGGTACGACGCGGCCGCCATCGGGCTGATGTCCCAACAGCACTGACTCGATCAACCGCAGGCGGAACGCTTGTTCAACATGGTTTACTGAGTAGTACATCTGACGTAAACCAGGAGGTCGTGGTGTCTCGCCAGGAATCACTCGCGCCGATGATCGCGCCGGAGGCGACCTCTGGCGCCGTCCGGTCACCCAAGACCGCCGAGCTCGTCGCGCAGACATTGCGGCGCATGATCGTCGACGGACAACTAACGGATGGCGACTTCCTGCCCTACGAGGCGGACCTGATGACTCACTTCCAGGTGAGCCGGCCGACTCTGCGGGAAGCGGTGCGCGTGCTGGAATCCGACCGACTGGTCGAGGTGCGGCGCGGGTCGCGGACCGGTGCGAAGGTGCGAGTGCCCGGTCCCGAGGTGGTCGCACGACCGGCCGCGCTGCTGTTGGCCATCTCGGGGACGACGCTGGGCGACGTGATGAAGGCACGCGTCGGCATCGAGCCGTACGCCGCGCGGTTACTGGCCGACGAAGGCAGCGAAGAGGCGCACGAGGAACTGCGCCGCCTGGTCGAGCAGATTCCGCGGGCGTGGGAAACCGGCAGGCTGGCGCAGGCCTCCGCCGACCTGCACCGCCGCATGGTGGAGCTGTCGGGTAATGCCAGCCTGGCGATGATCGCCGGGATGTTCCACGACATCTCCGAGCGGCACACCACCGCTGCCATCCTCAGAGAACAGAACGTGGTTCCCAAGGCGCAGTACGCCAAATTGCTGCGGTCCTACGGTCGCCTCGTCGATCTGGTATCGAGCGGGAAAGGTACTGAGGCCGAAGCGCATTGGCGCAGACATATGGAGAATGCCAGCGCCGCGTTGCTCAAGGGCTACGAGAAGACGAAGGTCCGCGACATCATGTACTGAAAATGCACCGAGCTCGACCGAATGTGACATGGGTCTCGCACGACGCCGCTTCAGCTGATACTCTCATCTCGCACAGTCGCAGAGATGCGTCGTTGGCCATGAATAATCGCAGCAACTGGAGGTCGAGTGACGACGAGTGAGCAGGCGGCGACGGTGCCGGTAGTGACCTTCGACTACACGACAACCGAGCCCGAGGGCACCTGGTTCGCCAAGTATGACGATTTGCGCGCCCAATTCCCTTGGTATCGAAACGAATTCGGGCCGGGCTTCTGGACCGTGTGCAACTACCAGGGAATCCTGGAGATCATGCAGAATCCGCAGGTCTTCTCCAACAGCGTGGTCACGGCGCTGGATCCAGAACCGGCGGTCAAGTGGATCCCCGAGATGCTGGACGGCGACGAGCACAAGCAGTGGCGGCGCCAATTGGGCCCGCTCTTCTCCCCCGGAGCGGTCGAGCGCCTCGAATCGAGGGTGCGGCAACGGGCGATCGACATCATCGACGGCCTCGTAAAGCAGGGCTCCTGCGACTTCATGGCCGACTTCGCAACACGCTTTCCGACCACCATCTTCCTCGATCTGATGGGCCTGCCCGTCGACGAACTCGACCAATACCTCGAGTGGGAGCACGACATCCTGCACGCAGGAGGCAGTGACGAGGAGAAACTGCAGAAGCAGATGACCGCCATGTTCGCGGTGATGGGCCGGTTCTCGACGGTCATCGCCGAGCGGCGGGTCGAACCGCGCGACGACATCGTCAGCCAGGCGCTGACCTACGAGATCGACGGAGCACCGGTCACCGACCAGGACCTGCTGTCGTTCTGCCTACTGATGTTCATGGCAGGCCTCGACACCGTCTCGGTCACACTCGGCTGGATGTGGCTCCATATGGCCCGCAACGCCGGCGACCGGGAGCGAATCGTCGCCGAACCGGCCGTCATCCCCACGGCAGTAGAGGAATTCGTTCGTGCCTACGCGATCGTGATTCCAGCCCGCAAGGTCATGGAGGACATCGAGATCCAGGGCTGCCCGATGAAGGCCGGTGACATGGTGAACATCCCGCTGAACACCGCCACCCGTGACGAGGCGGCCTTCGCCGACTCGACGTCCATCGACATCACGCGTAAACCGAACAACCACATCGGATTTGGCGCCGGTCCGCACCGATGCCTGGGTTCGCACCTGGCCCGCCAGGAGCTGAGGATCGCCATGGAGGAATGGCACGCGCGGATTCCGACCTACCGGTTGGCTCCCGACGCGGAGATGCTCGAGAGCGGTGGTCAGCTGGGGCTGGAGAGCCTGCCACTGGTGTGGGACGTCTGATGCGCAAGCCGCTCAACGGAGTTCGGGTGCTCGAGGTGGCACAGTTCACCTACGTGCCGTCGGCAGGTGCCGTGCTCGCCGATTGGGGCGCCGAGGTGATCAAGATCGAACATCCGGTGACCGGTGACGCACAGCGCGGACTGGTCAAGGTACTTGGCTCCGCGGCAAGCAAGCCGGGGTCCTCCTTCGCGCCGATCATGGAAGCGCCCAATCGCGGCAAGCGAAGTGTGGGGCTCGCGCTCGATCACGCCGAGTCGCGGCCGGTGTTCGACGAATTGGTCAGGCGCAGCGACGTGTTCCTCACCAACTACCTGCCGTCGGCACGGGACAAGTTAAGCATCGACGTAGACGACGTCCGCAGTGTCAACCCCGACATCATCTACGTGGCGGGCAGCGGATTCGGCATGAACGGCCCCGATCGTGACACCGGTGCTTACGACGCGACGGCGTTCTGGGCGCGCGGCGGCAGCGCCGACGGGCTCAACCCGCCAGACGCCGACCAATCGGCGTTCATGCCCGCGGGCGCCTACGGCGACAACATCGGCGGCATGACCATCGCCGGCGGCGTGGCGGCGGCGCTCTACGGGCGGCACGTGACCGGGGAGCCGTCCGTGCTCGACGTTTCGCTGCTCGCGGTGGGCGCCTGGACCACCCAATTCAGCGTAAACATGGCGATGCTGATGGGCGGACCACTACCGAAGGTGCAGCGCCGGACACAAGCGCCTGGCAATCCGCTCACCGGCGCATACCGCACCTCGGATGGCAGGTTCGTCCAACTGTCGATGCTGCAGCCCACCCGGTACTGGCCGGAGTTCTGCCGGTTGATGGGGCTCGACGAGTTCGCGGGGGATCCGCGGTTCGCCTCGCTCGCAGCGATGGCCGAACATGCCGACCTCGCGTACGGCATCGTGCACGATGCGATTGCCAAGTTGAGCTTCGCCGAGTGCACGGCTGCGCTGAGCCGGGGCACCGGACAGTGGGCTCCGGTGCAGGATGCGTGGGAGCTGGCGCACGACGAGGCGCTGACCGCCAACGGCCGGATCGCCAACATCGTTGACGCCGAGGGCAATCCGCAGCAACTCGTGGCCAGCCCGGTGAAGTTCGACGACGATCCGGCGGAACTGGGGCGCGCCCCGCAGTTCGCCGAGCACACCGACGACGTGCTCCGCGAACTCGGCGTCGATG
>NZ_JAVRPS010000667.1:0-43130 GCF_032162105.1 Mycobacterium sp. | reverse complement strand
CAGAAGGTGCCCTCCGGCTCGACTGTGACGTGCTGGTGATCGGCGGCGGCACCGCAGGAACGATGGCCGCTTTGACGGCGGCCGACAACGGCGCCCAGGTGCTGCTGCTGGAAAAGGCGCACGTGCGACACTCCGGTGCGCTCGCGATGGGCATGGACGGGGTGAACAACGCCGTCATCCCCGGCAAGGCCGAGCCTGAGGACTACGTCGCCGAGATCACCCGCGCCAACGACGGAATCGTCAACCAGCGCACCATCTATCAGACCGCGACGCGCGGGTTCGCGATGGTGCAGCGTCTCGAGCGCTACGGCGTCAAGTTCGAGAAGGACGAACACGGCGAGTACGCGGTGCGCCGGGTGCACCGGTCCGGTTCCTACGTGCTGCCGATGCCCGAGGGTAAGGACGTCAAGAAGGCGCTGTACCGGGTGCTGCGGCAGCGCTCGATGCGGGAGAAGATCACGATCGAGAACCGGCTGATGCCGGTGCGAGTGCTGACCGACGACCCGGGCGAGCGCAGTGACGGGAAGTCAACATGCCGGGCCGTCGGCGCCGCCGCAGTCAACTCGCGCACGGGGGAATTCGTCGCGGTCGCGGCCAAGGCGGTGATCCTCGCCACCGGTGCTTGCGGGCGGCTTGGCCTTCCCGCGTCGGGATACCTTTACGGCACCTACGAAAACCCGACCAACGCCGGCGACGGCTATTCGATGGCGTATCACGCAGGTGCCGAACTGTCCGGTATCGAGTGTTTCCAGGTCAACCCGTTGATCAAGGACTACAACGGGCCGGCGTGCGCATACGTGGCCAATCCGTTCGGCGGTTATCAGGTCAATGCGTTGGGGGAGCGGTTCGTCGACTCCGACTATTGGTCGGGCCAGATGATGGCCGAGGTGAAACGTGAGATCGAATCGGCCCGCGGGCCCATCTATCTGAAGGTCTCGCACCTGCCCGACGAGACGCTGACCGCGTTGGAAAACATCCTGCACACCACCGAACGGCCCACCAGGGGCACGTTCCACGCAAACCGCGGTCACGATTACCGTACCCACGACGTCGAGATGCACATCTCCGAAATCGGCTTGTGCAGTGGGCATTCCGCGTCCGGCGTGTGGGTTGACGAACACGCTCGCACCACGGTTCCTGGACTGTATGCGGCAGGGGATCTGGCCTGCGTACCGCACAACTACATGATCGGCGCGTTCGTCTATGGCGACCTTGCCGGGGAGCATGCGGCGTCGACGGTTCCGCACGTCGCTGCCCCGCAGACGGTTCCCGCCGATCAGTTGCGTGATGCCCACGAGCTGGTTTATCGCCCACTGCGTCAGCCCGACGGCCCGCCGCAGCCACAGGTCGAATATAAGCTGCGCCGGTTCGTCAACGACTACGTGGCCCCACCCAAGACCGCGACCAAATTGTCGATCGCTGTGCAGAGCTTCGAGCGGATGCACGCCGAGATCGCCGAGATGGGCGCCACCACACCGCACGAGCTGATGCGGGCCGTCGAAGTGTCGTTCATCCGCGACTGCGCCGAGATGGCCGCGCGCGCGTCGCTAACCCGCACCGAATCGCGATGGGGCCTCTACCACGATCGCGCCGACATGCCGGAGCGCGATGACGAGTCATGGCGCTACCACCTGAACCTGCGGAAGGCCGCCGACGGCTCGATGGAGTTCCTGAAGCGACCCGTCGCAGCATATTTCGTGCCCGTGCCCGACCTGGAACACCTGCCATCTGAGCTGCCGGTGATACACGTCGAACAGCCGGCGCTGGCGAACAGCCGGGCACCCGCCACCGCGGCATCACGGCTGCGTACGGCGGGCGCCACCCAGCCGCCGTCGCCGCGAATAGTCGAAGTGCTGGCCCTGGAATCGCCTACGGTCACCGACCTGGCAGACTTCCTGAGCGATGCCGACCCCGGAGTGCGACGTACCGCGGTGTCCACGCTCGTCGAGCATCTGCCCGACGGTTATCCCGGCGCGCTGCTGAAGGCGTTGGGTGACGACGACACCGAGGTGCGCCGGGTTGCCGCCGACGGTGTGCGCGAACTCGTCGAGGTCCTTCCTGCACCGGAACATGTTGGGAAGCAGCTGAATTCGGAGGATCCGGTGGTGCGGGCGGTGGCGGTGTACCTGCTCGGCGCCCGCCGGGTGGGCGAACAGGGGCAATACCGGCACGCTTCAGCGGACGTCGACCACCGGGTGCGCATCGAAGCGGTGCGGGCACTGGTGTCCGTCGACGACTCCGACGGTGTCGCGGCCGCGGCCGGTGACGACAACCGTGAGGTCAGAATCGCGGCGGCCAACGGGCTTTCGACGCTGCGCAGGGGCGCGAACGCGGTGCGCCGGCTGGTCGGCGATGCCGACCCGTTGGTGCGCGCGGCGGCGCTGGCCGCACTCGGCGCCGTCGGATGCGGCGAAGACGATCTGGCCGATGTGCAGCGCGCGCTGACGGAGCCGGCATGGCAGGTGCGAGAGGGCGCGGCCAGGGCGCTGGCGGGAGCGGCGCCGACAGTCGCAGTGCCGAGGCTGTCACGCGCGCTTACCGATCAGCACCTCGACGTGCGTAAGGCGGCGGTGCTGACCCTGACGCGGTGGGCGGCGTCGGAGCAAGCGGCGCGCGATGCGCTCGGACTGGCGCTGGAAGACGGCGACGCCGACGTACGTGCGTACGCCCGCCACGCCCTGGCGGCTCAGGTCAGCTGACGGACGATGGTCGCCGACGGGGGTCCGCTGGCTGTGAAGAGCCCTGTTGAGGACGGCCGAACCCGGCGGCGCAACGATCAGTAGTCCGGCAGCTCGATGGCGTCGGCGGTGGTGAACCACTTTCTCTCGGCGACGTAACGAAAGGGCCAGCGCTGCATCCACTTCATCACCGCGGCGGTGACCGCGATATCGCTGGCCGACTTCGGGAGGTAACCGTCGATACCGTTCGGCAGGTCCTGGCACCGGTCGATGTAGGGCCGCATGACGGATTCATAGCGCTGCAGTGCCGCGGCCATCTCATTCGCGTCAAGGGAATCGGCGTGCCCGAGCTCGCCTGCCAAGACATACGCGCCGACGAGCGCGAGACTGGTGCCCATGCCGCTCAGCGGTGAGGCGCAGTATCCGGCGTCACCCGCGAGCGTGACCCGCCCCTGCGAGATCGTCGGCATGTGTACTTGCGCGAACGCGTCGAAGTAGAAGTCGTCGGCTGTTGCCGCCCCCGCAAGCAACGCGTCGCACTCCCAACCCGCGCCTGCGAAATATCTTGTCAGCAAGGCGCGTTGCTCGTCGGCACTGCGGCGGTCATAGGCGACGGGTCTCAACGCGTCGGAACGAAACGCCAGCCCCGCCTTACACATCGTCGGGTCATGCGACGGTCGCATCGACGCGTTGAGGCCCGGTGCCTGATACATCAGATACCAGCCGTCGAGCCCGACGGTGTCGGGCGCAGTGAACCATGCGTTGTATCCGCCGAGTTGCTTGACGAACTGCTCCTCGGGGCCGAACACCAAGCGGCGCACCGTCGAATGCGGCCCGTCGGCGCCGACCACGAGGTCCACCGACAGCGTTGTCCCGTCGGTCAGGGTGGCTTCTGCGGTGTCGCCGTTCTGGCTGAGTTCTGTTATGCCGGTGTTGAAGCGGTACTCGGCCCGATCCTTGGTCGCCTGATACAGCACATCGACCAGGTCGCCACGCAGGATCTCGAGCTTGGAGACCAAGCCGTTGCCGTGAAAGGCCGTCACCGGCATCTCCGCTCGGCGCTGTCCGTCGGATTTGATCCAGGCCACGCCGCGCTGGTCGAGCGAGTGTGCGCGCATCTCGGGGAGCAGGCCCATCCGCCGGGCCGCTTCACCGCCGGCACCCCGCAGATCTACGGTTTGTCCGCCAGGGCGGATGCCATCGGCGAGCTCAACGATCGTTACGCGAAAACCGCTTTTGTTCAGCCAGAAGGCCAGTGCAGGCCCCGCGATTCCGGCTCCGCTGATCAGGACGGTCGGCTGCGCCATGGCCGCAACGGTAACGCCTAGATGTCGAGCGCCTGATATGTCCGGCGCACAAATTTCGGCTGTGTTGATTGAAGCTTCAGCAATGACGTGTTGCCCGCAACCGCGGCCGCCGCGTCGGCGCCGAAGTTCGGGAGGTTCTGGATGAGGTAGATCAAGATGAGATTCTCGCTCGGATCAGCCTGCCACCATGTGCCGTAGGCACCGGGCCAGCTGAACGTCCCGACACCTCCTGGCCCGAACAGCGGACGGGACTGGGCCGGGTCGGTCACCACCGAAAGGTTCAGGCCGAAACCGCGGCCAATCCAGAAAGGCATACCGAGAAATGGATGACGCTTCTGCTCGTCGGTCAGCCGGTCGCCGCGCATCAACCGCACCGACTCTTCGGATAACACCCGTACACCGTCGACTTCACCGCCGGCCAGGAGCATCCGCGCAAAGGTCAGATAGTCGTCGGCGGTAGCGAACAGATTCGCGCCACCCATGCAGAACGGGGGCGGCGAGATGGGCGGTGGGCCCATCGCGTCATGGCTGAGCGTGTCGTCGTCCTCGAGCTTGTACATGGTGGCGGTCCGACCGCGGTTGCGAGCCGCCACGAAGAATCCGGTGTCGGACATGTTCAGTGGACCAAGGACCCGCTCGGTGAGCACGTCCTGAAGGGACTTGCCTTCGCTGCGTTCAAGCACGATCCCCAACACATCGGTGGCGTTGCTGTAGGTCAACCTGTCACCGGGTTGATGCTGAAGCGGTAATGCGGCCACCTCGGCCAGCCAGCTGTCCGGGTTCTGCCGCGCCGAGATGCGCGAGTACGCCTTCGCCAGTGGCCCTGTCACGGAGAAGAAGTACGCGAGCCCGCTTCGATGGGTCATCAGGTCTTCGACGGTGATCGGCCGGCGCGCCGGATGCGTCTTGTCCAGCGGGCCCCCCGGTGAGTCGAGCACCCGCATGTTCGACAGCTCCGGCAACCACTTCGCGACCGGGTCGGTCAGGGCCAGCTTGCCTTCGTCGAGCAAGGACATCGCGGCGGCGACGGTCACGGGCTTGGTCATCGATGCGACGCGGAAAATCGTGTCCCGTTGCATCGGGAGGCCGGCATCGACGTCGCGGTGGCCGAGTTCATGGACCTGCAGCACCTCGCCGGAGCGCCAAACGAGCGTGACCGCGCCCGCTAGCAGGCCGGCATCGATCGCTTCGCTGATGGAGGCCTGGTTGGTGTCGAGCTTCATCGGCGCCAGCGTACCCAGCGACGCAGCCGGCTCCGCTGGTGGCGCCGATTCGAGTACCCGACTACTCAATCGGAATCGGTCAGACCCGCGCACCATCGAGTTAGGTCTACCGAGCGGAGGAACGGACATGGACGACGCATCGGCTGTGAGTTCACCGACCGACGAATCCTCGCTGGTTGATGGCCATCGGCCGGCACCACCGCCGCCAGATGGCGGGTCGCCGTCTGCCGAGCCGATGTCGGCGAAGGTGGCCCGGCTGCTCGCCAACGGCTTCCCGCACTGAGATCTGCGGTGATCGACACGACCGCGGTCAGTTGTTCGCCACGCTGTCGCGGGCAGCCAATGAGCGGCGGTGTCGCTGCCGGCCGCCCGGATCGCGGGTGCTAAGCTCCCCCGGAAGTTCGACGTCCTTTAACGATCCGTCCCGAGAGGCGGAGAAGGAGGTCAGAGTCGCATCGTGGGCTCTCCCGACACCGAAAGGGAATTGTTGTCCGCCGCGGACGTCGGCAGGACCATCTCCCGCATCGCCCATCAGATCATCGAGAAGACCGCACTTGACGGTCCCGACGCTCCCGGGGTCATCCTGCTCGGCATCCCCACCCGCGGTGTGACACTGGCGGCCCGGCTCGCCGACAAGATCAAGGAATTCTGCGACGTCACGGTGCCGCACGGTGCCTTGGACATCACGCTCTACCGCGACGACCTCAACTTCAAGCCGCCTCGGCCACTGGAGGACACCTCCATTCCCGAGGGCGGCATCGATGACGCGCTGGTGATCCTCGTCGACGACGTGTTGTACTCCGGGCGGTCCGTTCGCTCCGCGCTGGACGCCCTGCGCGACATCGGCCGGCCTAGCGCCGTGCAACTCGCTGTGCTCGTCGATCGCGGCCACCGCGAACTGCCGCTGCGCGCCGACTACGTCGGAAAGAACGTGCCCACCTCGCGCAGCGAGAACGTCAAGGTGCGGCTGGCCGAGGACGACGGCTACGACGGCGTGTCCATCACACCGCACGGAGGGCCGAGACGATGAAGCATCTACTTTCGGCGGCCGATCTGACCCGCGACGACGCCATCGCGATCCTCGACGACGCCGACCGATTCAGCCAGGCGCTGCTTGGCCGCGAGGTCAAGAAGCTGCCGACGCTGCGCGGCCGCACCATCATCACGATGTTCTACGAGAACTCCACCCGCACCCGGGTCTCGTTCGAGGTGGCAGGCAAGTGGATGAGCGCCGACGTGATCAACGTCAGCGCATCGGGATCCTCGGTGTCCAAAGGGGAATCGCTGCGCGACACGGCGTTGACCCTGCGCGCCGCGGGGGCCGACGCGTTGATAATCCGCCATCCGGCGTCGGGGGCCGCCCAGCAGCTCGCAGAATGGACCGCCACCACCGACGGTGGTCCGTCCGTGATCAACGCCGGCGACGGTACCCACGAACACCCCACTCAGGCGCTGCTCGACGCGCTGACGATCCGGCAGCGGCTGGGCAGCATCGAGGGCAAGCGGGTGGTGATCGTCGGTGACGTGCTGCACAGCCGGGTGGCGCGGTCCAACGTCCTGCTGCTCGACACGCTGGGCGCCGAAGTGGTTCTCGTCGCGCCGCCCACGCTGCTGCCGGTCGGCGTCGCCGACTGGCCGGTGACCGTGTCCCATGACCTCGACGCCGAGCTACCCATCGCCGACACGGTGCTGATGCTTCGGGTGCAGGCCGAGCGGATGAACGGCGGCTTCTTCCCGTCGGCCAGGGAGTACTCGGTGCTCTACGGGCTCTCCGAGAAGCGGCAGGCGATGCTGCCCGGCAATGCGGTAGTGCTGCATCCCGGCCCGATGGTTCGCGGCATGGAGATTGCTTTCTCGGTCGCCGATTCGACGCAATCAGCGGTCCTGCAACAGGTTTCCAACGGCGTGCACGTTCGAATGGCGGTGCTGTTCCACCTGCTGGTTGGCGCTGAGCGGGAAGCGATCAGCGCATGAGCCTGCTGATCCGAGGAGTGCGGCTCTACGGCGAAGGCGACCGCCTCGACGTGCTCATATCCGATGCCCAGATCGCCGAGATCGGTCCGGAGCTGGCCATCCCCGACGATGCCGACGTTGTCGACGCCACCGGCCAGATCCTGCTTCCTGGCTTCGTCGATCTACACACCCACCTGCGTGAGCCCGGTCGCGAGTACGCCGAGGACATCGAAACCGGTTCGGCGGCAGCGGCGTTGGGCGGCTACACCGCGGTGTTCGCGATGGCCAACACCAATCCGGTCGCCGACAGCCCCGTCGTCACCGACCACGTCTGGCACCGCGGCCAGCAGGTCGGCCTTGTCGACGTGCATCCGGTCGGCGCCGTCACCATGGGCCTGGCCGGATCGCAGCTCACCGAGATGGGCATGATGGCCGCCGGCGCCGGCCAGGTGCGGCTGTTCTCCGACGACGGCGTCTGCGTGGACGATCCGTTGATCATGCGCCGCGCGCTCGAGTACGCCACGGGCCTCGGTGTGCTGATCGCGCAGCACGCCGAAGAGCCGCGGCTCACGGTCGGCGCCGTCGCCCACGAGGGACCCAACGCCGCGCGGCTCGGTTTGGCCGGCTGGCCCCGCGCCGCCGAGGAATCCATCGTCGCCCGCGACGCGCTGCTGGCCCGCGATGCAGGAGCGCGCGTGCACATCTGCCACGCCTCCACGGCGGGCACCGTCGAGATCATCAGATGGGCTAAGGCGCAAGGCATTTCGATCACAGCCGAGGTAACGCCACATCACTTGATGCTTGACGACCGTCGGCTGGCCACCTACGACGGCCGCAACCGGGTCAACCCGCCACTGCGGGAGGCCACCGACACCGATGCGCTGCGCCGTGCCCTCGCCGACGGCGTCATCGACTGCGTCGCCACCGACCACGCACCTCACGCCGAACACGAAAAGTTCTGCGAGTTCTCCGCCGCCCTGCCCGGCATGCTCGGCCTGCAGACCGCTCTGTCGGTCGTCGTCGACACGATGGTGCGGCCCGGCCTGCTGACGTGGCGCGACGTCGCCAGGGTGATGAGCGAGAACCCGGCCCGCATAGTCGGATTGCCGGACCAGGGCCGGCCCCTCGAGATCGGCGAACCGGCCAACCTGACCGTCGTCGACCCCGACGCTACCTGGACCGTTGCCGGTGGGCAGCTGGCCAGCCGCTCGGACAACACCCCGTACGAATCCATGGAATTGCCTGCGGCCGTGACGATGACGCTGCTGCGGGGCAAGGTCACCGCGCGCGACGGGAAGAGCCCGGCGTGAACGGCGAGCGAGGAGCGGATCGCGCATGAACGGCAAGCGAGAAGCGCAGGCGGATCGCGCATGAACACCGGAACCCTCGTCGCGTCGCTGACCATGGCCGCGGTGCTTGCGGTGCTGGTCGCGTTCCTGATCCGGCAGATGATGCGCGGCTGGCTGCACCGCGCGCAGCGCCAGGCGCAATTGATTGGCACGCTGCCGCCGCTGCCGGATAGCGTTGGCCCGGCGCTGATCCCCGCGACCAAGGGCCTCTACGTCGGCAGCACGCTGGCGCCCAGCTGGCTGGACCGCATCGCCGTCGGTGACCTCGGCTACCGCGCCAAGGCCGTGCTGACCCGCTATCCCGAAGGAATCATGTTGCAGCGCAACGGTGCCGGCCCGATCTGGATACCCGACGACGCGATCGCGGCGATCCGCACCGAGAAGGGCATCGCGGGCAAGGCGATGACCCACGAAGGCATCCTTGCCATCAGGTGGCGGTTGCCGTCGGGTGCCGAAATCGACACCGGATTTCGCGCCGACGATCGCCGGGAATACGACCGCTGGCTGAAGGAGGCCGCATGAGGGGCGTGGCGGTGCTGGTGCTCGAGGACGGCCGCATCTTCACCGGCACCCCGTTCGGAGCCGTCGGGCAGACGCTCGGCGAGGCGGTGTTCTCCACCGGCATGTCGGGCTACCAGGAAACCCTCACCGACCCGAGTTACCACGGGCAGATCGTGGTGGCCACGGCGCCGCAGATCGGTAACACCGGGTGGAACCATGAGGACGCAGAGAGTCGCGGCGACAAGATCTGGGTGGCCGGCTATGCGGTGCGCGATCCGTCGCCGCGGGCGTCGAACTGGCGCGCCACCGGCACGCTCTCCGACGAACTGGTCCGGCAGGAGATCGTCGGCGTCGCGGGCATCGACACCCGCGCCGTGGTGCGACACCTTCGCAGCCTCGGCTCGATGAAGGCGGGCGTGTTCAGTGGAGATGCGGCGGACGCGGCCGTTGACGAGCTGCTCAGCCGAGTGCGCAGCCAGCCGTCGATGCTCGGCGCCAACCTCGCGGGCCAAGTCAGCACCGAGGCCAGCTATGTGGTGGAACCAGATGGGCCACAACGGTTCACCGTCGCAGCCATCGACCTCGGCATCAAGACCAACACGCCGCGCAACTTCGCAAGGCGCGGCATTCGCAGCCATGTGCTGCCGTCGACGGTGGCGTTCGACCAGATCGCCGAGCTCAAGCCTGACGGGGTGTTTCTGTCCAACGGGCCCGGCGACCCGGCGACCGCCGACCACATCGTCGGGGTCACTCGAGAAGTGCTCGGTGCCGGCATCCCGCTGTTCGGCATCTGCTTCGGCAACCAGATTCTCGGTAGGGCGCTCGGCCGCTCGACCTACAAGATGGTGTTCGGGCACCGGGGCATCAATGTGCCGGTCATCGATCACGCCACCGGTCGGGTCGCGGTGACCGCGCAGAACCACGGATTCGCACTCGAAGGCGAAGCGGGGGAGCGGTTCGATACCCCGTTCGGCAGCGCGGAAGTCAGCCACACCTGCGCCAACGACGGCGTTGTCGAAGGCATCAAACTGGTTGACGGGCGCGCCTTTTCGGTGCAGTACCACCCTGAGGCGGCGGCAGGCCCACACGACGCGGAGTACCTGTTCGACCAATTCGTCGACTTGATGGCAGGGGTGGGCCCCCAGCCTGCGAGGGGAGACCGCTAGATGCCGCGTCGCACCGACCTGCGCCACGTGCTGGTGATCGGCTCGGGGCCGATCGTCATCGGCCAAGCCTGCGAGTTCGACTATTCGGGGACCCAGGCCTGTCGCGTGCTGCGCGCCGAAGGGCTGCAGGTGAGTCTGGTCAACTCCAACCCGGCGACCATCATGACCGACCCCGAGTTCGCCGACCACACCTACATCGAGCCGATCACCCCCGCGTTCGTCGAGCAAGTCATCGCCCAGCAGGCCGAGCGCGGTAACAAGATCGACGCGCTGCTGGCCACGCTGGGCGGGCAGACCGCGCTGAACACCGCCGTCGCGCTCTACGAAAACGGGGCGCTGGAACGCTACGGGGTCGAGCTGATCGGCGCCGACTTCGAGGCGATCCAGCGCGGCGAGGATAGACAGCGGTTCAAGGACATCGTCGCCAAGGTCGGCGGCGAATCCGCCCGCTCCCGCGTGTGTTTCACCATGGACGAGGTCCGTGAGACGGTCGAGGAACTCGGGCTCCCTGTGGTGGTGCGTCCCTCGTTCACCATGGGTGGACTCGGCTCGGGCATGGCGCATTCCGCCGTGGACGTCGAGCGGATGGCCGGCGACGGGTTGACCGCCTCGCCCAGCGCCAACGTGCTGATCGAGGAATCCATCTTCGGCTGGAAGGAATTCGAGCTCGAGCTGATGCGCGACGGTCACGACAACGTGGTCGTGGTGTGTTCGATCGAGAACGTCGACCCGATGGGTGTGCACACCGGCGACTCGGTGACCGTCGCTCCCGCGATGACGCTGACCGACCGTGAATACCAGAAGATGCGCGACCTCGGCATCGCGATCCTGCGCGAGGTCGGCGTCGACACCGGCGGCTGCAACATCCAGTTCGCGGTCAACCCACAAGACGGGCGCCTGATCGTCATCGAGATGAACCCGCGGGTGTCGAGGTCAAGCGCGCTGGCGTCCAAGGCCACCGGCTTCCCGATCGCCAAGATCGCCGCCAAGCTGGCGATCGGCTACACCCTCGACGAGATTCTCAACGACATCACCAAGGAAACGCCGGCGTGCTTTGAGCCGACTCTGGACTACGTCGTGGTCAAGGCGCCGCGGTTCGCGTTCGAGAAGTTCCCTGGCGCCGACGCGACACTGACAACCACGATGAAGTCCGTCGGCGAGGCAATGTCGCTTGGCCGCAACTTCATCGAAGCGCTCGGCAAGGTGATGCGTTCCCTGGAAACCGACCGGGCCGGCTTCTGGACCAAACCCGATCCCCCGCAAGGCTCGGTGTCGGTCGAGGACCTGCTTGAGGGTCTCAAGACGCCCACCGACGGGCGGCTCTACGACATCGAGCTTGCGCTGCGCCTCGGCGCCACCGTCGAACAGGTCTCGCAGGCCTCCGGCGTCGACCCGTGGTTCGTCGAACAGATCGCGGGACTGGTTGCGCTGCGGTCCGAGCTTCAGGACGCGCCCGTGCTGGACGGCGAACTGCTGCGGCGAAGCAAGCATCACGGATTGTCGGATCGCCAGATCGCCGCGCTGCGACCGGAACTTGCCGGTGAGGTTGGTGTGCGCGCGCTGCGTCGGCGGCTCGGCATCCATCCCGTCTTCAAGACCGTCGACACCTGCGCGGCCGAGTTCGAGGCCAAGACGCCGTATCACTACAGCAGCTACGAGACCGACCCCGCCGCCGAGACCGAGGTCGCCGCGCAGGCCGACAAGCCCAAGGTGCTGATTCTCGGGTCCGGACCGAACCGAATCGGGCAGGGCATCGAGTTCGACTACAGCTGCGTGCACGCCGCGACCACGTTGAGTGAGGCCGGATTCGAGACCGTCATGATCAACTGCAACCCCGAAACCGTGTCAACCGACTACGACACCGCCGACCGGCTCTACTTCGAACCGCTGACGTTTGAGGATGTCCTCGAGGTGTACTACGCCGAATCCGCCTCCGGTAAGGGTGGTCCTGGCGTGGTCGGCGCCATCGTGCAACTCGGCGGGCAGACCCCACTCGGACTGGCGCAGCGGCTCGCCGACGCCGGCGTGCCGATCGTGGGCACCAGCCCCAAGGCCATCAACCTGGCCGAGGACCGTGGTGCATTCGGCGAGGTGCTCAACATCGCGGGGTTGCCCGCGCCTCGGTTCGGCACCGCGACCAGCTTCGAGCAGGCCCGCCGCATTGCCGCCGACATCGGCTACCCGGTGCTCGTCCGGCCGTCCTACGTGCTCGGCGGCCGCGGCATGGAGATCGTGTACGACGAAGAGACCCTGCAGGGCTACATCACCCGAGCAACCGAACTGTCGCCCGAGCACCCGGTACTGGTCGACCGATTCCTCGAGGACGCCATCGAGATCGACGTCGACGCGCTGTGTGACGGCACCGAGGTGTACATCGGCGGGGTGATGGAACACATCGAGGAAGCCGGCATCCACTCCGGCGACTCGGCGTGCGCGCTGCCGCCGGTCACCTTGGGCCGCCAGGACATCGAGTCCGTGCGGCATGCCACCGAAGCCATCGCACACGGCATCGGGGTCGTCGGTCTGCTCAACGTGCAGTACGCGCTGAAGGACGACGTGCTCTACGTGCTGGAGGCCAACCCGCGCGCGAGCCGCACCGTGCCGTTCGTGTCGAAGGCCACCGCGGTGCCGCTCGCGAAGGCGTGCGCGCGAATCATGCTGGGCGCCACGATCGCCCAGCTGCGCGATGAGGGCGTGCTGGCCAAGACCGGCGACGGGGCCAGCATCGCGCCGAACGCCCCGATCGCGGTCAAGGAGGCGGTGCTGCCGTTCAACCGGTTCCGCAAGGCCGACGGCTCGCAGGTCGACTCGCTGCTCGGACCCGAGATGAAGTCGACTGGCGAAGTGATGGGCATCGACCGCGACTTCGGCACCGCCTTCGCCAAGAGCCAGACCGCCGCCTACGGCTCGCTGCCCGCCGAGGGCACGGTCTTCGTCTCGGTGGCCAACCGCGACAAGCGCTCACTGGTGTTCCCGGTCAAGCGACTGGCCGATCTGGGTTTCCGCGTGCTGGCCACCGAAGGCACCGCCGAGATGCTTCGCCGCAACGGCATTCCGTGCGACGTCGTGCGCAAGCACTTCGAGGAGCCGGGTGGCGGCCGTCCTGTGATGTCGGCGGTCGACGCCATCCGCGCTGGCGATGTGGACATGGTGATCAACACGCCCTACGGCAACTCCGGCCCGCGCATCGACGGCTACGAGATCCGGTCGGCGGCGGTCGCGATGAACATCCCGTGCGTCACGACGGTGCAGGGTGCGTCGGCCGCGGTGCAGGGCATCGAGGCGGGCATCCGCGGCGACATCGGCGTGATGTCGCTGCAGGAGTTGCATGCGCGGCTGGGCGGACGCGAGGAGCGGTTGGGCAAGGGTGCGCCGGAGTGACGGCATTCGGGGCCAGGCTGGCCGCGGCCACGGCCGAGCGGGGACCGCTGTGCCTGGGGATCGACCCGCACCCCGAACTGCTGACGGCCTGGGGGCTGACCACCGACGCCGACGGGCTCAGCGCGTTCTGTGACATCTGCGTCGAGGCCTTCGCGGGATTCGCGGTGGTCAAGCCTCAGGTGGCCTTCTTCGAGACTTACGGCGCGGCAGGCTATTCCGTGCTGGAACGCACCATCGCGGGCTTGCAGGAGGCCGCGGTGCTGGTGCTGGCGGACGCCAAGCGCGGCGACATCGGCTCCACGATGGCCGCCTACGCCGCCGCCTGGGCAGGTGATTCGCCACTGGCCGCCGATGCGGTGACCGCAACCCCGTATCTCGGCTTCGGCTCGCTGCAGCCTCTGCTCGATACCGCTGCCGCGAACGAGCGCGGGGTGTTCGTCGTCGCGGCGACCTCCAACCCCGAGGGCGCGAGCGTGCAGCGCGCGATGGTCGACGGGAAGACGGTCGCCCAGTCGATCGTCGACGCGGCGGCCGCGGTGAACCGTGCCGCGTCGCCGGAAAGGGGTTCCGTCGGCGTCGTCGTCGGCGCCACGCTCTCGGACGTCCCTGACCTCAGCGCGCTGGGCGGACCGGTATTGGTACCCGGGGTTGGCGCCCAGGGCGGCAGGCTGGAGTCGCTGGCCGGCCTCGGCGGGGCACTCCCCGGGCAGCTGTTGCCTGCCGTTTCCCGCGAGCTGCTGCGTGCCGGACCCGATGTCGCTGCGCTGCGCGCCACTGCCGAGCGGATGCGCGACACCGCCGCGTACCTGTCCGTTTAGACGCAACGGCGGGTCACCGTTACCGGTGACCCGCCGCGCTACTTCCCCGTGGCTTACAGCGGAATCCACTGGCCGAGGAACCAGAAGCCCCAGCCGTTGTGGCCCCCGTCGAACACCGGATTGACCTGCTGGCCGTACCAGTTGAACGGCTGGTGGTCGTTGCGCCCTTGGTCGATGCCGCGGTGGCCCCAGTCGAGGGGGGCGGGACCGGGCCCGCCGCGGTTGTCGTGCTGATCCTGTCCGCAGGGCGGCCTGTTCGGCGCGTTGCACTGCGGTCCTGGATCCGCGGACGCCGTGCCGAGGCCGACGCCGAACAACCCGGCGAGTCCGACTCCGGCTGCCAGCGTCGACGCGTACATGGCTCGCTTGAAGGTCATCAGTGTCTCTCCACTTCTCGTCCCGTGGGCGCGAGTTCGCCTCACACCCAAGACGTTAAGGGGCGGAAGTAGGTTGGCCCTGTGGCCGCGATGGGTGCGGGCTGTGGATCCGATAACGGATCGAAAACCGTTTGCTCTCAGGGCGATTGCGGCAGCCGGGAGGTCGCGAAGAACATTGCGAAGGGCGTTGCCAGTTCGACCACCAACATGGCCGAGTAGAACGCGTTGGGTGGTCCGGAGATCGCGATCGACACCAACCGGGCCAGACCGCAGAACAGGAACACCGCGGCGAGCAGATTGAGCGGTCGACGCTTCGCCTCGATGCCGGGCACGCACCACAGGAACGCGAGGCCGTAGCAGAGGAAGAGTGCGGCGAAGAAGCGGTGCTCACCTTCAGCGCTGGCGTTGAGCGAGCTGCCGCCGATCACGGCCGCACCGCCGAGGACGAGGTGCACCAAGGCGATGCCGACTGTCGCGAGACCGATGACCGTTACCAGGATCTGGGTCGTTCGCCGCATCGCGTCCACCGCCCTACTCGTCTACTACGCACTGTAGTTGTTCGGTGGCGCGGTGGCAACGAAATGCGGCCGGTGATGTCGCCATCACCGGCCGCACGTCGCTGGATCCGATCAGGCCGTCACAGCGGAATCCAGATGCCGAAGAACCAGAATCCCCAGTTGTTGAAGTCGGGATTGAAGATCGGCTGCACCCAGCTGCCGTTGTAGTTGAACGGTTGGTGGTCGTACCGGCCCTGGTCCAGCCCACGCCAGGCGAGGTCTGGCGGCGGCGGACCCCAGTTCGGCCCGCCCGGGCTGCCCGGTCCACCGCGCCCGTCGTCCGGCCCACCGGGGCCGTTGAATCCGCCAGGTCCGCCGGGCCCACCGGGGCCGTTGAAGCCACCCGGTCCACCACGCCCGTCGTCCGGCCCTCCAGGCCCGCCTGGAGGGCCGCTGGGCCCATCGGGAGGCCCGCCGGGTCCGCCGGGTCCGCCGCGGTCCGGCGGAGGCTGCTGGCCACCGGGCCCACCGGGCCCACCCGGGCCGCCTGCTCCACCTGGTCCACCTGGGCCCTGGCAGGTACCGCCCTGGGGCCCGCACGGCGGCGGGCCCGGCTGCGCGCCGGCGAGGCCGACCCCGGCGGTCAGTGCGGAGACACCGACGCCGATGGCGATCGCGGAGGCACAGGTCACGCGCTTGAGATGCATGGCCACTTTCCTTTCGAGGCATTCGGAAGCCCTTGATCAACCCGACAGCCGAACGCTATGCAGGCAACCTGTGCGCGAGCTTTTTACTGCGTATGAGTGGCCATAGAGGTGGCTGAAGTGACAGGTGTAACTCAAGTGACGGAAGTGGCGTTGTACCAGTGCGCGGAGACCGTGCCGACACGCCCGACTCGCCGTGACCAGCGAAAATTTCTCAACCAGCGGGCCGGTTGTGCGCTCCGGGGGCACCTGTGGGATGCCTGGCCCGGCGGCGAGGCCGGGCTGAGTCGGTCAAAACCGTTGATATGCAGGCACATCGATGGCCAGCGGGGCGCAAACGGGGCCAAATCGGGCCGGTGACGGCGTAGTCGGGCCCCGGAACGTTCTCCCTACACGCTGGACTTTTAACGCCCAAACCGGGGGGTGGGGTTAGCTTTCGTCAGCCAGCGTGGGTACGGTCGTCGTCGCTGGCTGGTTCTCCTACCAGTCAAGACAAGAGATTGACGGCGATGAGACGGAGGAAACCGTGGCCCTTCCCCAGTTGACCGACGAACAGCGCGCGGCAGCGTTGGAGAAGGCTGCTGCCGCACGTCGACTGCGAGCCGAGCTCAAAGATCGGCTCAAGCGCGGCGGCACCAACCTCAAGCAGGTCCTCAAGGACGCTGAGACCAACGAGGTCTTGGGCAAGATGAAGGTTTCCGCACTGCTGGAAGCGTTGCCCAAGGTGGGCAAGGTCAAGGCGCAGGAAATCATGACCGAGCTGGAGATCGCTCCGACCCGCCGCTTGCGCGGCCTCGGCGATCGTCAGCGCAAGGCCCTGCTGGAAAAGTTCGACTTCACGGCCGACTAGCGCCGGCTGGGACCGGACGGCGGTTGCGATGAGTCGAATTGTCGTGCTGTCCGGTCCCTCTGCCGTCGGGAAGTCGACGGTCGTGCGGTGCCTGCGCGACCGGGTTCCCGACCTGCACTTCAGCGTCTCCGCCACCACTAGGGCGCCCCGCCCGGGCGAAGTGGACGGAGTCGACTACTCGTTCGTCTCGGCCGAACGATTCCAGCAGCTCATCGACGACGGTGAGCTGCTCGAATGGGCTGAGATCCACGGTGGCCTACACCGATCCGGTACGCCCGCCGAACCCATCCGAATGGCCGCCCGCGCGGGATTTCCCGTGCTCATCGAGGTCGACCTCGCTGGTGCCCGGTCCGTGAAGGCTGCCATGCCCACGGCGGTCAGCGTCTTCCTCGCCCCGCCCAGCTGGGCCGCCTTGGAGGCCCGTTTGGTCGGTCGTGGGACCGAAAGCCCCGAGGTGATGACCCGCCGGCTCGACACCGCGAAGGCCGAACTTGCCGCTCAACACACCTTCGACAAGGTGGTCGTCAACAGCCAATTGGAGTCCGCGTGCGCGGAATTGGTATCGTTGCTGGTGGGCCGTTAAAAGATTGTGCTCCGAACCCGGCGCGAATCGACCCGACAGCTAGCTAGCCCTCAAGTGAAAACGCCAGGAGATTTCTTCGTGACAACCCCAGTCGAGAGCCCAGACTCCGACGCCGCCAACGCCTACGACACCCCGCTGGGCATCACCAATCCGCCGATCGACGAGCTGCTCGATCGCGCGTCGAGCAAGTACGCGCTGGTCATCTTCGCAGCCAAGCGGGCGCGTCAGATCAACGATTACTACAACCAGCTCGGCGACGGCATCCTCGAGTACGTCGGCCCGCTGGTCGAGCCGGGCCTGCAGGAGAAGCCCCTGTCGATCGCGATGCGCGAGATCCACGGCGACCTGCTCGAACACACCGAAGGCGAGTAGTCGAGCAGGCCGCCCGAGCACGTGAGTACGGACCGCAAGCGGATCGTTGTCGGCGTCGCCGGAGGCATCGCCGCGTACAAGGCGTGCTCGGTCGTCCGGCAGCTCACCGAAGCCGGCCACCACGTCCGCGTGGTCCCCACCGAATCGGCTCTGAAGTTCGTCGGAGCCGCCACCTTCGAGGCGTTGTCGGGTCAGCCCGTCCGCACCGGGGTGTTCGAGGACGTCAACGAGGTTCCGCACGTCCGCATCGGCCAGGACGCAGACCTGGTCGTGGTCGCGCCCGCCACCGCCGATCTGCTGTCGCGCGCTGTCGCGGGCCGTGGCGACGACCTGCTGACCGCCACGCTGCTGACCGCGCGATGTCCGGTGCTGTTCGCGCCCGCGATGCACACCGAGATGTGGTTTCACCCGGCCACCGTCGAGAACGTCGCAACGCTGCGCCGTCGCGGTGCGGTCGTACTCGAGCCGGCCTCCGGCAGGCTCACCGGCGCCGACAGCGGCGCGGGCCGGCTGCCCGAGCCCGAGGAGATCACCACCTTGGCCCGGCTGCTGCTTGAGCGTCCCGACGCCCTGCCCCACGACATGGCGGGCGTCAAGGTGCTCGTCACCGCAGGCGGTACGCGTGAGCCCATCGACCCCGTGCGCTTCATCGGCAACCGCAGCTCGGGCAAACAGGGGTACGCCGTGGCGCGCGTCGCGGCGCAGCGCGGCGCCGATGTGACGTTGGTCGCAGGCAATACGGCCGGCCTGGTCGACCCCGCGGGCGTCGAGGTGATTCACATCGGGTCCGCGAGCCAGTTGCAGGACGCGGTGTCCAAGCACGCCCCCGGCGCAAACGTGTTGGTGATGGCCGCGGCGGTCGCCGATTTCCGCCCCACCCACGTCGCCACCAGCAAGATCAAGAAGACCGCGGACTCCACAGCCGACGCCCCCATCGAACTGAGCCGCACCGACGACGTGCTGGCCGGGACGGTGCGGGCGCGCACCGACGGCCAGCTCCCCAACATGCGCGCAATCGTGGGATTCGCCGCGGAGACGGGGGACGCCAACGGCGACGTGCTGTTCCACGCCAGGGCGAAACTGCAGCGCAAGGGCTGCGATCTCCTCGTCGTGAACGCCGTCGGCGATGGCCGCGCGTTCGAGGTGGACAACAATGATGGGTGGCTGCTTGCGGCCGACGGCAACGAGGCCGCACTGGAGCACGGTTCGAAGACATTGATGGCCAGTCGTATCGTGGACGCGATCGCGGCCTTCCTCCGCAGCCGGGATGGGTGACGCGTCACACGCGACACGTTGCGTCTAAGGGTTGCGCAAGACGTGCGCACACGCTTTGCTGCGTCGGGGCACGGAGCCGCGCCGGCGGCGACATCAGACCACAGATATAATTCGCTTAACTAAGTTGTTCGGGAAGGATGACACCGTGAGCAAAGGTCGGCTGTTTACCAGTGAGTCGGTAACCGAGGGGCACCCCGACAAGATCTGTGACGCCATCAGCGACTCGGTGCTCGATGCGCTGCTTGCGCAGGATCCCAAGTCCCGTGTCGCGGTCGAGACACTCGTCACCACCGGTCAGGTGCACGTCGTCGGCGAGGTGACGACCTCTGCCAAGGAGGCGTTCGCCGACATCCCCAAGACGGTGCGTGCGCGCATTCTCGAGATCGGCTACGACTCGTCGGAGAAGGGCTTCGACGGCGAGACGTGCGGGGTCAACATCGGCATCGGCGCGCAGTCACCCGATATCGCCCAGGGCGTCGACACCGCCCACGAGACCCGCGTCGAGGGTGCCGCGGACCCGCTCGACCTCCAGGGCGCAGGCGACCAGGGCCTGATGTTCGGCTACGCCATCAAGGACACCCCCGAGCTGATGCCCCTGCCGATCGCGCTGGCGCACCGGCTGGCGCGCCGGCTGACCGAGGTCCGCAAGAACGGCGTGCTGGACTACCTGCGGCCAGACGGCAAGACCCAGGTGACCGTGCAGTACGACGGCACCACCCCGGTGCGCCTCGACACGGTCGTTCTCTCGACGCAGCACGCCGACGGCATCGACCTGGAATCCGGGCTGGCGCCTGACATTCGCGAGAAGGTCGTCAACACCGTCCTTGCCGACCTGAACCACGACACCCTGGACACGTCCGACTTCAGGCTGCTCGTCAACCCGACGGGCAAGTTCGTCCTCGGCGGCCCGATGGGTGACGCGGGCCTGACCGGCCGCAAGATCATCGTCGACACCTACGGCGGCTGGGCCCGCCACGGCGGCGGCGCGTTCTCCGGCAAGGATCCGTCCAAGGTGGACCGGTCCGCCGCGTACGCGATGCGCTGGGTGGCCAAGAACGTCGTCGCGGCCGGCCTGGCCGAGCGCGTCGAGGTGCAGGTGGCCTACGCGATCGGCAAGGCGGCCCCTGTCGGCCTGTTCGTCGAGACCTTCGGCAGCGAGACCGTCGACCCGGCCCGCATCGAGAAGGCCATCACGTCGGTGTTCGATCTGCGGCCGGGCGCCATTGTTCGTGACCTGGACCTGCTGCGCCCGATCTACGCGCAGACCGCGGCGTACGGCCACTTCGGCCGCACCGACATCGACCTGCCGTGGGAGCGGACCAACAAGGTCGACGACCTAAAGGCCTCGGTGTAGTTCCTCCTGCGTCCACTGGTCCTGGGCAGTAGCCGCTTCGGGGCGCGGCGGCACGGAGATTCCAGCAGGATGATGGCCATGGAACACGTGACGTTCTTGCCGACGGTCGACCAGCTGACCTACACCTTCGGCGGGGCCGCTGCGGTGCGGCGCATCAGTCCCGGCACGATTCTGACGCTGTGGACCGAGGACGCCTTCGGCGGCCGGATCACCAGCAAGGACGACGTCGCCAGCGTCGCTCTGGACACCGAAGATCTCAATCCCCAAACCGGTCCGTTCTGGATCGACGGTGCCGAGCCGGGGGACACGCTAGCCATCCACCTGGTCGATCTGACGCCGGCGCGGAGCTGGGGCGCCTCGACGCTGATCCCGTTCTTCGGCGGCCTCACCAGCATCCCGGCCAGCCCGACACTGCAACCCGCGCTGCCCGAGCGCACCTGGATCTACGAATACGATTCGGTCACCGAGACGCTGGGCTTCTCCGCGCTGGGCAGTGAGTTCGAGCTGAGCCTTCCCGCCAACCCCATGCTCGGTACGGTCGGCGTGGCCCCGGCGCGCCGCGAGGTACGCACCTCGCTGGTGCCGGACTACTTCGGCGGCAACATGGACACGCCCGAAATGGCGCCCGGCGCAACCTGTTATCTGCGAGTGAACGTCGACGGCGCGCTGTTCTCCCTCGGTGACGGCCACTATCGGCAGGGCGAAGGCGAATCGTGCGGCACGGCGGTCGAAGGCGCCATGAACGTCACCGCGATCGTCGATCTGATCAAGGGTGGCGGGCCGGCGTGGCCCAGGATCGAAAGCGATACCCACCTGATGTGCATCGGTTCCGGCCGACCGCTCGAAGAGGCGTGGCGGGCCGGCCAGGTCGAGATGATCGGCTGGCTGGGCGAGCTCTACGGACTGGACCGTCTCGACGCCTATCAGTTGCTGACTCAGATTTCGCAGGTTCCCATCGCGAACGTGGTGGACACCAACTACAGCGCCGTGACCAAGATCGACAAGCGGCTGCTGCCGCGGGTTCGGGTGTACGGCGGAATCCATGACGAGATGCGCACCGTCGCACGCTCGTTGGGCGCCATTTCCTACTGACAGACCCACTGACGCGGAACGGGGACGGCATGGAACTCGGATTGACCGGTAAGCGATTCCTGGTGACGGGAGGCACTCGGGGTATCGGCCGGGCGGTGGTCGACGGACTGCTGGCCGAGGGTGCCGCGGTCGCCTACTGCGCCCGCACGTCGGACGCCGTAGCCGCCACTGAGTCCGAGCTGACGGCCGAGGGTGCCACCGCGATCGGAACGGCCGTCGACGTCGGTGATGCTGCGGGATTGACGGATTGGGTGAACGGCAGCGCGAACGCCCTCGGGGGCATCGACGGCGTGGTCGCGAACGTCAGCGCCCTCGCCATTCCGGACAACCGGGAGAACTGGCACACCAGCTTCGACGTCGACCTGATGGGCACGGTGGGTCTGGTGGACGCGGCGTTGCCGCATCTGCTGGCTTGCGGCTCGGGCTCGATCGTCACGATCTCGAGTGTGTCCGGCCGCGAGATCGACTTCGCGTCCGGCCCGTACGGCACGATGAAGGCCGCGATCATCCACTACACCCAGGGACTTGCGTACAACCTCGCCGGCAAGGGAGTACGGGCGAACACGGTCAGCCCCGGAAACACCTACTTCCCCGGCGGGGTGTGGCCGTCGATCGAGGAGAACGACCCGGCGCTGTTCCAGACCGCCCTCGGACTCAACCCGACGGGCCGAATGGCGACCCCCGAGGAAGTCGCCAACGCCGTTGTCTTCCTGAGCAGTTCGGCGGCGAGCTTCATCACCGGCACCAACCTCGTTGTCGACGGCGCACTGACCCGCGGCGTGCAGTTCTGACGGGCGACGCGGTGAACCCGTAGTCCTCGATCGGGAACCGCCGGCTACGCGTACGCCTCCACCGTGGTCGTCGGCCGCAGCGGCACGTTGCCGGTGTCCATCACCTTGAACCCGGTTGCCTCCTGCGGACTCATTCGTCGACGTTCAGCGTCTCGCTGAGCCGCGTGAGGAACCGGCTGAGCCGCACCACCTCGGCCTGGCTGAACTCGTCGGTGAGCAGGTCGTCGATCTCGGCGAGCCTGGCCGATGCGCGCCGCCACGCCGCTCGGCCCGCCGCGGTCAACCGTGCGTCGATGATCCGGGCGGAGACCTCCGACTGGCTGCGTTCGATGTAGCCCTTGCGCTCGAGCGTGGTGATCAGCCCGACCATGGCCTGCGGCGTGCGAACACGGTGCGGGCGAGCTCCGCGGACGAGGCCTTGCGCATGTGGGCCAACGCCTGGATCACGCCGAACTGCGACTTGGTCAGGCCGGTGCCGCGCAGCTTCGCGTCGAGCAACCTCGCCGCGGCTCGTTCGGCGCGCTTGAGCTCCCACGGCAGGTGGGCCACGGAGGGCTCGTACTCGTCGTCTCGCTGGACTGCCATCATTGCCTGGATTGCGCGCCGCTCGGGGGATGCGGCATGGCCGCCTTCGATCGAGCCCAACCCTACCGAGGCGGCGCGGTCGCGGGCGGCAACCAGCCTCGTCCGGCCGACCGGCGTGGATGGGTGAGGTCGGCATCGCCGATTCCGACGAGGACGCCTGGGCCTACCTGGAGGCGGTCACCGAGGGCAAGGTTGCCGCCGCGCAGCGTCGCGCCTTCCTCGACGGGGCGAATCGGATGATCTCGACCTTCGAGAGCGAGACGGGGGTGCGGTTCGAACCGATGCGGGAGTATCCGGACTACGACACCGACCAGCCGGGTGCCAAACCCGGCGGCCGCGCGCTCGAGCCGCTGCCGTTCGACGGCAACCTGCTCGGCGAGGACTTCGCCACCCTGCATCCGTGTTATCCGGGCGAGTTGATCTTCGACCGGTTCATGATGCGCCTGGCCGAGGCGCGTGCCCTGCTGCAACCAGGCGTCAAGCCCAAACTTGGCCTCCTGCGGGGACTTTGGCACTACGCATTGCGCAGCCGGTCCCGCAGGCGGTGGCATGGCCGGGACCCCTATCTGACCCTGGGGCAGGCGCTGACGGCCCGGCTGCGCGCCGAGCTGACGGCAAGGGGGGTGCCGCTGCACCTCGGCACCGCGGTACGACGACTGCTCACCGATGACGGTCGGGTGGTCGGCGTCGAACTGGGTACCGGAGAGCGGATCCTGGCCCGCGCCGGCGTACTGCTCGCCACCGGCGGGTTCGAGCGCAACGACGCGATGCGCCAGCGCTATCAGCACCATCCCGTCGACGCCGGGTGGACGGTCGGTCATGTCGGCAACACCGGCGACGGGCTGACGCTCGCCGAGCAGGCAGGCGCCTGCCTCGACACGGAGATGATGCACAACTGCTGGTGGTCGCCTGCGGTGGTGCCGCCGGGGGAGCCGACCGCCTGGGTGCTGGTGATCGAAAAGAGCCTGCCGTACGGCATTTTCGTGGATCGTGATGGCCGACGCTTCGTCAACGAGGCCAGCAACTACAACAACGTCGGCAAGACGATGTACGAGGCGCAGGCCAAGAACGGCAAGGCCGTGCCGGCCTGGATGATCTTCGACGCCAAGTACCGCAAGAAGTTTCCGATCGGGCCGGTGAAGCCGGGCATGTTGCAGCCAGACCGCAGGGTGCCCGAACGACTGCCACCGGCAACGGGTGGCTGCACAAGGCCGACACGCTCGAGGCGCTGGCGACCGAGATCGGCATTCCCGCCGCGAACCTCGCCGAGAGCATCGAGCGATTCAATGGATTCGCCCGCCAGGGTCACGATCTGGACTTCGGGCGTGGGTCCACGCTCAACGACCTGCACTACTCAGACCGGCGCGTCACCCCGAACCCGTCGCTCGGGCCGATCGAGAAGGCGCCGTTCTACGCCGTTCAGGTGGTGCCGGGTGACCTGGGCACCAAGGCCGGCCTGCGCACCGACGCCGCGGGCCGCGTTCTGGGCGGCGACGGGGCGCCCATCACGGGCCTCTACGCGGCGGGCAACGTCACCTCCAGCGTGATGGGTGGCTCCTATCCGGGGGCAGGCGGCACGCTGGCTCCGGCGATGACGTTCGCGTTCCTCGCCGTGGAGGCCATGTCCACGGACGTGGGCATCGCCCGGTCGCGCGGCAGCCACGGCTGATCGTCCGTCCCCGAAGTCCTACGCCGTGAACTGGTAGTCCTCGAGCGGGAACCGTCTGCTGCGCCAGATCGCCTCAGGCGTGGAGGTGGGGCGCAACGGCACGTCGCCGTTCTGATCGAAGTAGTAACTGTTGGCCAAGCTGCAGCTGTCCTGCCAGAAGATCTGGCGGTGCCGCTTGCGCATCATCTCGGCGAAGAACCGGTCGTTTGCTTCCTGCGATACTTCGACTCGGGTCGCGGACTCGGACGAGGCCCTCTTCAGGCACCGAATGATGTGGTGGGTCTGCGTTTCGATCAGGGCGAAGTACGACGAGCCGACGTAGCCGTACGGGCCCATCACGGTGAAGAAGTTGGGGAAGCCGGGGACACTCACGCCCTCGTACGCCTGAAGGCGCTGCTCGGACCAGAACTTGGCCAGCGACCGCCCGCCCGACCCGGTGACCGGGAACGTCGGAATGCTGTCGACGTCCATCACCTTGAAGCCGGTGGCCAGGATCAGCACGTCGACGTCGCGGGTGGCTCCGTCGGTGGTCGCCACGCCGGACCCGGTGATCTTGTCGATCGGCTCGGTGACAAGCTCCACGTTGTCGCGGTTGTACGTCGCGAGGTAGGTGTTGTGGAATCCCGGACGCTTGCAGCCGACGGCGTAGCGAGGTGTGAGTTTGTCGCGCACCTCTGGGTCGTTGACCTGCTTGCGCAGATACGCCTTGCACATTCGTTCGGCGCGGTGGGCCAACGGGAACACGGTGTAGTACTGGGCGGCGAGCGTGAACGTCAGTTCGACGTATGCCTGGCTGATCAGCCGCTGGATCATCTTGCCGCCGGGTATGCGCATCGCCCAGCGCGCGGGAGCGGGCAGCGGCACGTCCAGCTTCGGCATGCACCAGATCGGGGTCCGCTGAAACACCGTGAGCCGCTCGACGATCGGGGCGATCTCGGGGATCACCTGAACCGCCGATGCGCCGGTGCCGATGATCGCGACGCGCTTGCCCGACAGATCCTGCGAGTGGTCCCACCGTGCGGTGTGCATGGTGATCCCGGCGAAGCTGTCGACACCGTCGATGTCGGGCAGGTTCGGCACGGTCAGGACTCCGCTGGCATTGATCAGGAACCGTGCCGTCAGCGACTCCCCGGTATCCAGATCGATGCGCCAGGAATCGGATTCGTCGTCGAACACCGCAGCCGTCACCTTGGTTCCGAACCGGATCTTGCGTCGCAGACCGTACTTGTCGACGCAGCGGTCGGCGTAGGCCTTGAGCTCGCGGCCAGGGGCGTAGGAGCGGGACCAGTCCGCACTCTGTTCGAACGAGAACTGGTAGGAGAACGACGGAATGTCCACGGCGATACCGGGATAGGTGTTCCAGTACCACGTTCCGCCAGGCTCTTCGCCTGCCTCGATGATCAGGTAGTCGCCGAGTCCGTCCCGGTCGAGTTGAATGCCTGCGCCGATGCCGGAGAACCCGGCGCCGACGATGATGGTGTGGAAGTCGGTCACGAATGAGTCCTCCGTCGTCCAACGACCTGCACCCCGTGCTTGGGCCGCAGCGTCAGTGTTGCCTCGAGTTCGACGGGATGTCCCGGCACCAGGTCGAAGGTGAACCGCTGACTCATGATCGCCGCCATCAGCACCATCTCCATCAATGCGAAGCTCTGCCCGATGCAGATCCGCCGTCCGCCCCCGAATGGAAGATATGCCGACCGCGGCCGCTGTTTGGCCGCATCGCCCAAAAATCGGGCCGGATCGAATTCCTCTGGGTCCGGCCACCAGCGCGCGTCGTGGTGGATCTCGTGGACGGGGACGAGCACCGTGGTGCCCGGGCGGATGTGGTGCCCGTCGATGTCGTCGTGTTCGACGGCCTTGCGCCCGATCATCCATACGGCGGAGTAGTAGCGCTGCGACTCCTGTACGCAGGCAGTGGTCCATGGCAGCTCGGCCAAGTCGGAGGCGGTGGGCCGACGACGATCGAGCACGTCGTCGATCTCTGCGAGCATCCGGTCCCGCGCGTGGGGGTTCTGAGTCAGCAGATACCAAAGCCACGACATCGCGTTCGCCGTGGTCTCGTGGCCGGCGAGCATGAAGGTCAGTGCCTCGTCGCGGATCCGTTTGCGCGGCCACGTCCCGTTGTCGGCCTGGAACAGGACGTTGAGCAGGTCGGCGGATTCGGTCGGATGCGCGATGCGGTCGTCGAGCACGTCGTTGACGGCGGTATCCAACGTCAACACGATCTTCTGTCCTTCCCGTAATGGCGGTGGCAGGGGGATTCCCGAGAACGTGCTCCAGGTCATCGCGTTGTAGACCGGTCGTGGCAGGAGCCCCAGAAGTCCGATTCTGGAGAGCCGCTCCGTGCGCCGCAGGCCGCGGGTGGTGAGGTCCTTCATGCTCTGCACGATCGGGCCGAAGTCCTGGCTGAACAGCGCATTCGCGACGACCCGCAGCGTCGTTTCGACCATCGTCGCGTGCATGTCGAACTCGACGTCGTCACCCCGGTCGGCGAGGTCGTCGGTGATCCGTTCGATCGGGTCGATCATCAGGTCCACCAGTTCGTTGAGGTGGCGCCGCGCGAACGTGGGATTCAGGCTGGTCCGATGCGCGGCCCAGGAGTAGCCCTCATCAGTCAGCAAGTTGATGCCCGCGGCCGCCCGGATGGGCTCGTATTCGTTGGACTTGACGTAACGCAGCCGGGCGGTGTGCAGGACGTGATCGATGTAGTCGGGGTGGGTGATCGATACGAAACGCCTTCCACCGCACCGGAATCGGGTGACGTCGTGCTGACGTGCCCGGGCCAGGAAGCCGCGATCGGCATCGAAACCGATGGTGATCGCCTCGCGCGTCATGGTCCAGGTGCTCAGTCGCGCCGCCGGTGCCGCCATGAATCGAGCGTATGAGCCCCGCGGCGGCGTCGGAATGGGACTATGGGACAGAGAGTTGGGAGTTTAGGACACATGGCATCGACGACGTGGTCGCCCGATCTGCGGCGTCCGGTCTACACGACCCGCGTGCTGTGCGAGGTCGCCAACGAGCGCGGAGTCGCGACATCCGACATCCTCGCGGGCACGGGGATCGGGCCGGGTGACCTCAATGATCCCGAAGCGGTGGTGGCGGCGTCGGATGAGATCGTCGCGGTGCGCAGGCTTCTGGCCGCGCTTCCGGACCCCGCCGGGCTCGGCATCGACGTGGGCAGCAGGTTCCGATTGACCCATCTCGGCTTGTTTGGTTTCGCGTCGATGTCGTGTGCGACGTTCCGTGAGCTCTTCGACGTGTCGATGCGATATTTCTCGCTGACTATGCTGAACATCGAGATCAAGCTGTTCGAGGGAGCCGAAAGCTGCCTATTGGAGTTCGAGGTCGATCATCTGCCTGCCGATGTGCGCGGCTTCTTCCTCGAGCGTGATGTCGCCAGCATCGTCACGACGGTCAGCGAATTCGCCCTTCCGGTCGTTGCCCGGTATGCCGACCAGCTGATCGTCGAGGCAACCCTCGACAAGGAGGTCGTCGCGCCGCTGATGGAGCTCCTGCCGGTCGTGAGTAGAGAGTTCGGCCGTGCGCACAACCGTATGCACTTTCCGCGCGCGATGTTCGACGAGCCACTGCCACAAGCGGTTAGCCACACACTGCAGATGTGCATCGCGCAGTGCGACGTGCTGATGCAGCGCAACGAGCAACGGCGCGGCATTACCGCGGTGGTGCGCTCCAAGCTGTTTCGGGAATCCGGCCGGTTCCCGACGCTGCCGGAGATGGCCGCGGAGCTGGACGTGCATCCGCGAACGCTGCGGCGGCAGCTGGCCGAGGAGGGCACGTCCTTCCGGGCGCTGCTGAACGAGGCCCGCTCGACGCTGGCCGTCGACCTGCTGTGCAACGTCGGTCTGACGGTGGAGCAGGTGTCGAAGCGGTTGGGCTACACCGACACCTCGACGTTCTGCCATGCGTTCAAGCGCTGGCACGGCGTGCCCCCGAGGGCCTACCCGCGTAGCGGTTAATGCTCCGGCCACCGACCGTCCGCCTTGGCGGCATCGATCTGGAATTGCCCCGCCTCGCGCATCCGCCCGCTGGCCAAGAGTCGTTGCACCCGTTCGACATTGGACTTCGACCAGGCGCTCTTGGGCTTGCGCGGGCTGAACCGCTGGATGCGCGAGACCTCGTCGTGACCGCGTGCCAGGCTGTCGATCCAGCCGAAGCACAGCGCGATCTCGACCGCTTCGGCGTAGGGCAGTGGCACGTCGCCCGCGCCCTTGTTGAACAGTCGCAGCCACACCTCGGTCACCGTGTCGTGGTTGACCTCCAGCCACTGCTCCCACTGGGCCGGGGACCGCACGTCGAGGACGAACCGTTCGGTGTCCGCCACGGCTACGGGTGCAGCGCGGCCCGCAGCGCCGCCAGCCCCCGGTTGGTGGCCTCGGCGGCCGCAGGAGAGGCGAGCGCGAGGCTGGCGTATCCGTGCACCATCGTGGGCTCGTTGCTCCGTTCCACGGGAACGCCTGCAGCGGAGAGCATTTCGGCGTAGCGGCCGCCATCGTCGCGCAGCGGGTCGTGCTCGGCGGTACCGATGAACGCCGGCGGCAGGCCCGCCAGCGTGGCCGCATTCGCGGGGGCGACATCGATCGGCAACGACGTGGGATCGCTGGCGTCCACCCCCGGCAGGTACCACGTCAGGAAGGCGTCGATGACGTCACGGGTAAGCATCGGTGCGTCGGCGTTCTCGGTGAACGAGGGTGCCGATTGGTCACCGACCGCGGACGGGTACCAGAGCAGCTGGAACACCAGGGGCGGACCGCCGGCATCGCGCGCCCGCAGCGCCATCACGGCCGACAGGTTGCCGCCAGCCGAGTCGCCGGCCACCGCGATGCGGGCAGGATCACCGCCGAGTTCGGCGGCGTGCTCGCCGACCCAGCGCAGCGCGGCCCAGGCGTCCTCGACGCCTGCCGGGAACGGATGTTCGGGGGCGAGCCGGTAGTCGACCGACACGACGATGGCCTCGGCGCCGATCGCATGTGTTCGTGCCAAGAGATCGTGGGTGTCCAGATCGCCGATCGCCCAGCCGCCGCCGTGATAGAAGACCACGATCGGCAGGTTCTGATGTGCCTCGATGGGCGGCCAGTAGATGCGCACCGGAATGTCGGCCAACTCGCCATACCCGACGGTGCGTTCCTCGATCCGCATGTCCGGCGACATCTCCGACGGCGGCGTCATCGCACGCATTCTCTCGCGGGCCACCTCGACACCGTCGTCGATGGTGAACTCCAGCGGCACCGCCTCCAACAGTGTCTTGAGAATCGGGTCGATCTCTGGCCGCGTCGTCGAGGTATCCGTCATGGGCCTCACGTTAGCGCGGTGCGCAATGGGTGGGTCTACTGGTTCCTCAGCCGCTGGTAAAGCTCGAACGAGGCGCGTTCCACCCAGTTGCACAGCAGCTTTCCGTCGTCGCGTGCCGCCCACACGGCGGTACCCGTCATGGCGAAGTCGTCGACCACGAACCTGTCGACGGCCAACGCGTGCACGATGTCGACCGAATTCTTCTGCTCATGCGCGGTGCAACGCTTCGCGCAAGGCCGACAATCCGCGGTCGGTGGCCTCGGTCGCCGCAGGTACCACGCCCGCGTAGCCGAGGTAGCCGTGCACCAGGCTGGTGGCGTTGTGGACCTCGACGGCCACTCCCGCTGCGGCCAGCAGTTCGCCGTAGCACACGCCGTCGTCGCGCAGCGGGTCATACCCGGCGACCGCGATGTAGGCCTGTGGCAGACCGGTGAGGCTTTCGGCCTTGGCGGGCACCAGCGTGGCCGGCGGGTTCTTCAGGTCGACGTGGCCTGCGTACCAACGGGACAAGCCGCCGACCGCACGGACGGCGAGCACCGGTGCGTCGGCGTTCTCGGTGAACGACGGCAGCGAGGTGTCCCACGTGGTCGCCGGATACCACAGCAGCTGAAATCGGATCGCAGGCCCGCCCGCGTCGCGCGCCAGCAGTGCGACCACCGCGGCGAGGTTGCCACCCGCCGAATCGCCCGCGATGGCAAGGCGTCGGGGGTCCCCGCCGAGCTCGGCGGCGTGTTCTGCAGCCCATCGCGTGGCCGCCCACACGTCATCGACGGCGGCGGGGAACGGATGCTCGGGTGCCAGCCGGTAGTCCACCGACACCACCAGGGCGCCCGCGCCCACCGCGTGCTGTCGTGCGGTGCCGTCGTAGGTGTCGAGGTCCCCGACGACCCACCCGCCGCCATGGAGGAACACCACGACCGGCGGCGGCGCGGCGCCCGTCTCCGGTGGCCAGTACACCCGGACCGGGATCGGGCCCGCCGGTCCGTCGACGGTGCGGTCCTCGACGCGCAGTTCGGGGTGCACGGGCCGACGCGGCAGGTCGCGGAATCGTTGCCGGGACGCCTCGGGGCCTCCGTCGGTTGTGAACTGGAACGGCACGGCTTCCAGTACCTTCTGCAGGATGGCGTCGAGGGGTGTGGAGTTGGCTGCGGGCTCGTCGGCGGCTGGCATCACCACACCGTATCCGCGGCGTAGTACCCGACTGCTATGGGTGGCGGCAGCCGTCGTCGGCGCCGGCTACGGGGTGTTCCTGATCGCCGCCGCGACGAGCTTGCCATCGGGTGCCGAACTCACCGGCCAGTTCCCCGGCCAGCCCGCGGTCAAGGCGGCGGCGGCCGTCCTGCTCGCGATCGCCGCGCTCGGTCATCCGATCCGGTGCGAACGCCGCTGGCTGGTCGCGGCGCTCGCCTTGTCCGCCGCGGGGGACTTCCTACTCGCGATGCCGTGGTGGGAGCCGTCGTTCGTGTTGGGGCTCGGCGCGTTCCTGGTCGCACACCTGTGTTTCCTCGCCGCACTGGTCCCGCTGGCGACCCACAGCGCGCCGCGGTTGGCTGGCGCGGCGGTGCTCGTCGCCGCGTGCGTCGCGCTGCTGATCTGGTTCTGGCCGCGACTGATCGCCGAGGGGATGGCCGTCCCGGTGACGCTGTACATGGCGGTGCTTGGCGCGATGGTGTGCGCCGCGCTGTTGGCGCGGTTGCCGACGCCGTGGACGGCGCTGGGTGCGGTGTGCTTCGCGGTGTCCGACGGCATGATCGGGATCGGCAAGTTCGTCTTGCAGTCCGAGGTGCTGGCGGTGCCGATCTGGTGGGCCTACGCCACGTCGTTGCTGTTGATCACCGCGGGGTTCTTCTTCGGCCGCGGACGCGTGGCGTCGGTTGGCTCTGCTAAACCGACACCGTGAGCACGGATCGGCGGGCAGTCCGCGCAAGCGCGGCTCCAGCGCAGCGACCGGGGGATGGGCAGCGGCGCGCAGCCGAGCACGAACCCGTCGCGCGGGTGGTGCCGATGCTGTCGGTGCCGCACCTCGACCGTGACTTCGACTACCTCGTCTGGGCCGAGCAGTCCGACGACGCGCAGCCCGGTGTGCGTGTGCGGGTGCGCTTCCACGGCCGGCTCGTCGATGCCTTCATCCTCGAAAGGCGTTCGGACACAGACCATGTCGGCAAGCTCGGCTGGTTGGACCGGGTGGTGTCCGCCGAACCCGTGCTGACCTCCGACGTGCGCCGCCTGGTCGACGCGGTCGCCACCCGATACGCGGGCACCCGTGCCGACGTGCTGCGGCTGGCGGTTCCGCCACGGCACGCAGGAGTCGAGAAGCAGGCCGTAGCCGATCTGCCCGCGGCAGTGCCGATCGCCGTCGACCCGACGGCGTGGGCGTCGTACGGCCGCGGTGAGCAGTTTCTCGATGCGCTCGGCGAGGGCCGTGCCGCTCGCGCGGTCTGGCAGGCGCTGCCGGGGGAGCCGTGGGCCGATCGGCTGGCCGAGGCGGGGGCGGTGGTGGTGAACGCCGGCCGCGGCGCACTGATCATCGTGCCGGACCAGCGCGATGTCGACGCCCTGCATGCCGCCGCGGTGCGGCACGTCGACGAGACCAGGGTGGTGGCACTGTCGGCAGGCCTCGGTCCCGCCGAGCGCTACCGCCGGTGGCTGGCCGCGCTGCGTGGTCGCGCCCGACTGGTGATCGGCACCAGGAGCGCGGTCTTCGCGCCGGTCGCCGACCTCGGTCTGGTGATGGTGTGGGACGACGGTGACGACACCCTGGCCGAGCCCCGTGCGCCGTACCCGCATGCGCGCGAGGTGGCCATGCTGCGGGCCCACCAGGTGCGCTGCGCGGCGCTGATCGGCGGCTACGCCCGCACCGCCGAAGGGCAGGCGCTGGTGCGCACCAAGTGGGCGCACGACCTGGTGGCGTCGCGGCCGGTGGTGCGGGCCCGCACCCCGCGGGTCATCGCGATCGACGACAGTGCGTTCGCGCAGGAACGCGACGCGGCTTCCCACACCGCACGGTTGCCGACGATGTCGCTGGACGCCGCGCGGGCCGCGCTCAACGCGCAGCGGCCGGTACTCGTCCAGGTGCCACGGCGGGGTTACGTGCCCGCGCTGGCCTGCGGTCGCTGCCGGACCATCGCCCGCTGCAGGCACTGCACCGGGCCGATGTCACTGCCGGAACGCGACCACGCCGGGGCGGTCTGCCGGTGGTGCGGCCGGACCAACCCCGCTCTGCGCTGCGTGCGGTGCGGATCCGATGCCGTGCGTGCCGTCGTCGTGGGAGCGCGCCGCACGGCCGAGGAGCTCGGCCGCGCGTTTCCCGGCACCACCGTCGTCACGTCCGGCGGGGACGCCGTCATCGGCACCGTGCCGGACGCGCCGGCTCTCGTCGTCGCGACCCCCGGCGCCGAACCGGTCGCCGAAGGCGGCTACGGGGCGGCGCTGCTGCTCGACGGCTGGGCGCTGCTCGGCAGGCAGGATCTGCGCGCCGCCGAGGACGCGCTGCGACGGTGGATGGCCGCAGCCGCCCTGGTCCGCCATCGGGGTGACGGCGGCGTGGTCGCCATCGTCGCGGAATCGTCCATCCCGACCGTGCAGGCGCTCATCCGGTGGGATCCGGTGGCGCACGCCGAATCCGAACTCGACGCCAGGACCGAGGTCGGGTTGCCTCCCGCGGTGCACATGGCCGCCATCGACGGGGCGCCCGCCGCGACGGCCGCCCTGCTCGACACCGCCCACCTGCCCGACGACGCGCAGGTGCTCGGCCCCGTCGAACTGCCCCCTGGTGCGCGGCGGCCCGCCAGTGGCGCCGAGGCCACCGGCCCGGTGATGCGAATGCTGGTGCGGGTGCCGCGCGACGGCGGCCTGGCCCTTGGGGCGACGCTGCGCCGCGCCACCGGCGTGATGAGTGCTCGTCACGATCAACAGCCCGTTCGTGTGCAGATCGACCCGTTGCACATAGGGTAGGTCGGACTTGGGGGCGCGCGGTGTCAACACCGAGCCGAGCGGGAGGTGGCATGCGGCGGCTGTTCGGCTGGTTGCTCCTTCTGGGGCTGATCGCGGTTGGATTGCTGTGGCCGCACGTGCTCAGCAGCGCAGGCGGCGCGGGCGCGGCCAACGATCCAGTCGTGTTCAGCAACTACCAGGCCGACTTCACCGTGTCCGAGGACGGCACGCTCGACGCGGTGGAGACCATCACCGGCGAGTTCCCATCCGGGCGGCACGGCATCTTTCAGTTCTGGGACGTGGCCAATCAGAACAGCCCACGGGTGCGGCAGAAGCCCGAGATCACCTCGATTCTGCTCGACGGCGAACCGGCCCCGTATCAAATGCTGTGGGAGGACGGGGAGCGACTCCGGGTGGCCAAGATCGGTGACCCGGACACGACGCTGTCGCCGGGCACCCACGTCTACGAGATCCGCTACACCATCCCCGGCGTGCTCGACCCCGGCAGCACCGGCGAGAACAAGCAGTTCGCCACCAGCACCGGCGATCCCAATTCCACCTCGGCGTTCTACTGGAACGTCATCGCGCCGTCGTGGAACAACCAGATCCAGCGCGCGCACATCAGGGCGACCTTGCCAGGCGATGTCACCGGCGCCCAGTGTTCGGTCGGCCGGGGCAACGGACGCGCCTGTTCCGATCTGACCGTCGCAGGCAACACCGTCGAGTTCTCCGCAGGCGGCCTGCCCCCACGCACCCCGGTCACGTTGCGCGCAGGCGTCGACGTGCCCGTGCCGCCACGGATCAGCCTGCCGTGGTCGTATACGTGGGACCGGATCCTCGGCCAGTCGGTGACGGGCGTCGCGTGGATCCTCGGCCTGTCCGTGGTCGCTGGCGTCGGTGCCTACCTCTGGTACCGCACCACCGTCGAACCACCACCGGGTTTCCCACTGCAGTACGCGCCGCCGCCCGGTCTGGGACCCGTGCAGACCGAGTACATCCGCACCGAGAGCGTGCCCAAGAACGGTCTGACCGCCACGCTGTTCTACCTCGGAGAGCGCGGCCTGGTCGAACTGAAGCAGGCAGGCGACGGGTGGCGCGTCCAGAGCATCGCCGAACGCGCAGCGTGGGCCGACGTGGACCCGGTCACCGTGGCGGTAGCGCACGCGCTCAAGATCAACACTCCCGGTGCCGAGTTCGAAGCGAACGAGTCCGTGCACTCGGGGCAGAAACTCAGCACGGCCAAGACCGCCATGGCCGCGGCGGTGAAGAAGTGGGCCATCAAGGACGGCCTGCTGGTCCCGCGCAAGAAGGAACTCTGGATCCGCACGGCGGGCATGGTCGCCGCGGTCCTCGCGGTGTGCGGCTTCTTCCGCTGGGGTTTCCCAGCCACGATGTGGGGCCTGCCGTTCGCGGTATTCTTCGCCGTCACGGTGCGGGCGTGGGCCGACGGCGTCGGCACCCGCCGTACGGAGGCAGGCCGCCAGTTGTGGTCGCAGGCAGGCGGATTCCACCGGCTACTGGCCACCGACTCCGCCGAGACCCGGTTCGACTTCGGCGCCCGCAAGGATCTCTACAGCGCCTATGTCCCGTTCGCCGTTGCGGCAGGCACTGCCGCGTTGTGGGCGAAGAAGTACAAAGACACGACGGGTGCCGTTGCGCCGCAACCGGGCTGGTACCACACATCGTCGTCCACCGGCTGGGGCATTGCCGGCGGCTCGGGCGGGCCGAGTTTCGACAGCTTCGAATCGGCGCTGTCATCGTCGATTGGGGCCTACACCGCGTCGCAGTCGTCGTCCTCGTCGAGCTCAAGCAGTGGGGGCTCAAGCGGTGGCGGCGGTGGCGGTGGCGGCGGCGGAGGAGGAGGAGGCTCGTGGTGACATTCTTGCTGATCCTGGTACTGGTGATACTGGTCCTGGTGTTGATCGGCTTCGTGCTGGGCTACAACAAGATTCGGTCCGCCGACGTGCGGGTCTCGGAGGCGCTGTCCGGCATCGACGTGGAGTTGACCCGCCGCGCGTCGCTGATCCCCAGCCTGGTGCACACCGTGCAGACCTTCGCGTCCCACGAGAAGGGCATCCTCGACCACGTCACGGACGCCCGCACGGCGCTGACGTCGGCCACCGGAGGGAAGTCGGTGGCGCAACGCAGTGCGGCCGAACGGGAGCTCGACACCGCGGTCGGCCAGGTGCTCGCGCTCGGGCAGAGCTACCCGCAGCTCAACTCGTCGAACAACTTTCTGAACCTGCAGGACAACCTCGCGGACACCGAGAACAAGCTGGCGTTTGCCCGCCAGTACTACAACGACGCGGTGGCCGCCCTGAACCGGACCATCGCCACGATCCCCTGGACCTTCGTCGCGCCGCTGGCCGGGGTGTCGGAGCGCGAGTACTACCAGATTCCGGCGTGAGTTTCTGGAAAGCCATGCGGATCGTCTTCGCCGGTACTCCCGAGGCCGCCCTGCCGTCCCTGCGCCGGCTCGTCGACTCGCCGCATCACGACGTGGTCGCGGTGCTGACCCGGCCCGACGCGGTGGCGGGCCGCAGGGGACGGCCCCGGCCGTCACCCGTCGCCGAACTCGCTCTCGAACAAGGCATCCCGGTCTTGCGGCCCGCGCGCCCCAACGGCGACGAATTCGTCGCCGAACTGGCCGATCTGGCACCCGACAGCTGCGCGGTGGTGGCCTACGGCGCGCTGCTGCGCGACGGCCTGCTGGCAGTACCGCGGATCGGCTGGATCAACCTGCACTTCTCGCTGCTGCCCGCGTGGCGGGGCGCCGCGCCGGTGCAGGCCGCCATCGCCGCCGGAGACGCGGTGACGGGCGCGACGACGTTCCTGATCGAGCCCAGCCTGGACTCGGGGCCGGTGTTCGGCGTCGTCACCGAGACGATCCGTCCGACCGACACCGCAGGGGACCTCCTCGGGCGGCTGTCGAACTCCGGTGCCGTCCTGCTGGAGTCGACGCTGGACGGCGTCGCCGACGGAACGCTCGCTGCCGTGCCTCAACCGACGGACGGCATCACCGTCGCGCCCAAGATCACCGTCGAGGAGGCGCGAGTGCGCTGGGACCTGCCCGCCCACGTCGTGGATCGGCGCATCCGTGCCGTCACCCCCAATCCCGGCGCATGGACGATGATCGGGGACCTGCGGGTCAAGGTCGGACCGGTCACCGTATCTTATCGAGATCCGTTGCCGCCCGGCGTGATCCGGGTCGAACGCGCCGGCGTCATGATTGGCACGGCGTCCCAGCCGGTGCTGTTGGGCTCGATCCAGCCACCAGGCAAGAAGGAGATGAACGCCGCCGATTGGGCCCGCGGTGCGCGCCTGGACGAGAACGCACGCGCCGAATGAACAGGCCGAGCCAGCGGCGACCACGCCGCAAGCCCCTCGACCCCGCCCGCCAGGCCGCCTTCGACGTGCTGCGCGCGGTGTCGGCGCGCGACGCATACGCCAACCTCGCGTTGCCCGCCATGCTGCGCGAGCGCGAAATCACCGGCCGGGACGCCGCGTTCGCCACCGAACTCACCTATGGCACCTGCCGCGCCATCGGTCTGCTCGACGCCGTGATCGCCCACACAGCGAACCGGCCCACCGACCAGATCGACCCGGTGTTGCTCGACCTGCTCCGGCTCGGCGCCTACCAACTGCTGCGGATGCGCGTCGATGCCCACGCCGCGGTTGACACCACGGTGGAGCAGGCGGCCATCGAATTCGACACGGCGCGTGCCGGTTTCGTCAACGGTGTGCTCCGCAACATCTCCAAGCGCGACGAGGCGTCGTGGGTCGCGGAGCTCGCGCCACCGGCGGACACCGACCCGGTCGGGCACATCGCCTTCGCTCACGCGCACCCCCGATGGATCGCCCAGGCGTTCGCCGACGCGCTCGGTGCGGACGCGGGCCAGCTGGGCGCACTTCTGGCCAACGACGACGAGCGGCCGGAGGTCCACCTGGCCGCGCGGCCGGGGGCGCTGACCGCCGACGAGCTGGCAGTGGCGGTGCATGGCACCCCCGGTCGCTACTCGCCCTACGCGGTCTACCTCCACGGCGGGGACCCCGGCCAGCTGGAGCCGGTCCGCGACGGGCAGGCGCTGGTGCAGGACGAGGGCAGCCAGTTGGTGGCAAGAGCGCTGACCCTGGCACCCGTCGACGGAGACACGGGTCGGTGGCTGGACCTGTGCGCTGGCCCCGGCGGCAAGACGGCGCTGCTGGCCGCGATCGGTGTCGCAGCGGGGGCCCGGGTGACGGCCGTCGAACCGACACCGCACCGCGCCGAATTCGTCGAACGGAACACCGTCGGACTGGACGTGGAGGTGCTGCGGGTCGACGGCCGCGATTCCGGGCTGCCCGCCGCCTCCTTCGACCGCGTGCTGGTCGACGCGCCGTGTACGGGTCTTGGCGCGCTGCGGCGCAGGCCAGAGGCGCGCTGGCGGCGTCAACCCGGTGACGTGTCCGCTCTGGCGAAGCTGCAACGCGAGCTGCTGGCCTCGGCCATCGCGTTGACCCGCCCCGGTGGCGTTGTGCTGTACGCGACGTGTTCGCCGCACCTTGCCGAGACCGTCGGCGTGGTGGCCGACGCCATTCGCCGCCAGCCCGTGCGGGCGATCGACGCCCGCCCGCTGTTCGAGCCCGTCGACGAACTCGGCGACGGGCCCTACGTGCAGCTGTGGCCGCATCGGCATGGGACGGACGCGATGTTCGCGGCATGCCTCCAAGTAAGCTGACCGCCATGCCAGCACCCCTGATCGCGCCGTCGATCCTGGCCGCCGACTTCGCGCGGTTGTCCGACGAGACGGCCGCGGTGGCCGGCGCCGACTGGCTGCACGTCGACGTCATGGACAACCACTTCGTGCCGAATCTCACGCTGGGGCTACCAGTGGTCGAGAGCCTGCTCAAGGTCACCGACATCCCGATGGACTGCCACCTAATGATCGACGACCCGGCCCGCTGGGCGCCGCCCTATGCGGAGGCCGGCGCGTACAACGTGACGTTTCACGCGGAGGCGACCGATGATCCCCGCGGCGTTGCCCGCGACATCCGCGCCGCGGGCGCCAAGGCGGGGCTGTCCGTCAAGCCCGGCACGCCGATCGAGCCGTACCTGGAGATCCTGCGCGACTTCGACACGATCCTGGTGATGTCGGTCGAGCCAGGATTCGGTGGCCAGAAGTTCATCCCCGAGGTGCTCTCCAAGGTTTCGGCCGTGCGCAGGCTCGTCGACGCGGGCGAGCTGACCATCGTCGTGGAGATCGACGGCGGCATCAACGCCGACACCATCGAAGCCGCCGCGGAGGCGGGCGTGGACTGTTTCGTCGCCGGCTCAGCCGTCTATAGCGCGGCCGACCCGTCCGCCGCGGTCGAGTCGTTGCGCAGGCAGGCGGCCGCGGCGGCCCATCACCTGACGTGGTGAACGCCGAAGCGGCCATGCGGCTGGCCATCGACCTGTCCGAACAGGTCAAGGGCAGCACTTACCCCAATCCGCCCGTGGGTGCGGTGATCCTGGACCGCGACGGTGACATCGCGGGCGTCGGCGCCACCGAGCCGCCGGGCGGGCCGCACGCCGAGGTAGTGGCGCTGCGGCGGGCGGGGGAGCGGGCCAGGGGTGGTACGGCCGTCGTCACGCTGGAACCGTGCAACCACCACGGGCGGACACCACCATGCGTCGATGCCCTTGTCGCAGCAGGTGTTTCGGCGGTCTCGTATGCGGTCGCCGACCCCAATCCCGTCGCGGCGGGCGGGTCGGCGCGACTGGCCGAGGCCGGCATCCAGGTGACGACCGGAGTGCTCGCCGACGACGTGGCCGGCGGTCCATTGCGCGAGTGGCTGCACAAGCAGCGCACCGGAAAGCCGCACCTCACTTGGAAGTTCGCCACCAGCGTGGACGGGCGCAGCGCAGCGGCCGACGGCAGCAGCCAGTGGATCACCAGCGAGGCGGCACGGGCGGACGTGCACCGGCGCCGCGGCGCCGCCGACGCGATAGTGGTCGGTACCGGCACCGTCTTCGCCGACGATCCGGCGCTCACCGCGCGACTGCCCGACGGCAGCATCGCCGAGCGCCAGCCGTTGCGCGTCGTCGTGGGCGAACGCGAAATATCCTCAGAGGCACGGGTTTTGAACGAGGACTCGCGGACGATGGTGATCCGTACCCGCGATCCGCTCGAGGTCGTTCGGGCGCTGTCGGACCGCACCGACGTGATCGTGGAGGGAGGGCCCACGTTGGCAGGAGCATTTCTGCGGGCGGGCGTGATCGACCGCATCCTGGCCTACGTCGCTCCGATCCTGCTGGGCGGCCCGATCGCCGCGGTCGACGACGTCGGCGTGCTGAGCATCGCGCAGGCGCACCGATGGCGGTTCGACGGCATGGAACGGATCGGCCCGGACGTCCTCCTCAGCCTGGTGCCGAGCTGAGCTGCATGAATTCCCATCCCGGGTGAGATCTGGAATTCCTTTGCCGCCGAATGTGACTCCCGTCACTGCGTCTTGGCCTCCGTTGGGCGACTCGTTATCAGTTCGATATCCGCACGGCGGGTCGCGCAGCGATCTTGACCATGGTCCGCCCGTAGACTCGTAGGTGAGTTTGGGTCACCGGCCCGCACCGCCCATATCGCGTCTTCACCGCCGACGTTCGCGCGACGGGAAGCCACGAACAAAGGACGATGAGCATGACTGCATTGCAGGACTGGCTCAGCTTTCGCCCAGTCGATCAGAGCGCAATCAAGGAAATGGTGTGCCGTCCGCTGCGCGCAGTGCTGAGCACTCCGGACGCCGCCGAGAGCACCGAGCCCAAGGTTCTCCAGCCCGGCATCGAGCGCTGCTGACGCGCTAGCGCTCGGCCGAGATCACCTCGGTCGCCGGGTCGGCGGAGTCGTCGGCGTGTTCGTTCCGACCGCTGATGAACAGACCCAGCACCGCGCCCACCACGCAGACCAACGCGGTGATGCCGAATATCTCGCCGTACTGCAGTGCGAATGCTTCGACGGATGCCTTCGCAACCCGAGCCGCTCCGGCAGCCAGTTGGCCGAGCGGTGAATCGGCCTTCGGTGCCGGCTGCGCGGCCAGCGTCTCCTGCAGGATCTGGTTGAACCGGTACAACCCCCAGGCGGACAGCGCGGCGACCCCGACCAACATGCCGGTCATCCGGGCGACGACCACCGCCGACGACGCGATGCCGTGCTGGGCCGGGGGGACCACCCGCAGCGCTGCCGAGGTCAGCGGTCCGATCACCAGGCCGAGCCCCAGGCCGGCCAACGCCAGGTCGGTGTCCATGGCGGGCAGCGTGAACAGCCCGAAATCGTGGCGGGCGGCCAGCAGGTCCACCGGCCAGTGCGAGATCAGCCAGTACGCGAACGCGGCGATCAGCAGACCGATGAAGGTGATGATCCGATCACCGACCCGGGTCGCCAGCCACCCTCCGAGCAGTGCGCCGACGGGCAGCGCCACCAGGAACCGCATCAGCAGGAACGCGGCCTCGTTCTGGTCAAGCGACAACACGCCCTGACCGAACAGCTCCACGTTGACCAGGGTGACCATCAGCGCGGCGCCTGCGGCGAACGAGGCGCCGAGGGCACACAGGAACGGCCGGAAGTGCACGCCCACCGGGTCGATCAACTTGGTGCGCGCGAACCGCTCCCACGCGAAGAACGCCACGGCGGCCACCGCGGCCCCGGCCAGCAGCCACCCGCCTCCACTCGGCAGCACCTGCTTTCCGTCGGGTGCCGGGTTGTAGAGACCGAACACGACCAGGATGAGCGTGATCGCGAGCAGTACCCCACCAACGAGGTCGATCTTCTCCGGAGGCCCGCCCTTCTGCTTCGAGGGAAGGCTGAAGTGGATCATCACCATCGCCAGTGCGGCCAGTGGCACGTTGATCCAGAACACGTCGCGCCAGGAGTTCAGTGCCCAGACCACCGCGATGCCGTAGAGCGGGCCCAGCACGCTGCCGAGTTCCTGTGCCGCACCGATACCGCCCAGCACGGCGGCGCGGTTGCGCTGCGCCCACAGGTCGGCGGCAAGGGCCAGGGTGACGGGAAGTATCGCCCCGCTGGCCGTGCCCTGCACGATGCGGCCGATCACCAGAATGGTCAGGTCGGACGACGACGCGGTGACGACGGAGCCGGCGGCGAACCCCGCCAGGCTGATCTGAATCAGCAGCTTGCGGCCGAACCGGTCGGAGGCGCGACCAAGCAGGGGCATCGCAGCGATGTAGCCGACCAGATAGCCGGTGATGATCGGCGCCACCCGTTGGATCTGGTTCACCGGAATGCCGATACCGGCAGGCGGTGCCGCCATGATGTCGCGGATCACCGTCACCACGACGTAGGTGTCGAGGGCCCCGAGCAATACCGCCAAGCCGCCTGCGGTGATCGCCAATCGGCGGTTCGTGCCCGCCGGCGCGTCTGCTGCGTGCGCCATCACACCGCGGGCTTGGTGACGGTGACGGGCTTGCCCCAGTCCGACATCGTCATCTGCACGCTGTTGCCCGGCGTCGGTTCCAGCTTCGCCTGCACCAGGTCGTGCTTGTCGCCCTCGGTCACCCAGGCCGTTCCCGGCACCGGGCCCTTGGCGGCGATCTGCGGGGCGATCTTGTTGACGGCGTCGGCGCTCACGGTTCCGGTGATCTTGACCGTCGCAACGCCGTTCACGGTCTCGCGCCCGTCGGTCTTGGGATCGGAGAAGTTGGCCAGCACGTTGGCCAGGCCATTGTCCGGGCTCAGGATCGCCGATACGTCGTAGATGTCGGCGGCGGGTCCGAAGTCCTGCCAGCTGTCCGGCGTGATCGCGCCGTAGAGCGTGCCGTCGGCGACGACGAAGGACACCCCCTCCAACTTCTGACCAAGGAACACGATGTCGGCCTTGCCCTGGGCAGCGACGGCAGGGACGTTGGTCAGATCGCCGGTCATCGACGCAATCGGCAGTTCCTTGATCTCACCGTTGACGGTCAGCTGCAGGTGAACGCTCTGCTGAGCCCTGGTGGCCGCTTGGGAGTCCTTCAGCAGCGTGGCCGCGTCGGGCAGTGCGGCGTCGGCCTTCTTGTCCGACGAGCAGCCAGCGGTGAGGGCGGCCGCCGTGAGGAGTGCGGTGAGCAGGGATACGAGCACGGCAATGCGAGGGCGCGTCTGCATGACTGCATCGTAGAGGGTCAGCGCGGGTGGACCTGTTGCCCGGGCACCCGGTAGAAAGGGAATCATGGGTTCTGAGCTGGACTTTCGCCCTGTGCCTGCCGGGACGGGCGATGGCGCTGCTCTGGTGGCGGCGATGATCGACGAGATGCGCGAGCTCTACTGGGACATCGCGGGCGGTCTCGATCTCAACTCACCAGACATGCCGAAGGCCACGCCCGCCGAGCTGGGTCCGCCGGCGGGCGTGTTCCT
>NZ_JAVRPS010000666.1:0-4305 GCF_032162105.1 Mycobacterium sp. | reverse complement strand
GCGGCGAGGTCGAACCCGGCGACGAAACCGCGCACCACCAGTGCCCCGACCAACAAGAGCGGATCGTCGAGGCCGCGGGCGACCGCAAGCGCTTGATCCACCTCGTCGACGTGGCCAGGAAAGCCAGCCCAGACGTCGAGGTATGCCCGATCGACCAACGCGCGGACACGCACTGCTGGAGACATCTCCGAACCGGACCTCGTCTGGTCCTCGGCCACGGCGTCAAACCATGCGAGGGCCTCCTTGATGTGGCCGCGTACGAGCCAAAACCGCGACAACGCCGAGGCCAACCGCAGTGCGCCATCGCTATCGCATCGCTCGCGGCTCCATGTGAAGGCGGAGCGAAGGTTGTCGATGTTCACGTCCGTGCGCGCGAGGAGTTGCTGGTGCTCGACCCGCGTCGTGCTCTCGAACGCGAGGGCCATCGCCGTGTAGTGGTCCTGGTGGCGAGTGCGTACGGCGTCGGCTTCTGATGACTCGCCAAGCTTCTCGAGCCCGTACTGCCGCACCGTTTCGAGCATTCGGTACCGCGTGCGTCCGCCAGCCTGTTCGGCCACGACGAGGGACTTGTCGACCAACAAGGTGAGCACGTCGAGGACCTGGTGCCGCTCCAAACCTCCGCCGCCGGCAACTGCCCGAGCGGCGTCGAGGTCGAATCCACCCACGAATACCGCCAGCCGGCGAAATAGCACGCGCTCGGGCTCGGTCAGCAGCGCATGCGACCAATCGACCGACGCCCGCAACGTCTGCTGCCGACGCACTGCCGCCCGCGAACCCCCTGTCAGCAGCCGAAACCGGTCGTACAGGCTGTCTAGGATCTCCTGGATCGACAACGCCCGCACCCGCGCGGCTGCCAACTCGATCGCCAGCGGCATGCCATCGAGGCGACGACAGATCTCGGAGACAGCACCGGCATCGTCATCGGTTACGCCGAAGTCGGGGCGCACCAGTCGGGCGCGATCGGTGAACAGTTCAATCGCCTCGTCGGCTAGCGAGAGCGACGGCAGCCGCCACGTCACCTCCCCCGCCCCGCCGATCGGCTCACGGCTCGTGGTCAACATCGTCACGCGGGGGCATGCGTCGAGAACTCTCAGGATCAGCGCCGCACACGTGTCGAGCAGGTGCTCGCAATTGTCGAGCACGATCAACAGTTGGCGCCCACTGAGGTAACGGACGATGGTGTCCGTCGTTGAGCGCTCGGGCTGATCGCGGAGTCCCAACGCGCCAATGACTGCTACCGGTACCAAGTCGGGATCGGTGATCGGCGCCAGGTCGACGTAGCTGACGTCGTCGCCAAACTCGCTGGCGGTCCGGATCGCGAGACGCGTCTTACCCGAACCGCCGGCGCCGGTGAGGGTCACCAAACGGTTGTTGGCGAGGATCCCGCGAACTTCGCGGATCTGCGCCTCACGCCCGATGAAACTGGTCAACTGCACCGGAAGACGTTGTGCAACAGCAGCTTCCGACGTCCGCAACGGCGGATACTCGTTGCCGACGTCAGGATGGCACAGCTGCACTACCCGCTCCGGTCGCGGCAGGCCCCGCAATACGTGCGAACCCAGATCGGTCAGCCACGCCTCGCCCGGCAGATGGTCGATCACGATCGCCTCGGTCACGCCCGACAGCACGGTCTGGCCACCGTGCGCCAGATCGCGCAGCCGAGCGGCCCGGTTGATGGTCGGGCCGATGTAGTTGCCCTCGTCGCGCAACTGGATCTCGCCGGTGTGCACGCCGATGCGCAGCCGGATCGGCGCCAACGGGGCGCGCTGCAATTCCAACGCGCACGCCACCGCGTTGCTGGCGCGCGCGAATGACAGCACGAAGCTGTCGCCTTCGCCCTGTTCGATCGGACGCACCCCGCGATGGACGGTGATGAGGTCAGCAAGCGTGGCATCGAGCCGCGCGATCGCGGCCGTCATCGCTTCCGGCTGGCTCTCCCACAACCGCGTCGAGCCCTCGACGTCGGCTAACAGCAACGTCACCGTTCCCGTCGGCAGCTCGCTCACGCCAAGATCACTCCACTCAGTTCGGATCATGCTAGCCAGCGTGCCGCTGCCGCGTAGGTCAAAACATCAGCGTATGCGCGTATTTCTACGACCCCCGCGTTGAGCAAATACGCGCTCCGACCGATGGTCTTGCGCCGCAGCCGCCGAATAGTCAACTCAACTGAAATGGAGGAACGCCATGGTTGAAACTGTTGACGATGTCGCCCTGAGTGAGTTGCCCCTGGCGCCGTTAAACCCGTTGCCGTATCGGCAGCAGGTGAGGGCGATCAGGGCTTTCCACACCGGGCTTGAAGCGTTGCGCGATGCGGGTGGACCGGTAACACGGCTCAGGCTCGGGCCGAAATGGCTCATGCCACCGATCGTCGTCGCCACCTCACCACTGAGCGCCCGCGACATCCTTGCGCGCAGCGGAAAGCATGTCGAAAGGACGCGAGTGCACCATGAAATGCGCCAACTGCTCGGCCCGAACCTGTTCAACCTCACCCACGAACCCTGGTTGCCGCGTCGGCGCGCGCTGCAACCGATCTTCACCAAACAGCACGTCGGCGAATTTGGCGGGCATATGGCCCAGGCCGCTCAAACGGTCGCCGACAGTTGGGTCGATCAAACCGACATCGACCTCGACACCGAATGCCGCAGACTGACGCTGCGCGCGCTCGGACGTTCAGTACTCGGGCTCGACCTGGACGAGCACACCAACGCCATCGCCGAACCGCTGCGGATAGCAGTGGAGTACGCGACCGATCGGGCGTTGCAGCCGCTACGCGCGCCGCGATGGTTGCCGACCCCGGCCCGCCACCGTGCCCGCGCCGCCAGCGAGACGCTGCACCGGCTCGCCGACGTGATCCTGCAAGCGTGCCGCGCTGATCCCACCCGCGACGCACCCCTGGTGCGGGCGCTAATCGCGGCCAGCGATCCCGGCACCGGGCGGGCATTGTCCGACAACGAGATCTGCGACGAGCTCATCTCGTTCATGCTTGCCGGCCACGACACCACAGCCACCACCCTGACCTATGCCCTGTGGGCGCTCGGCCACCACCCCGACATGCAGAACAAGGTCCGCGCCGAGGTTATTGCGCTCGGCGATCGCGAGCTGTCACCCGATGACGTTCCCGCCCTGGGGTACACCGTTGCGGTGCTGCATGAGGCGCTGCGGCTGTGCCCGCCGGCAGCGGTTACCGGCAGGATGGCCATGTGCGATCTCGATGTTCACGGCTACCGCGTCGAGGCCGGCACCATGCTCGTCGTCGGCATCTACGCACTACATCGCGACCCCGCCCTGTGGGATCACCCGCTAGTCTTCAACCCCGACCGATTCAGCGCACAAAACGCCAACGGACGCGACCGCTGGCAATACTTACCCTTCGGCGCCGGACCACGCTCGTGCATCGGCGACCACTTCGCCATGCTCGAAGCCACCCTCGCGCTGGCCACCATCATCCAGCGCATCAAGATCGAGTCCGTCGACGCGGATTTCCCGATGAGCGTGCCGTTCACCACCGTCGCCGCCGCACCCATCCGCGCGCGAGTCACCGACAGTCGCGAATGACGCGACGTCTTAACAACCGCTCCTGGGCGATGGCTGTTGCGGATCAAGTAGCCCTACGCCGGGACTCAATACGCTTCAGGCGAGATCAAGATGTCGGTAGTGATCGTTAGCGTCGGTCTCAGGACTTCCTCGTTGCCTGGGACCGAAGGGGGCTGCATTGCGGGTTCAGCAGGTTCTGCCGCCCAATGGCGGTCCGGAGTCGTGGACGGTGTTGGACGACCGATTCGCCGTGGTCGAGCCGGTTGACGTCTTTCTGGCCCACTTAACTGCGATAGAGCGGTCTCCGGGAACGGTCCGGGCGTATGCCTTCGATCTCCGGGACTACTTCGAGTTCTTGGCTGCTCATGAGATCGACTGGCGAACAGTACGTTTGGAACATCTCGGCCGATTCGTCGGTTGGCTGCGCCTTCCGCCGACGATGCGGACTCCATCGGTGACATCGCTTCCGACGATTGAGGCGCGGTGTTCGGCGCCGACGATCAACCGGAAGCTCGCGGCGGTGGGCTCGTTCTACAAGTTCCATCACCGACACGGCGTGGATTGCGGCGAGCTGCTGTCGACGATGAGAGCCGGTGGAGTGCGAGGGGCGTGGCGACCGTTTCTTGCCCACCTCGGTTCTGCTGGTGACCAGCGTCGCCGGACGATCAAGTTGAAGACCCACCGTCGGCTGCCTCGGGCGTTGTCTGAGGAGTCGGTCCAGCTGATCGTCGATGCGTGCGATCGGTTGCGTGATCGGTTCTTGATCGAGCT
>NZ_JAVRPS010000665.1:0-15444 GCF_032162105.1 Mycobacterium sp. | reverse complement strand
TTAGAACTGGCCGAGGTAGAACCGGGTGCCCTGGTCGTCGGTGCACTGCGCGGACGTGCCATAGGACTGCTGCGAGGGCTCCTCGAGCACCGTGCCGCCCGCCTCCCGGACGCGTGCCACTGCGGCGTCGACGTCGGCGACGGTCCACATCGGCACCGTCACCGGCTGCGCGCTGCCGCCCGCGACGCCCGACATCGGGTGCGCCGATTCCACTTGCCAACCGTCGTTGATGCGACCCGGCTCGAACGTCCAGAACAACACCCTGCTGTAGAACGCCTTGAACGCGGTCGAGTCGGTCACCTCGTGCGTGATGTACGAAAGTTCGCCCGGCCCAGCGCCGTTGAGGTCCGGCCGGGCCTCACCCGCAACCGGCTGGAACACCGCGAAGTTCGTACCCTGCGCGTCCGTCGCACCCAGCACCGTGCCGAAGTCGAACTCCTGGACCTCGTCGACCGTGCCGCCGCCGGCCAGGATCGACTGCCGGGCGCCCTGAAGGTCGGCGACCGCGTAGCAGCAGAACAGCGTTCGTGGACCGGGAACGCTGAAGAGCCCGATGTGCTGTTTGGTGTTGGTCACCTGGTGGGTCGCGGGGTCGTAGGTCCACCCGAGGACGTGGCCGTAGAACGTCGCCGCCCGATCGGCGTCCGGCGTCCACACCGACACGTAGCCGACATCGCCGTGCTGAATCGGCGTCGCGGCGCCGGTGACCGGTCCGCTGAGCATCCAGCGATGCCCGAACGGATCGACGATCGTGGCGTTGCGCGAACCGTAGTTCTCGTAGGGCTCCGCCTTTACCTCGGCGCCGCGGTCCCTGGCCCGCTGCAGCGTTGCGTCGGTGTCGGGCACGTGCAGCATCAGGCTGACCGAAGACGATTGCGGGGTAGGCGCTTTCAGGCCGAGCTCGGGATATTCGTCGGCCAGGTAGAACACGCCGCCGCCGATCGCCAGCTCGGCATGGCCGGTGCGGCCGTCATCCATGACGATCGGCTCGCCGACGACCGCAGCGCCAAGCGCGTCGACGTACCAGGCGATGGCCTCCCTGGCGCCGGCAACCGCCAGGTAGGGCACGGCAGCAGAGCGGGGCGGGGTGGGCGCGACGGCCGGTGCGCTCGTCTCGGTCAGTTCGGCGATGGCGGTATCGGTGCCACTCATGACGACTCCTTCGGTTCGGTTCGGCAGGGACAATGCGGATTCCAGTCGAGCGCGCAGCCGTGCCGCGAACTCCGGATCGGGTTGGACCGGAAGGTCGTCGCCGTGCAGCACGGTCAGCGGATCGTGGTCGTTGGCTGGGATATCCCCCGTCGCTCCGCTCGCCCCATGGTTAGTCATGACGTCCTCCCTTCCGGTGTCGGGTATTCCTTCTTGAAGGCGCGCCGGGCCCGCACCAGCAGGGCTTCGGTGGCGTGCACGGTCCGGCCGATCAACTCGGCGCACTCGGGCACCGAACAGTCGTCCAGGTAGCGCAGCGACAGCACGGTGCGGTGTTGTTCTCCCAATCTGGCCAGCACGGTCTCGGCGACGATGCGGTCCAGTTCGGCGTCCCAGTGATCCGCCGGTTCGACCGGCTCGGGCAACTCGGCCACCGGCACGCTGAACCGGTCGTGGCGCCGCCGGTAGTGATCGGCCAGCTTGTGCCGCGCCACCCCGATCAGCCAGGGCACCGTCATCGGGGGCGGAGATTCCTGAACTCCCCCGTCGCTTCGCTCGCCCCATCTGCGGGCGGCGTCCATCGCCGCCAGAAATGTGTCCGAGGTCAGGTCCTCGGCCGTGGCGCAGTCCGCGCACCGTCGGGCGAAGTATCCGTACACGTCCGGCAGAGCCTCGTCGTAGAGCGCCAGCAGCGCCCACGGGGCGCTCTGGGGATCCGGTTCGGCGCTCACATCCTTATCGTCGCCGTTGGGGGCCGAACTCCGACGCCCTAATTCAAATCTTTTCGCGACCGAGTCCGGCGAGGCCGTGGCTGACGGTGTCGAATGCGTCGCCAAGCGCCTGCGGCAGTGGCTGCGACTCGTCGGCCAGCCAGTGCCCGTAGGCCGACAGCGCGATGCCGAGCATCGTCCAGGCGACGGTCTGGGGCACCAGGTCCTCGGCCTTGGCGCCGATTCGGCGGGCGACGAACGCCGCCACGACGCCGCGCCAGCCGGCGTACATCGTCATCGAGTACGCCTGTAACGCCGCCGTCTCGAGAATGATGCGCATGCGCTTGCGATGGATGGCCGTCTCGGCCTCGTCGAAGCTGTTGAACGCCAATAGCGCCGAGCGCAGCGCGTCGCTGACGGCGACGTCGCGGGGCACCTCGTCGAGCAGGTCGCGCATGTGGTCGAGGTAGGCATCGAAGTCGCCCCACGGGATGGCGTTCTTCGACGAGTAGTAACGGAACAGGGTGCGACGGGCGATCCCTGCGGCGTGCGCCACGTCGTCGACGCTCACCTCGTCGAAGCCCCGGCTGGCGAAGAGGTCGAGGGCGACGTCGGTGATGTGGTCCTGCGTGGTCGAGCGGCGCCGCCCCAGGCGGGGGCCAGGGCTCCGGCGGCCCTGATCATCGCGCATCGGACCCACCCTTCCATTTCGGCACTCGATGCCATATTCTTGCGACCTGGGTCACAATTGTCGAGACCCACGATACGAAAGGTGTACCCCATGGACCCGAATCAGCAGGCGGAGACCCAGGCCGAACTCGTCACCGAGACGCTGGTCGAAGAGGTGTCGATCGACGGCATGTGTGGGGTCTACTGACGTGACGGCGCCCAACTTGGGCTTCGCGCCGCCCCAAGCGGAGTTCGACCCCGACCTCGGCTGGCGGTTGCACCACCAGGTGGCGGTGCGGCCGGAGTCGTTCGGGGCACTGTTGTATCACTTTGGTACCCGCAAGCTTTCGTTCCTGAAGAACCGGACCATCGTCGAGGTGGTGAACTTGCTCGACGAGCAACCCGACGCCAAGTCGGCCCTGCGGGCGGCAGGCATCGACGACGCCCAGCAGGCGCCCTATCTGCACGCCCTCGGCGTGCTGGTCAAGTCCAACATGCTGGTTTGCAAGGAGACGCGATGACCACGATCGAGCGGTCCGTACCCCGGCTGGTCGACCAGTTCGAACGCGGCCTCGATGCGCCGATCTGCCTGACCTGGGAGCTCACGTACGCCTGCAACCTGGCGTGCGTGCACTGCCTGTCCTCCTCGGGCAAGCGCGATCCGCGCGAGCTGAGCACTCAGCAGTGCATGGACATCATCGACGAGCTCGAGCGCATGCAGGTGTTCTACGTGAACATCGGCGGCGGCGAACCGACTGTGCGACAGGACTTCTGGGAGCTCGTCGACTACGCCACCGCGCATCACGTCGGCGTGAAGTTCTCCACCAACGGGGTGCGGATCACGCCGGACGTCGCGGCCAAGCTGGCCGCCAGCGACTACGTCGACGTCCAGATCTCCCTCGACGGCGCCACGGCCGAGGTCAACGACGCGGTGCGTGGCCCCGGCTCGTTCGCGATGGCGGTCCGTGCACTGGAGAACCTCGCCGCAGCGGGGTTCAAGGACTCGAAGATCTCCGTCGTGGCCACCCGCCACAACATCGACCAACTCGACGAGTTCAAGGCGTTGGCAGACGAATACGGCGCCACCCTGCGCATCACCCGGCTGCGGCCGTCCGGTCGCGGCGCCGACGTCTGGGACGAACTGCACCCGACGCCGGCCCAGCAGGTCCAGCTCTACGACTGGCTGGTGTCACATGGTGACCGGGTGCTCACCGGCGACTCGTTCTTCCACCTGTCCGGCCTGGGTGAGCCCGGCGCGCTGGCCGGCCTGAACCTGTGCGGTGCAGGCCGCGTGGTGTGCCTGATCGACCCCGTGGGGGACGTGTACGCCTGCCCGTTCGCCATCCACGACAAGTTCCTGGCCGGAAACATCCTGACTGGCAATGAATTTGGAACAGGATTCGCCAACGTGTGGAAGTACGCTCCGCTGTTCCACGAGCTGCGCGAGCCGCAGTCGGCGGGTGCGTGCGCCAGCTGCAACCACTACGACAGCTGCCGCGGCGGCTGCATGGCCGCGAAGTTCTTCACCGGCCTGCCGCTCGACGGACCCGACCCCGAATGCGTGCAGGGCTACGGCGAGCCCGCCCTTGCAGGCGAGCGGGACAAGCCACGGCCCAGCGGCGACCACTCCCGAAGTGGTGTGCGCAAGGGCCCGGTCTCGCTCAAGCTCCTCACCGTTCCGCCCAAGAAGTTCTGTAACGAAAGTCCCGTCTGACATGGCCCGCGACACCTGGTTCGAGACCGTTGCCATCGCCCAACAGCGTGCGAAGAAACGGTTGCCCAAGTCCGTCTACAGTGCGCTCATCGCCGCCAGCGAGAGGGGCCTCACCGTCGCCGACAACGTCGATGCGTTCGGCGAGCTCGGTTTCGCCCCGCACGTGATCGGTGCGCTCGAGAAGCGTGATCTGTCCACGACCGTTATGGGACAGGAGATCTCGCTTCCGGTGGTGATCTCACCGACCGGCGTGCAGGCGGTCCACCCGGACGGCGAAGTGGCCGTTGCCCGGGCCGCCGCCGCGCGGGGCACCGCGATGGGCCTGTCCTCGTTCGCGAGCAAGCCCATCGAGGACGTCATCGCGGCCAACCCCAAGCTGTTCTTCCAGGTGTACTGGCTGGGCGGCCGCGACGCGATCGCGGCAAGGGTCGAGCGGGCCCGCGCCGCCGGCGCGGTCGGGTTGATCGTCACCACCGACTGGAGCTTCTCGCACGGCCGTGACTGGGGGAGTCCGAAGATCCCCGAGAAGATGGACGTGCGGACCACCGTCCGGATGATGCCCGAAGGGTTGACCAGGCCACGGTGGATGCTGCAATGGGCCAAGACCATGCGCCCGCCGAACCTTCGGGTGCCCAACCAGGGGTCGCTCGGCGAGGCAGGCCCGCCCTTCTTCCAGGCCTACGGCGAGTGGATGGGCACCCCGCCGCCGACGTGGGAGGACATCGCGTGGCTGCGTGAGTTGTGGGGTGGACCGTTCATGCTCAAGGGTGTGATGCGGATCGATGACGCCAAACGCGCTGTGGACAGTGGTGTTTCGGCGATTTCGGTGTCCAACCACGGTGGCAACAACCTGGACGGCACGCCCGCGTCGATCCGCGCCCTCGGGCCCATCGTCGACGCGGTGGGCGGCGAGGTCGAGGTGTTGCTGGACGGCGGCATCCGGCGCGGCAGCGATGTCATAAAGGCACTGGCACTTGGCGCCCGTGCGGTCATGATCGGGCGGGCCTACCTCTGGGGTCTGGCGGCGGAGGGACAGGCGGGTGTGGAGAACGTCCTCGACGTCCTGCGCGGCGGCATCGACTCGGGACTGATGGGTTTGGGCAAGGCGTCGATCCATGATCTGTCGACCGACGACGTACTGGTGCCGCGGGACTTCGCCCGGGCGCTCGGCGTGCCCGGCGGCCCGGACGCCTGACCTGCGGGCGGCACGGCGTGCGAAACGACGTGGTACAGACGTGGCAGACGTGGCTGACGTGATAGTCCGGCGGGCTCCGATTGACCGAATCCAAAATCTCCCGCAGTGCATACGCCAACAATTGGCGCACACCAGGTTAATTCGGCCTACCATCGGCGGGTGGCCTTTCCCAGCGAACTCGGGAACTCGACGACGAGGCAGCTGCGCAGCTTGTCGTCGGCGTTGATTATCCCGCTAGGTTCTACTGAGCAACATGGGCCACACCTGCCGTTGGACACCGACACGCGAATCGCGACGGCCGTTGCTAGAACCGTCGCCGGACACCTCGCCGGGGACTGGATCCTCGCGCCTGCGGTGGCCTACGGCGCCAGTGGTGAACACGGGGGGTTCCCGGGCACGGTGTCGATCGGCACCGCTGCCCTGCGGCTTCTGCTGATCGAGTACGGCCGGTCGGCCTGCCAGTGGGCGTCAAGGCTGGTGTTCGTCAACGGTCACGGCGGGAACGTGCAAGCGGTTGCTGAGGCTACCGCACTCCTGCGCGAGGAGGGCCGTGACGCCGCCTGGTGTCCGTGCGCCGTGGCCGACGGCGACGCACATGCCGGCCATACTGAAACGTCTGTATTGCTACATATTTCGCCAGAAGACGTATGGACCGATGAATGCGCGCCAGGCAACGGCGCGCCGCTGGCCGAGCTGATCGGCCCGATGCGTCGCGGCGGCATCGCTGCCGTCAGTCCCGTCGGCGTGTTGGGGGATCCGACCACCGCGTCGGCCGCAGAGGGGGGCCGTCTCTTCGCGGAGATGGTCGACACGTGCGTCCGACGGATCGAGGCTTGGAGTCCGAACCGTGGGGGGATGCTGAGTTGAACGGACCGCGACTGCCGGACGGGTTCGCCGTGCAAGTGGACAGACGGGTCAAGGTGCTCGGGGAGGGCTCGGCCCTTCTTGGCGGGTCGCCCACTCGGCTTCTCCGATTGGCGCCTGCGGCGCAGATCATGCTCACCGGTGGTCGGCTCGAGGTGCACGATGCGCAGAGTGCGCAGCTGGCGCGCACGCTACTCGATGCCACCGTCGCCCATCCGCGGCCCGCGAGCGGACCGTCCCATCGGGATGTAACGGTCATCATTCCGGTGCGCGACAACGCATTCGGTCTCTCTCGGCTGGTCCGTGCGCTGCGCGGGATGCGCATCGTGGTGGTGGACGACGGCTCGGCCATGCCCGTCCGGGCGGAGGACTTCGACGGCGCCTGCTGCAACATGACGGTGCTTCGGCATGACAGGAGCAAGGGTCCGTCGGCCGCCCGCAACACGGGACTGGCCGCGTGTGAAACCGACTTCGTCGCCTTCCTGGACTCCGACGTGGTGCCGCGGCGGGGCTGGCTGGAGGCGCTGCTCGGACACTTCTGCGACCCCGCCGTCGCCCTGGTGGCGCCGCGGATCGTCGGCCTGCGCGAGCCCCAGAACCTGGTGGCCCGCTACGAAGCGGTGCGGTCCTCGCTGGACCTCGGGCACCGGGAGGCGCCGGTGGTTCCCTACGGGACGGTGTCCTACGTGCCAAGCGCAGCCATCATCTGCCGTCGCAAGGCACTGAACGACGTAGGCGGATTCGACGAGACGCTGAAGTCGGGTGAGGACGTCGATCTGTGCTGGCGGTTCATCGAGGCGGGTGCCCGACTGCGCTACGAGCCAATCGCGCTGGTCGGCCACGATCACCGCACTCAGCTTCGAGAGTGGTTCGTGCGCAAGACATTCTATGGAACCTCGGCTGCTCCGCTGGCCATTCGGCACCCCGGCAAGACCGCGCCGTTGGTGATCTCGGGCTGGACGCTGCTGGCGTGGATTCTGATGGCGATGGGCTCTGGCTTCGGCTACGTCGCCTCCACGGTCGTCGCCGGGATGACGGGCCGTCGGATCGCCAAGTCGTTGAGCGCGGTGGACACCGAACCCACGGAGGTGGCGGCGCTGGCCGCGAAGGGGCTGTGGTCGGCGGCGCTGCAACTGGCCTCCGCCATCTGTCGGCACTACTGGCCCGTCGCACTCGTCGCTGCGGTGTTCTTCCGTCGCTGTCGCCACCTCGTCCTGGTGGCCGCGGTCCTCGACGGCGTGGTCGATTGGGTCACCCGCAACGGCACCGCCGATGACGAGGTCAAGCGCGTCGGGCTGCCTGCGTATCTCCTACTCAAGCGGCTCGACGACATCGCCTACGGCCTTGGACTGTGGGAGGGCGTCTTCCGGGAGCGCAACCTCGGCGCGCTCAAACCGCAGATCCGAACCTGACGCCCACCTTGCCCGATGTGCTCATAGTCGGTGCCGGCAGCGCTGGCTGTGTTCTGGCTGAACGGCTTTCACGTGATCCCGACTGCCGGGTGACGGTCGTCGAAGGGGGCCCAGGGCCGTCCGACCCGAGGGTGATGGAACAGATCAGCGATGGACTGCGGCTGCCGATCGGCGACGCCAGTTCGGTGGTGCGGCGTTACTCGACCTCGCTGACCGATTCGCCAAGACGCTCTGCGGTGATCATGCGCGGCGCGGTGGTCGGCGGTTCAGGGGCGGTGAACGGCGGCTACTTCTGTCGCGGCCTGCCCGACGACTTCGACTCGTGGAACCTGCCCGGCTGGGCGTGGGACGACGTGTTGCCGCACTTCCTGGCGATCGAGACCGATCTCGACTTCGACGGCCCGGTGCACGGCACGACCGGCCCGATGATCATCCGGCGAGTTTCTGAATTAGAGGTGGGCGCAGCATCTTTCGTTCGGGCTGCCCGTGATCTCGGTTACGGTTGGATCGACGACTTCAACGGCTCGACACCGCAGGATCCGCTGCCGCCCGGTGTCGGTCCGGTCCCGCTGAACATCGACGGCGGTACCCGAGTTGGGCCGGGCGGCGCGTTCCTCGGTCCTGCGCTGCATCGGCAGAACCTCACCGTGGTCGAGAAGACACGCGTCACGCGCATCCGGGTCGCCGGCGGTCGGGCCACCGGCGTCGAGTGCCACGGCCCGTCCGGCCCCACTTACCTGCCTGCCGACCGAATCGTGTTGTCGGCGGGTGCGATCGGGTCCGCGCACCTGTTGATGCTGTCCGGCATCGGACCCGCGGCGGGGTTGACGTCTGCCGGGGTGGACGTGCTGGTGGACCTGCCGGTGGGAACGCGAACCGCCGATCACCCGGAATGGGTGCTGGCGGTGGATTGGCCGGCGACGCCGGGCCGGCCGCCGTTGGAGGCGATGCTCACCACGTCCGACGGGTTGGAGATCAAGTCCTACACGACGGGGTTCGGGGCCATGACCGGCAGTCGGGGCGCCGACCCGGGCGATCGACCGCATCTCGGGGTCACCCTGATGCGGCCGCGGTCGCGGGGCCGGGTCACGCTCGCCGCGGCGGACGACGCGGTGCCGCCGGTGATCGAGCACCGCTACGACAGCGAGCCCGCCGACGTCGCCGCACTGGAGGCGGGTGCGAACCTGGCGCACGAGTTGGCAGGAACGGGTTACGAAGTGCGAGAGTCGTTCTGGTCGACGTCGCAACACCTGTGCGGAACGGTGCCGATGGGTGCGGACGAGGACGCATCGGCGCTCGACGCGCGGTGCCGGGTGCGCGGTGTCGACGGTCTCTTCGTGGTCGACGGGTCGATCATGCCGTCGATCACCAGCCGTGGTCCGCACGCAACCATCGTCATGATCGGGCACCGGGCGGCCGAGTTCGTGATCAGCTGACCCGGTTGAGCCTGACCAATGCCTCGGCGAGCAACGTCGCGGCGACGACGCCGTCGATCACCGGTACGCCAAGGCGCCGGGTCAGGGGACCGGCGAACTTCGCCATGGCGGCGCAGCCCAACACGATGGCCCCGCTGCCGTCGGCAACGAGCGCCGCCTCGCAACGGTCGCCGATGGGTCCGACGGTGCTGGGGTCGGAGTCGATCGACAAGACCGGGATGTCGCAGGCGTACACGCCGAGGCACTGGCTCGGCGTGTAGGACTTGGCCAACTCCCAGCCGCGTGGCACGGTGGCAGGCATCGACGTCACCACGGAGAAGCTGCCTGCGGCCAGCGCTGCGGCGTGCATGGCGGCCTGGGCGATGCCCAGCACCGGCAGGTCCACCAGGCGGCGAACCTCATCGAGTCCAGGGTCCCCGAAGCAGGCCACCACGTAGGCGTCCGGGCGCGTGCGGCTGGGCCGGGCGGCGGCCAGTCGAACCTGGTCGAGAAGCCCTGGTATGCAACGGCGTTCGTCGTCCTCGCTCTCGATGCTGGTCGGTCCGGTAGCGGGGTTGACGGCCTCCGCGACGGTGTCGGAGCCCGCGACGGCTGCCGCAGTGGTCTCGATCGCAGCGGTCATCGACGCCGTGGTGTTCGGGTTGATCAGCAGCAGACGCACGCAGCAAGCGTAAGCGCCGTTCAGGCGCGGTGCCGACCTACGGCGCGGGTGCGACGGACGGACGCGAGGTGCCGCACGAAGCGCCACTGCCGGCCGTCGCGACCCGGCGACCAGATCGCGACCAAGACCGCGGCGATACCGATCACGATTGCCAGCACCAACAGGGAGGCGTCCATCGCCTGCAGAAACGCGGTCTGCGCGAGCTCGGCAAGCCGCGCGCCCTGCGGGCCCATCTGCGCGGAGACTGCCAGCGCCTCGGCGAGCGAGCTGGATGCGGGTTCACGCACCTGCTCGGGAAACTCCACGAGCATCGGAGTGAGAGTGTTCGTGTACCCGGCTGCAAGCATCGACCCGGCCACCGCGATACCCAGCGCCGCACCGACCTCGCGCGTGGTGTCGTTGACCGCCGATGCGACGCCCTGCTTCTCATCGGGCACGGCGCCCATGATGGCGGAAGTCGTTGGCGCCGTGCATAGTCCGATGCCGGTACTCAGGATGAGCAGGGGCCACGCGAGGTCAAGGAACGACGAACCGACGTCGAGCACCCGCATGCTGATCAGGCCCGCCGCGATGATGGCCAGCCCGACCGATACCGTCACCCCCAGTCCCAGTCGGGGGAGATACCAGGGCGAGGCGGCGCTGAGGACCATGACCGGCACGACCAGCGGCGCGAGCGCCAGCGCGGTCTGCAGGGGGCTGTAACCCATGACCAACTGGACGTACTGCATGGAGACGAAGAAGTACCCGAAGTTCGCGAAGAACAGGACCGTCACGCCGACCGCTCCGGTTGCGAAGTCGGGGCGGGCGAACAACCGGACGTCCAGCAGTGGGAATCGCCGCCGCAACTCGACGGCCGTGAACGCCGCCGCCAACGCCATACCCGCCGCGAACGATCCCCACACGGCGGGATGCGACCAGCCCCGCACCGGTACCTCCACCGCTCCGAACACGAGTACCGCCACTGCCGATGCGATCAGGGCTGCGCCCACCCAGTCCAGTGGCACGGCGTCCTCGTCACGCGACGAGGACACCGTGAGAGCGAGGATGAACATCAGGCCGCCGGCTCCGGTGAATGCCCAGAAGATCGACTGCCACGCCCAGAAGTGCAGCAGGACTCCGGTAACCAGGAAGCCTGCGATGGCACCCGAACCCGCGACGCCGGCCCAGATTCCGACCGCCTTGGTGCGCTCGGCCTTGGGGTAGGCAGCGGTCAACAACGACAGCGTCGCAGGCATGATGAACGCCGCGCCCGCACCCGTGACCGACCTGGCGATGATCAACTGCACCGGGGAGTCCAGGAAGATCGGGGCCAACGACGCGACGGTGAAGATGGCCAGTCCGATGAGAAGTGCTCCGCGCCTGCCGTATCGGTCGCCGATCGCGCCCGCGGGCAGAAGCAGACAGGCGAGCGCCAAGGTGTAGCCGTCGACCACCCAAGTCAGCTGAGATTGGGTCGCCGAGGTTTCGCGTGCGAGGTCCGGCAGCGCGGCATTCAGCGCCACCATGGACGAGACGACCAGCGAGACGCCGAGGCAGGCCACCACGAGCAACCAGACACGGGCGCGCTTGGACAGGAGGGCGCGGCGGGGGTCGATATCCTGGTCGGGCTGGACGAGGGTGTCGACCATGGTCGCCGCGCTCCTTCGGTGGATTTTTTTGAGACTAACAGTCTCGGTGCGGGACCGATAGTCTCGTTTCGGGTTGGCAGTCCGGAGATGAGGTAAGCCATGACGGGCGGGCGTAGCGACCCGCGGCCGGCCCGGTCGCGGGCCCGGCTGCTCGATGCGGCGACGGCACTGCTGCGTTCCGGTGGCCCTGGCGCGGTGACCATCGATGCGGTCACCCGTAGCGCCAACGTCGCCCGGGCCACCCTGTACCGGCACTTCTCAAGTGCCAACGACCTTTTGGCCGCTTCCTTCGTGAGCCTCATACCGCCACCGCCGATGCCGCCGGAACACGGTTCGCTGCGGGAGCGGCTTACCGCGATCGTGGTGGCGTGGGCCGAATCGATCGCCGAAGCGCCCACCACGCTGACCGCGATGGCGTGGCTGTCGCTGGGGCCGGACATCGGGCATCTGCCGAACGCGCAGCACGGCGACGCGGGCAGCCTCGAAATGCGCTCGCTGCGCGAACGCATCGCTCAGCAATACTCCGCGCCGTTCGACGTGATCTTCGACGGCCCGCAGGCCGCCGAGGAACTCGAACCCGTCGACCGCCCACTGGCTCTCGCGCTGCTGATCGGACCGCTGGCGTTCGGCAGGATCAGCACGCTCGCCGAGTTCGACTATCAGGCGGCGGCGGTGGCCGCCGTCGACGGCTTCCTCAAGTGCTTTGCGAAGGACGCCGGCTCCGGTGGCGTCAGCGCAGCGAGTAGCGAATCGGAAGGTGCTTGAGTCCGCCCACGAACGTGGTGGCGGAAAGTTCGGGCTCGCCGGCCAGTTCGATCGAGTCCAGCCGCGGGATCAGCTCGGTGAAGAGACTGTTCATCTCCATCCGGGCCAGTGCGGCGCCAAGACAGAAGTGCACGCCGTAGCCGAACGCCACGTGCTTGTTCGGGTCGCGGCCCACGTCGAAACGGAACGGCTCGTCGAAGACCTCCTCGTCGCGGTTGCCCGATACGTAGGCCAGATACACCGATTCGCCCTTGGCGATGTCGACGCCGCGCACCGTGGTGTCCGCGGTGGCGGTGCGCATGAACTCCTTGACCGGCGTGGACCACCGGATCATCTCCTCGACCGCGGTGCCCATCAAACTCGGATCGTTGCGCAACCGGTCGAGTTCGCCGGGGTTGTCGATCAGTGCGCGCATTCCGCCGGAGATGGCGTCCTTGGTGGTGTCATGGCCGGCGCTGGCGACGATCACGTAGTACGACGCGGTGTCCACGTCCGACAATGGCTCGCCGTCGACCCGGCCGTTCGCGATGGCCGAAGCCAGGTCGTCGGTCGGCTGCTCGCGGCGAGATGCGGTGAGCGCAGTGAAGTACGCGAAGAAGTCGAGCAGCACGGCGAATTGTTCCTCGAGCGTGGCGCCGCGCTTGTACTCGTCGTCGTCGCCGCCGAACATCTCCTGCGTCAGCATGTGCATGCGGCCGAAGTCGGATTCGGGCAGGCCGAGCAGCGACATGATCACGTAGAGAGGGAAGTCGACGGCGATGTCGGTGACGAAGTCGCATTCGGGCCCGATGTCGGCCATCTTGTCGACGTAGCGCTTCGCCAACTCGTCGACGCGGACCTTCAGGTCGCGCATGGCCTTGGGTCGGAACCAGTCGGCCCCGATCGTCCGAACCTTGCGGTGATGCGGATCGTCCATGTGGATGAGCGTGCGCAAACCCATCCCTGCCTCGAGCTGCTCCTTGGACATGTCGTCGACCGCGGCGGTGGCCAGCAGGGGGCGGGGCTCGCTGATGAAGAGCTCGTTGTCGCGCTCGATTGCCATGATATCGGCATGCTTGGTGATGGCCCAGAACGGGCGGTACGGCCGATTGTCAACCCACGCAACGGGATTGTTCGCCCGCAGATGGGTGAGTGCAGAATGCAGCCGGTCGTCGTCGGCGTAGGCCCTCGGATCGGCCAGGACTTTGGCGGCATCGTCCACGGTGGGCGTGCTCATGACGGCTCCTCATCGTGCAGGTTTCAGAATTGACGGGTGTCAAGTTGGAGTGTAAATGGGGTTGCGCACCGTCGGGCGCCGAATGCCCGATCCGTCATCAGTAGGCTCGTTGCGATGCAGCCCGCAACCGCCCGGCGGATCGGCCCGAGCGTGATCAGGCTGGTCGCGGTGGTGCTGCTGCTGTTGGTCGGCTGCGGCCGAGGCGACGGAGCCGCTCCGGTTCCGCCGCCTCCGGGTGACCCGGCCGTCGTGCAGACCGCATCGGGAAGCGTGCGCGGCGTCGTAGCGCCCGACCATCGCCTGTTCGCCGGAATTCCCTACGCGGCGCCCCCGGTCGGCCCGCTGAGGTGGCAGCCGCCGGCGCCCGCGCCGCGTTGGCCGGGCGTGCGCGATGCGACCCGACTGGGCCCGCGCTGCATGCAGGACGGCACCGATCTGGAGCTGGGGAGGCAGACCGACGAGGACTGCCTTTCGCTGAACGTCTGGACGCCCGCGGCCGCGCAGAACGAGCGGCGGCCGGTGATGGTGTGGATCCACGGCGGTTCGTTCATCAACGGCAGCGGCAGGCTCTATGACGCGCGCTGGTTGGCGACCCGCGGCGACATCGTCGTCGTCACGATCAACTACCGGCTCGGTGCGCTGGGCTTCCTCGCGCATCCCGCCCTCGGCACATCAGGCGACGTGGGCAACTACGGACTGGCCGACCAGCAGGCTGCGCTGCGCTGGGTGCGTGACAACATCGCCGGGTTCGGCGGAGATCCGGACAAGGTGACGATCGCCGGTGAATCGGCGGGTGCCATGTCGGTGTGCGATCACCTCGTCGCTCCGGGATCGGCCGGGCTGTTCCGCGCGGCGATCATCCAGAGCGGGCCGTGCCAGGCGCAGGTGGCGCTGCCCGAGGCGCAGCGCGCCAGCCTCGACTACGCGCGTCAGGCAGGCTGCGGCGATCCGATGTCAGCGGCCGACTGTCTGCGGGCGTTGCCTGCCGACAAACTGCGAGAACCGGTGTGGTACTTCCGGATCGGCGACGATGCGCTGAGCGGTCCTGTCACCGGGACGGCCACGTTGCCGGTGGATCCGGTGACGGCGTTCGCCAGGGGCGGGGCCGCGAAGGTGCCGGTCGCGATCGGCAGCAACCGCGACGAGTTCACGTTGTTCGTCGCGCTGGAGTACCTGCGTGGCAAGGAGGTGACGCCCGCGCAGTACCCGCACCAGTTGTCCGGCACGTTCGGCGCCGATGCCGGTGCGGTGGCGGCCCGCTATCCACTCGACCGGTACGGCGGAAGCGCACCGTTGGCGTACTCCGCCGCGGTGACGGACGGCGTGTTCGCGTGCGTGGCCGATCGGATCGGCGAGGCTCTGGCCGCTGAGGCCCCCGTCTACGCCTACGAGTTCAACGATCGCAACGCTCCAACGCCGGAGCCCTTGCGCACCTTGCCCTTTCCCATCGGTGCCAGCCACTCGCTGGAACTGCGCTACCTCTTCGACATCGGCGGCGCGCCCGCGCTGGATCCGGCGCAGCAGGTGCTGTCGGATCAGATGATCGACTACTGGAGTGAGTTCGTCGCCACCGGCGCCCCCCACGTCGCCGACCAACCGGACTGGCCCGAACTCGGCACCTCCGACAACCGGTTGTCGCTGCAGCCCGGCGACGTCAGGGTCACCACCGACTTCGACCGGACACATCAGTGCCCCTTCTGGGCGAGCCTGAAGGGGTGATCGCGATCAGGCGGGCGTCACCCAGGTGGTGATGTCGGCGTGCACGACCTCGGCGCCGGAGCGGTTGACGACGCTCACTGGCACCACGATCTCGGTGCCCTCGCGGATCGCATCGAAGTCCGGCGGATCCAGAAGGGCGGTGGCCCGCAGCGACGTGGTTGCCTTGGCCAGGTATTGGACGGTCATCGCCTTGGGGATCCAGCGATGGCTGGTCGGCACGGTCGCCTCCATCAGCATGCCCATGGCCATCTCCGCCGCGTTGCACGAGGCGATCGCGTGCACGGTGCGCAGATGGTTGTGCACGAA
>NZ_JAVRPS010000664.1:0-3154 GCF_032162105.1 Mycobacterium sp. | reverse complement strand
CGCCGGACCCGTGCCAGATGCTCGGGCGACACCGTGCGCAGTCCACCGTCGACGCCCCAGTCTCGATGCAGCACCAGGAAGTCGTCCATGACGTCGGAGTTGAAGTTGGATAGCGCGAATGCGTTGTCGTAGCGCGGGATCGACCCGAAGCCCGAGAAGACGAAGTCGGCGCCGGCGAGCAGAACCGGCAGGGTGTGCGCGCTGCGGCGGATGTCGGATTCGGAGATGAGGTTGTCGTTGCCCGCGCAGGATTCCAGATCACGCATCATGACCATGAGGTTCTCGGCGAGCAGTTCCTTCATGCCGTCGGGCACCGAAGCCACCACGCCGACGCCGTCGATGCCGCCGTTCTGCACACCCTGCGACCCCAACGCCCGCGCCAGCGAGACGCAACGGGATTCCAGGTACAGGATGGAGCACTTCTCGGCGGCGCCCATCAGCACCTCGGCGCCGCCGCCACTGGTGACCCGCATCTTGAGGCCCCGGGAGGCGTAGGCGGAGGTGAGGATCGCCTTCGAGAACGGCGTGTCGTCACCGTCGATGAACACCTGCTCGGTGCCGTAGAGCGAGATCGTCTCCGCATAGCTGGTCAGCCCACGCAGCCCGAGCCGCAACTCCAGCGCCTCCTCGATGGAGCACTGGGCCATCGCCCCAGGGATTCCCACTTGACTGCCGATCAGCAATGCGACCGCGTTGGACGGCGCGTCGGCCAGCACCGGGACGGTCGTCTCGACCTCCCGGAATCCGTATGCGACGGCACTTGCCGCATCGGCGGCGATGAGCAGCGGATCGTCCAGCTGATTGGTCACGTGCGCTTGGTTGCTCGGCGTGCGCCGAGCCCGCATCTTGGACATCGCCATCTGCATCTCGACTGGCGACATCACCGCCATCACCCTGGCGAGCTTGGCGGGCGTGGTGCCACCGATGAGGCGCACCACCTCGGCACGTGGCACGTTGACGTCGACGGCCATCCGAGCCAGCACGGCGTCGTCGAGCGCCATCGCCTCCTGCGCCACCTCGAGGTCGAGGCCGTAGCGGGCGATGAACTCGTCGATCACGTCGAACTCAGCCACCGCCTTGCCGTCGAGTTCGATGACGGCCCCGTCGCGGATCGCCAGCGACGGCGCCGGGTCGTGCGGGCTGTGCATGGCGACCAGTCCGAGTGAGGCGTCGGCGACGCTGAATCCGTCCAGGTTCACCGGTTTCGCATTCAGGACGCGAAACCGACCCAACTCTTCCACGCTTGGAAGCCTCCCTCGGGTTACTGGGTCAGTCGCGAGTTTCCGTGTCCTCGTAGAGGACTCGGCCGATCAGGTCGTAGCGCCGCGGGTCGCGGAACTTGAAGTACAGCGCCATCGCCGCCCCGAGGGCGAACAGTCCGACCACGATCCACGGGGTCAGCTTGAACAGCAGCGTGCCCGACGCAGCGCCGGCTGCCGCGTCCTTGTGTACCCACAGCAGATACACCACGTACAGCATGCCGATGCCGCCGAGCAGTGGCGCGAGGAAGGTTTTGAACCAGTGCGCACTGGACGGGTGGTTCTTGTGGAAGTGGAAGTACGCGATGACCGCAAACGCGCAGAGCGACTGCACGATCAGGATCGCCATGGTGCCCAGGATCGCCAGCAGCGTGTACATGTGGATGTACGGATCCATGCCGGCGATGAAGAACGCCATGATCAACACGAACGTGATGCCGGTCTGCACGAACGACGCGATGTGGGGCGAGCCGTGCGTGGGGTGGGTCGCCCCGAGCGTCTTCTGCAGCCCCGCGGACAAACCTTCCCGGCTCATCGCGTAGAGGTAGCGCGAGGCGCAGTTGTGGAACGCCATGCCGCACGCGAACGAACCGGTTACCAGCAGGATGTTGAACAGCGTGATGGCCCACTCGCCGTAGGTGCTGCGTACCGGGTTGAAGAAGATGTCGCCCGCAGTGGCCGCATCTTGAGCGAGTTCGACCGACTTCTGCGTCCCGGTGCCCGCGATGGCCATCCACGAGATGAACACGTAGAAGACGCCTACGCCGAGCACGCTGATCATGGTGGCGCGCGGGATGATTCGCTTGGGGTCCTTCGACTCCTCGCCGTACATCGCCGTCGACTCGAAGCCGACCCACGACCAGAACGCGAAGAACAGACCCAGTCCGGCGCTGGCGCCCGCGACCGCGGCCGGAGTGAAGGCGCCGATGGGGTTGAGCGTCTCGCTGACCGCGAAGCCGTCCGGGCCGCCGCCCTTGAACAGGACCGCGAGTGCGCCGAGTGACAGCATGACGATCTCGGTGACCAGGAACACCCCGAGCACCTTGGCGGCGAGGTTCACGTCGAAGTAGGTGAGGATGCAGTTCAGCACCAGCATCAGCAGCGCGGGTACCAACCATGGCACGGTGATGTCGAACTGGGTCTTGAACAGATTCTGGAAGAAGTACGAGAAGATGCCGATCAGCGAGCCCTCGAACACGACGTAGGCCATCGTGATGATCACGCCGCTGGCCATGCCGATGACGCGGCCAAGCCCGTGCGAGATGTATCCGTAGAACGCGCCGGTCGCGGTGATGTGCTTGGCCATCGTTGCGTACCCGATGGCGAACAGGCCGAGCACGATGGTGGCCACCAGGTAGCCCGCCGGTGCGTGTGAACCATTTCCGAACCCGACGGCGATCGGCACGTTTCCGACCATCGCCGTGATGGGCGCGGCGGTGGCGACGGCCATGAAGATGACGGCCATGGTGCCGATGGCGTTGCGCTTGAGCCGGTGGACGTTCTGATTGAGGCTCTCTGGTGGTGATACAGCTTGATCGGTCATCTACTCCAGATACCTTCCAGCCGAAGCGTAGGGGCCCGGTGTGGCCTCGGCCACACACCGAACTTCCGTATATTGGCACTACCAAATAGACAGCGCAAGACCCTTTGCAACCATTGACAGAAATGGTCTACCCTTTTTAGGGTGAGTGCCTCGCGGCCAGAAGCAAGCTCGCACCTCTCAGCCAGGGAGCCCCGTTGTACGACTACGGCACATTCTCGTTCTACTCCAAGGCGCAGGTCCTGGAGCAGGCGAAGAAGTACTGGAACCCGGGCAAGACGCAGTTCTGGACCGATGCCGGCGTCGATCTCGTCATCGATCGTCGGGACGGCTACTTCCTGTGGGACATGGACGG
>NZ_JAVRPS010000663.1:0-3668 GCF_032162105.1 Mycobacterium sp. | reverse complement strand
GACACCCTGATCATGCTGGCAGGCAAGGCCGCGACACCCTGGACCAGAGCCGGTCAGGTCGGCCGTCGAGCGGCGCGGGCGAGCGAAGCGACGGGGGAAACGGCACGGGCGAGCGAAGCGACGGGGGCGGCGGCGAAGTGAACTTCCTGCAGCAGGCGCTGTCCTACATCTTCACCGCCGCGAACTGGGGCGGTCCCGCGGGCCTCACCGCGCGCATCCTCGAACATCTGCAGTACACCGTCGTGGCGGTGATCTTCTCGGCGTTGATCGCCATCCCGATCGGCATGCTCATCGGGCACACGGGCCGCGGCACCTTCTTCGTCGTCACCAGCGTCAACGCGTTGCGAGCCCTGCCCACCCTCGGTGTGCTGCTGCTCGGCGTGCTGCTGTGGGGACTGGGCCTGGTACCGCCGACGATCGCGCTGATGTTGTTGGGCATCCCGCCGCTGCTGGCCGGCACCTACTCGGGTATCGCGAACGTCGACCGCGCGGTGGTCGATGCGGCCCGCTCGATGGGCATGACGGAGTCGCGTGTGCTGTTGCGCGTCGAGGTGCCCAACGCGCTGCCACTCATCCTTGGTGGCCTGCGCACCGCCACGCTGCAGATCGTGGCGACGGCCACCATCGCCGCGTACGCCAGCCTCGGCGGTCTCGGCCGCTACCTCATCGATGGCATCAAGGTGCGCCAGTTCTACCTCGCCCTGGTCGGTGCGCTTCTGGTGACGGCGCTGGCGCTGATCCTGGACGCGGCGCTGGCCTTCGTCGTGTGGTTGTCGGAGCCCGGCACCGACCGGTTCCGCCGGCTGCCGCAGCCGTTGATCAGCGACGAGGTGGCGCTCGAGTCGGCGACTAGATCTCGATCTGGCGCGAGTTCGGCAGGCGGCTACGAACGGGCGGGTCCGTCGCCTACGGTAGGGGGGTGAGTGCAGAAGCCCGCTCCGAGCCAGTCGAGGACGCCTGGCCGGCGATCCTGACCTGGCGGGCCCACGACGCTCCTCGCATGGAATCCGTGCGGGTGCAGTTGTCGGGCAACCGCATCAAGGCCTACGGCCGGATCGTCGCCGCAGGCACGTCGTCGCACCCGGCGTTCAGCGCGTCCTACGACCTCGTCACCGACGACCGCGGGGCCACCAAACGGCTGTCGCTGACGGTCACCCTCGCCGAGCGCGAACGCCAGCTGTCGATCGCCCGCGATGAAGAGAACATGTGGTTGGTCCAGGATCACCAGAACCAGACCAAGCGCGAGGCCTACGACGGCGCACTCGACGTCGACGTGATCTTCAGCCCCTTCTTCAACGCATTGCCCATCCGCCGTACCGGCCTGTATCGGAGTGCCGACTCGATCTCGCTGCCCGTGGTGTATGTGCGGCTGCCCGAGCTCTCGGTCGAGCAGGTGAACATCAGCTACAGCAGTGCGGGCTCCGACGTCAGTGGAGGCATCAAGCTGGTCTCGCCGGTCGCCGACACCACGATCACCGTCGACGACGAGGGCTTCATCCTCGACTATCCAGGACTGGCAGAGCGGATCTGATCACGCCGCCTGCGCGGCCCGCGGCGGCGAGCTCGTCGCGCCAATTCTCGGCACCGATCGTGACCGTGATGATCTCCGGCCTGCTGAAGCTGTCATAGCGCATCCGCGCGGCGTGGCCCGCCTCCACCAGCTCGGTCACCGGCTGCCCGGCCGCCAGGTGGTCCCTGGCCAGGGTGAGCAGGTCGATCGTGCGGTCCAGGGCGCCGTTCAGCTGTTCGGAGTTCGCCTCGCACATGGCGCGGACCAGGTCGGGCGCCGTCGCCGCCACCCGCGTGCCGTCCCGGAACGAACCCGCGGCCAGGGCGAACGCCAGAGGCACGTCGCCTGCCGTCACCGCGAGTGCTTCGGCGAGCAGGTGAGGGAGGTGCGAGATGGCCGCGGCCGCGGCGTCGTGCTCGTCGGAACGGGCCGGGACGACGACACCACCGCAGTCCAGCGCCAGCTGCATCACCGTCGCCCACACGTCCGGATCGACGTGGTCGTCGACGCTGATCACCCACGGTGCGCCGACGAACAGGCGTGGGTTTCCCGCCGCCCAGCCCGATCGCGCCGTTCCGGCCATCGGGTGCCCACCGACGAATCGGTCGACGAGGCTGTGGTCCCGGACCTCCTGCAGGACAGCACCTTTCACGCTGGTCACGTCGGTCAGCGCACACTTAGGGGCCGCGGTCCGGATGTGGCCGAGCATGATCGGCAGGGCTGGCACGGGAACGGCCAGAACGATGAGCGCATCGGTGTCGGCAGCGCGCGCCAGGACGTCGTTGATGCTGTCCGTGGCGTCGTATCCGTCGAATCGGGCGGCGTCGACGCCGTCGACCGACCGGTTGTATCCGAAGACCTCGCGGCCGGCGGCCTTTGCTGCCCGCAGCACCGAGCCGCCGATGAGCCCCAAGCCAAGAACGCACACCGGAGTGGTCACCGCTCAAGGTTGGCACACCGCCCGATCGTGCCTGCACCAGGCATCGGCACGATGGCTGGTCAAAGCGCCAGGTCTGGGACTAGCGTTGGTTTCATGGGAGCACAGCGCGCGCAGGCGAAGAACCAGGCTGCAGATCTCCCCGACGGCTTCGGCGTGGCGGTCGTCCGAGAGGACGGAAAGTGGCGTTGCACGGCGATGCGCCCGGCCGCATTGACCAGCCTCAGCGCCGCCGAAACCGAGTTGCGAGAACTGCGCAGCGCCGGCGCGGTCTTCGGGCTGCTCGACGTCGACGACGAGTTCTTCGTCATCGTCCGGCCCGCTCCCGCAGGCACCCGGTTGTTCCTGTCGGATGCGACCGCCGCACTGGAGTACGACATCGCGGCCGAAATCCTGGAGAAACTCGACGCCGACCTCGACCCGGCCGAACTCGACGACGAGGACCCGTTCGAGGAGGGTGATCTGGGCGTACTGGCCGACGTCGGCCTCAACGAGGGGGTGCTGAGCATCATCCTCTCCGACGACGACTACGCCGACGAGCAGCTGGCCCGCATCGCACAGGAGATGGGCTTCGGCGACGAGATGTCCGCCGTGGTCGACCGTCTCGATCGGTGACCGACGAACAGCTGATCCGCCTCGCCCTGGACGCCGCAGGCTCTGCCGGTCCGCGGGACGTACCCATCGGCGCGGTGGTGTTCGGCCCCGACGGCACCGAGCTGGCGCGAGCGGCCAACGCCCGTGAGGAGCTCGGCGATCCCACCGCGCACGCCGAGATCCTGGCATTGCGCTCGGCTGCCACGGTTCTGCGTGACGGTTGGCGACTCGAGGGCGCGACGCTGGCGGTCACCGTCGAACCGTGCACGATGTGCGCTGGCGCGCTGGTGATGGCACGGGTGTCGCGTCTGGTGTTCGGCGCGTGGGAGCCCAAGACTGGGGCGGTCGGCTCGCTGTGGGACGTGGTGCGCGACCGGCGGCTGACACACCGGCCCGAGGTGCGGGGCGGCGTGCTGGCCGAGGAGTGCGCGGCGCCGCTGGCGGCGTTCTTCGCGCGCCAGCGATGAGCGCTTGCGCGAAGAGCCGACCGGTTTGCGATTGGATTAGCGGGGCCGTCGACCGGTAAGGTGCCACACGGTGGCGTGTCCGAGCGGCCTAAGGAGCACGCCTCGAAAGCGTGTGACGGGTAACCCCCGTCCGAGGGTTCAAATCCCTCCGCCACCGCCA
>NZ_JAVRPS010000662.1:0-3036 GCF_032162105.1 Mycobacterium sp. | reverse complement strand
TTCAACGCCGAACAGAAGATGACGCTGACCGACGGCACCGAACTCACCCCGGCACTGGGCATCGGCGCGTTCGCCGACAAGACGCTGGTGCACCAGGGCCAGTGCACCAAGGTCGATCCGCAGGCCGACCCCGCGGTCGCCGGCCTGCTCGGCTGCGGCGTGATGGCCGGCCTTGGTGCTGCGGTCAACACCGGAGCGGTCAGCCGGGACGACACCGTCGCGGTGATCGGTTGTGGCGGTGTGGGTGACGCGGCGATCGCCGGCGCGGCGCTGGTGGGCGCCAGGCGGATCATCGCCGTCGACACGGACAACACCAAACTGAAGTGGGCCCGCGAGTTCGGCGCCACCCACACCATCAACGCCAAGGAACTCGACGTCGTCGAGACCATCCAGGATCTCACCGACGGCAACGGCGCCGACGTCGTGATCGACGCGGTCGGCCGTCCCGAGACCTGGAAGCAGGCGTTCTACGCCCGCGATCTCGCCGGAACCGTTGTGCTGGTGGGCGTTCCGACCCCGGACATGCGCATCGACATGCCGCTGGTGGACTTCTTCTCCCGCGGCGGGTCGCTGAAGTCGGCGTGGTACGGCGACTGCCTGCCCGAACGCGACTTCCCCACCCTGATCAGCCTCTACCTGCAGGGACGGCTGCCGCTGGACAAGTTCGTCTCCGAGCGCATCGGACTCGACGGCATCGAGGACGCCTTTCACAAGATGCACGCCGGTGAGGTGCTGCGGTCCGTGGTGATCCTCTAGTGGTCGCCATCGATCGCCTGGTCACCAGCGGCAAGTTCGAACTCGACGGCGGCAGTTGGGACGTCGACAACAACATCTGGCTGATCGGCGACGACTCCGACGTCATAGTGTTCGACGCCGCACACTCCGCCGCACCCATCATCGAAGCGGTCGGCGGCCGCAACGTCGTGGCGGTGGTCTGCACACATGGCCACAACGACCACATCACCGTCGCACCCGAGCTCGGCGAGACGCTCGACGCGCCGGTGCTCTTACATCCGGCCGACGACGTGCTATGGCGAATGACACATCCGGACAAGGACTTTCGTTCCTTCGAGGACGGCGCGGCGCTCTCGGTCGGCGGTGTCGAACTCCGTGCGCTGCACACCCCGGGACACTCGCCGGGATCGGTGTGCTGGTATGTGCCCGACCTGAACGCGGTCGTCAGCGGTGACACCCTGTTCCAGGGCGGCCCTGGAGCCACCGGGCGGTCCTACTCCGACTTTCCGACCATTCTCGATTCCATCTCGAAACGTCTGGGCATGCTGCCCGGGGAGACCGTCGTCTACACCGGGCACGGCGACAGCACCGTGATCGGCGACGAGATCGTGCACTACGACGAGTGGGTCGCGCGCGGCCACTAACTCCCGTCGAGGACCCGCTTCTTCTCGGCCTCGTACTCCGATTCGGCGAGTGCGCCCGAATCACGCAGCCGGGCAAGCGTATTGAGCTGCTCGATGCGGACACCCTGGTCGGTGGGGATGTACGGGTCGGCGGGTTGCGTGAACGTCGCAGGCGGCGGTGGGTAGGCCGTCGGGGGTTGGTAGCCGACCACCGGTGACTCGCTTCGCCTGACCCTGCTCGCCCAGATTCGCGCGATGATCAGGTCGACGACGGCAAGGCCGAAGATCGCCGCGAAGATGATCGGCAGATTGCCATGGCTGCTGCCGTGGCCGAACGCCAGCCGGGGGTCCAGGAACGCGCTGACATTGCCGTCGCTGGTGATGTCGTAGGTGCCCTCGGCCGCGACCTGCGCCACCCACACCCGCACCCTGGCATCGTTGTTCACCGTCGTCGTGCTGCCGATGTCCTCGGTGAGCACGGGGTCGGGCACGCCGGCCGGCGGGGCGATGTTGATCGACATCGGCGGGACGGGCAGGCCGCTGCCGCTGGTGCTGCCGACGAGCACCGTGTGGAAGGTGATCGTCACCTCACCGGCGGGCAGGTGCAGACTGCTCGATCCCGGGATCGGGACCTCGCCGAACGCGTCGTACTCGTCGAACACGAAGGCGTTGAGGATCAGCGTGGCGATGAAGCCGATGACCGACACCACCATGGTCACCACGGCGACGGTGGTCAGGGCCCGCGGGGCGGTCCGGCGACTCATGTTGCGCAGTCTGTCACGGCGAAGTCGTCAAAGCCGCGCCAATCGGTCAGGGTTGTTTGCCCAGTTCTGGGCTACCGTTTGACTCATGCCCGAATCGAGCATCGTGGTGCGGCCGGAGCCGATCGACAGCGGCTCCTACACCGCAGGTTCCCGGCTGCAGGCCGCCGGATTGCAGCGGGCGATAACGCTTTTCGAGCAGGCGGCCGACGTGGTGCCCATCCCCCGGTCGCCGCGCCCCATCGTCATCGCCGACTACGGCGCGGCAACCGGGCACAACTCGCTTCTGCCGATCGGCGCTGCGATCGGCAGGTTGCGCGCGCGGACCCGGCCCGAACACTCCGTGCTGGTCACGCACACCGACGTGCCCCAGAACGATTTCAGCGAACTCTTCCAAACGTTGAGCGACGACCCGGACACCTACCTCAAGAAGGACAATGCGTCGTTCGCGTCGGCGGTGGGACGCTCGTTCTACACCCAGATACTGCCGTCCAACAGCGTGAACCTGGCCTGGTCGTCGTGGTCGGTCCAGTGGCTGGGACGGGTTCCGATCCCCATTCCCGATCACATCGTGGTGTCGTCCAGCCGGGACGAGAAAGTATGCACCGCCTACGCCAAACAGGCCGCACACGACTGGCACGAGTTCGTCGCGTTCCGCGGTCGCGAACTGTGCCCGGGCGGGCGACTGGTCGTGATGACGCTGGCGATCGGCGAGGACGGCGAGTTCGGCTACCGGCCACTGCTGGACGCCGTGATGGAGACGCTCGCCGAATTATCGACCCGGAACGTGGTCACCGAGGACGAGGTACACCGGATGACCATCCCCATCGTGGGGCGCCGCGCCCGCGACTTCCTGTCACCGTTCGCGCCTTCGGGCACCTTCGAGAAGGTGTCGATCGTACACCTCGAGGTGTTCG
>NZ_JAVRPS010000661.1:0-7877 GCF_032162105.1 Mycobacterium sp. | reverse complement strand
TGGACGGCGCGAGTCTGTGGCGATCGGTGCGAGAGGTGATCCTTCCGTTGGTCTCACCCGGCATCGCGGCCACTGCGCTCATCTGTGTGATCTTCGCCTGGAACGAGTTCTTCCTCGCGGTGAACCTGACCGCGGTGAACGCTCAGACCATGCCCGTTTATCTCGTCGGATTCATCGCCGGTGAGGGTCAGTACTGGGCCGTGCTTTCAGCGGCCGCAACCATGGCCGCGCTTCCCGTGATCCTCTGCGGGTGGCTCGCCCAAAACAAGTTGGTGCGTGGACTTTCGTTCGGCGCGATCAAGTAACTCCCCTCACTCACCTCATCTCGAAGGAGAACAGATCATGGCTGCAATCACCTACAAAAACGCCTCTTGCATCTACGAGGGTTCGGACAAACTCGCGGTCGACTCGCTCAACCTCGACATCCAGGACGGCGAGTTCGTCGTCCTGGTCGGACCAAGCGGCTCGGGCAAGAGCACCGCACTGCGGATGCTGGCCGGCCTCGAAGACATCGACGAGGGCGCCATCGAGATCGGCGGCAAGGACATGACCGGTGTCCCGTCCAAGGACCGCGACATCGCGATGGTCTTCCAGAACTATGCGCTGTACCCGAACAAGACGGTCGCCGAGAACATGGGTTTCGCACTCAAGCTGCGCGGGGTATCGGCCGCGGAACGGCGCAAGAAGGTCGAGGAGGCCGCCAAGGTCCTCGACCTGACGGAGCACCTGGATCGCAAGCCCGCCAAGCTGTCCGGCGGTCAGCGTCAGCGCGTCGCGATGGGCCGTGCCATCGTCCGCGAACCGCAGGTGTTCTGCATGGACGAGCCACTTTCGAATCTGGACGCGAAACTGCGCGTGCAGACCCGTACCCAGATCGCCGCCCTGCAGCGCCGGCTCGGCACCACCACCGTCTACGTCACCCACGACCAGGTCGAGGCCATGACGATGGGCGACCGCGTGGCCGTGCTGCGCTTCGGGAAGCTGCAGCAGTTCGCCTCGCCCAACGAGTTGTACGACAGGCCTGACAACGCGTTCGTCGCCGGCTTCATCGGATCGCCCGCGATGAACCTGGTGACACTCCCGGTCACCGCCGACGGCGTCAAGATCGGTGACTCGACGCTGGAACTCGAACGCGACGATCTGACCAAGCTGAGCGCCGCAGGCCTGTCGGAGGTCACCTTCGGAATCCGGCCCGAGCAACTGGAAATCACCGAGTCCGGTGGAGTTGAGGTCGTCGTCGACCTCGTCGAGGACCTCGGCAGCGAGGCCTACGTGTACACGCACGCGGGCTCCGGCGTCGAGCTGGTGGCGCGATGCAACCCGCGCAAGGCGCCCAAGTTGGCCGACACGGTGCGGTTGCACAGGCATGCCGAGGGTGCGGTGCACCTGTTCCACCCCGAGACGGGCGAGCGCATCAACTGACTTCCGCGGACGCGAGGAGCGAATTGAACATGCGCGCGCCGGAGTTCCGGCTCCGCGCACCAACTCCGGGTCTTCTCGCCCTACCGTGGGACCGGCCGTTGTCGGAATGGCTTGTTCCAGACGTTGCGCTGCGCGACATCGCGGTCGGACCCAGCCGTCACCTGGTGAAGTTCGTCGACGCCGACGATCAGCTCTGGGCGGTCAAGGACATGCCGCCGCGGCTCGCGATCAAGGAGTACGACGTCCTGCGACGGCTCGAGGACATGGGGCTGCCCGCCGTTCGTCCGGCCGGTCTGGTGCTGCAGCCCGAGTTCGACACTGCGATCCTGGTCACCCGCTACCTCGAGGGGTCCTGGCAGTACCGCCGCCTGTTCATGCGCCTGCCGCCCGACCAGCCCAAGCACCGCGCGCGATTGTTCGATGCGATGGCCGGACTATTGGTGGAACTGCATCGCCACGGCGTCTTCTGGGGTGACTGCTCGCTGGCGAACACGCTATTCTCCCGCGACGGCCAGCTGCTTCAGGCGTGGCTCGTCGACGCCGAGACCTCCGAGGTGCACCCGGCGTTGAGCCGGGGCCAGCGTCAGCACGACCTCGAGATCCTCGTGGAGAACGTCGCGATGGGGATGTTGGACCTCGCCGAGCGACTCGATTCTCCGGAGGAGTTGCAGGACACGCTGATCGCCGAGGCCGAACACATCCAGGTTCGGTACGACACGCTGTGGGAGGCCCTGCATGCCGAGCCGGTATTCGGTTTCACCGACCGGTACCGCGTCGAGGGGACCGTCCGCCGCCTCAACGAGCTCGGCTTCGCCGTCGACGAAGTATCCCTGCAGCCGGTCAGCGACGATCCGAGCCAACTGAGAATCCGTGTGGCCGTTGGCGATCGGCGCTACCACGCGCAGCGACTCCGAGAGCTCACCGGCCTGGACGTCGGCGAAGGGCAGGCCCGCATTCTGCTCGGCGACCTGCACGCCTATCAGGTGCAGTTGCGCAGGGAAGCGGGCCACGACGTCGACGAGTCCACGGCCGCGCGACTGTGGGTGATGGAAGTACTCACTCCGTACCAACAGCTCGCGCACAGCGTCGTCCACCACACCGGCACCGCCATCCAGGCCTACTGCGATCTTCTCGAAGTGCGGTGGTTGCTCAGCGAGCAGGCCGGTCACGACGTCGGCACCAACAAGGCGCTCGCGGCGCTGGCCCGCGACGTCATCCCCACCGACTCCGCGGCGAAGTTGGCCATCGCCGAGGTGCCGACCGCACCGTTCGCGGTCCTGGAGATCGACGACGACGATTGACGTCTTCCCGCGAGGCGAACCATCCTCCGCGCGATACTGGCTGAGTGGAGCGTTTCGAGCGGGTGCGGTTGACCAACCCCGACAAGGTGCTCTACCCGGCGACGGGCACCACAAAGGCCGAGATCTTCGAGTACTACGTCGCGATCGCCGACGTGATGTTGCCGCACATCGCAGGCAGGCCCGTCACCCGCAAGCGCTGGCCGAATGGCGTCGAGCAGCCGGCCTTCTTCGAAAAGCAGCTGGCGTCCTCGGCGCCGGACTGGCTGCACCGCGGCTCGATCACGCACAAGTCGGGCACCACCACCTACCCGATCATCGACACCCCTGAGGGGCTGGCCTGGATCGCGCAGCAGGCCGCGCTCGAGGTGCACGTGCCGCAGTGGCGGTTTGCGGGCAATGACACTCCGGGGCGCGCGACGCGCATCGTGTTCGACCTCGACCCCGGCGAGGGCGTGACGATGCCCCAACTGAGCGAGGTGGCAGGCGCGGTCAGGGAGTTGATGAGCGACATCGGGCTGGACACCTACCCGCTCACCAGCGGCAGCAAGGGCGTGCACCTCTACGTGCCGCTGGCCGATCCGATCAGTTCGCACGGCGCATCGGTGTTGGCGCGCAAGGTGGCTCAGCAGCTGGAGCAGGCGATGCCGAAGCAGGTCACCGCCACCATGACGCGCAGCCTGCGCGACGGAAAGGTGTTCCTGGACTGGAGCCAGAACAGCTCGGCCAAGACCACGATCGCGCCGTACTCGATGCGCGGCCGGGACCAGCCGATGGTGGCCGCGCCGCGGACCTGGGAGGAGATGGGGGATCCGGACCTGCGCCACTTGCGCTTCGACGAGGTGCTGGAGCGCGCCGAACGTGACGGCGACCTGTTCGCCGCACTGGACGAGGACGCGCCGGTGGCGGACAAGCTCACCACCTACCGCCGCATGCGCGACCCCGGCAAGACCCCCGAGCCGGTGCCTGCGGAGGCGCCCGCCATGGGTAACAACGACCGCTTCGTAATTCAGGAACATCACGCCCGCCGGCTGCACTACGACTTCCGGCTCGAACGCGACGGCGTGCTGGTGTCGTGGGCCGTGCCGAAGAACCTGCCGGAGACCACGTCGGTGAACCACCTCGCCGTGCACACCGAGGACCACCCGCTGGAGTACGCCACGTTCGAGGGGTCGATTCCGGCCGGGGAGTACGGCGGCGGCAACGTGATCGTCTGGGATTCAGGCACTTACGAGACCGAGAAGTTCCGCGACCCTGCAGAAGGCGCGGAAGAAAAAGGAGAAGTGATCGTCACGTTGCACGGCGCGAAGGTCTCCGGCCGTTACGCGCTGATTCAGACCGACGGCAAGAACTGGCTGGCGCACAGGATGAAGGAGCAGGCGAGCTTCTCGCCCAAGGACTTGGCGCCGATGCTGGCGACGCATGGTTCGGTGGGCCGGCTCAACTCCGTCGTGTGGGCATTCGAGGGCAAGTGGGACGGCTACCGGCTGCTGGTCGACGCCGACCACGGAACACTCGAATTGCGCTCGCGCAGTGGCCGTGACGTCACGCGTGAGTTCCCCCAACTCGAGGCGGTGGCCGCCGATCTGGCCGACCATCACGTCATCCTCGACGGGGAGGTCGTCGCGCTCGACGAGTCCGGCGTTCCGAGCTTCGGCGCGATGCAGAACCGCGGAGCCGGAGCCAACATCGAGTTCTGGGCCTTCGACGTGCTGCAACTGGACGGACGACCCCTGTTGCGCGCCAAGTACTCCGACCGCAGAAGGATACTCGAGGTGCTGGCCGACAGCGGCGGGTTGATCGTCCCCGAGCAACTCCCCGGCGACGGTGCCGAGGCGCTCGAGTACGCCAGGTCGCAACGGTGGGAGGGCGTAGTCGCCAAGAAGCGCGACTCCACCTACCAGCCAGGGCGGCGCTCGCAGTCGTGGATCAAGGACAAGCTCTGGTTGACGCAGGAAGTCGTCATCGGCGGGTGGCGGGCGGGTGAGGGTGGCCGCACCAGCGGCATCGGCGCGCTGCTGATCGGTGTACCGGGGGACGGCGGGCTGGACTTCGCAGGCCGTGTTGGGACCGGATTCACCGATAGGGATCTGGCGGCGTTGAAGAAGACGCTGGCGCCGCTGCATACCGACGAATCCCCTTTCACGGCAAGGCTTACCGGACCCGACGCGAAGGGCGTGACGTACGTGCGCCCGGAGTTGGTGGGGGAGGTGCGTTACAGCGAGCGGACGTCGGATGGCCGGCTGCGTCAGCCCAGTTGGCGTGGGTTGCGGCCGGACAAGACCCCCGACGAGGTGGTGTGGGAATCGCAGTGACGTTGGGTCACTGGCCATCTGCGAGCCTGTCGGCGAGAAGGTCTAGCATGCGTTCAAAGGTGGCCGCCGCGTTGGGGGTCTGGCCGATTCCGGCGTGTTCGATGGTGACGGCACCGTGGACAGCGCTCCACACGATCTGGGCGGATTCGGTCGAATCACGTTCGCGTACCCCAGTTCCCATTGCGCGGATCAGATCAACCAAAACGGTGAACACTGCGTGACCGGAATCCGCCACCTCCGACGATTGGTCCGCCAGAGGGCTGCCCGTCCCGAAGATCAACGAGTATCGGGCGGGATGCCGCAGCGCGAAGTCCCGGTAGCATCGGCACGCCAGGCGAAAGCGCTCAACCGGCTCGATGTCCTCGGGGACGTCGATCGCTTCGACAAGCTGCTCCAAGGTCCGGGTGGCCAGTGCGACGATCAAGCCTTCTTTGTGCTCGAACCTGTTGTACACGCTCATGGGTGAGACGGCGGCCTGATGCGCGACGGCGCGGACGGTGACGCCGCCGGTTCCGTCGCGATCCAGCACCGTCTCGGCCGCGTCGAGTAACGCGGCCGAGACCTGATGGCTGGCAGTGCGCCGGCGAACCGGGGTCTTGCTCATGTCAGCGCGTCGACCTGTCGGTGGGTCATCCAGGAAAGGGTGGTGTCGGCGACGTCACGCCATCCGTGGTCGATGGTCAACGAGTGTCCGCGTCCCTCGAACTCGTGGAAATCCGTAGTGACGCCTGACTTCTGGTAGAGCCCGTGGGCGGCCTTCGCAGATACGAAGGGCACGGTGTGGTCTGCACTGCCTGCGGTGATCAGCAGCGGGCCTCGCGTGCCGTTGGTGGTGTCGACCTTGGCCGGCGAATTGGCAGAGAAGTTCGCGACGGCCGCTTCGAACAACGGCTTGCCGGGCGACGGAATCGACCACTGCGCCCAGAGGGCATCGGATTCATCGACGGTCAACGCATTGCCGAATCCGTAGCGCCACTGCGCCTCGGTGAGGCCCTTGGCGCGTCCTCGGTTGAGGGGGTTGCCCAGGACGGGAAACGCGGAGCGCAGTTGAGCGATCGGCAGCGGCTTGACGCCCTTGATGGGGGCTGGGTCGATGGCGATCGCCGCGGCAGCCTTGTTCTGCCCCAACAGCTTCTGAGCGATCAGGCCGCCGAAGGAGTGCCCGATCACCACCGGTGGGGTGTCGAACTGTTCGAGCACGCGTGCGAAGTGCTCGGTCAGTTCGTCGATCCCGATCCCCGCTTGGTCCGCGGCGTGAAGGCGGGTCTCTTCGGCGGTGCCGTGCTCGCCGGGCCATGCCGGGGCGATGGCGTGGTGGCCCTGCTCGGCGAAGCGTTCGATCCACGGTTGCCATGCGGTGTGGGAGATCCACAGGCCATGGATGAAGACGACGTTGGTCATGGTGCAGCCCTTCTTTCGGGCGATGAACGCTCGTATGGAACAACGTTACATAACATCGCAAGGTGGTGAACGGCGGCGGGCCTGCAATTATTTCCGGCGCACGTTGGCGGGATTGCGCGATGCAGATTTAGAGGCTTTTGATGCCGGGTGGCGAATGGTCCACGGGTCGCACTTGCGGCCTGGGGTTTCTCAACTTCCACTGTAATCCGTTCTGCCACTTGAGTTTCAATAGTCACATTCGAGCGGTTTCTGTCGGTGGTCGCACGTATGTTCGAGCTATGTCGGTGGCCGAGGTGCGTGAGGGGTTGGCGATGATGCGCGCCGGCTACGCGATGCTCGCCGCTGCGTCGATGGACACCTTGACCAAGGACGAAGTGCTCGTGGTCGGCGACGAGCTGGAAATCTTGACCCGTCAACTGCCCACCCAGAGCCACCGGATGCTGGCCCGGCTGCAGTCCGAGACCACACCCAAGGAGATGGGCGCCAAGTCCTGGCGCGACGTGCTGACGATTCGGTGGCGCATCTCGACTACCGAAGCCAACCGCAGGCTCGGCGACGCTGCGTTGTTTGGGCCACGCCGGGCGTTGACCGGAGAACCCTTGGCGCCGGTGTTGGAGGCGACCGCCGCCGCGGCGGCGCACGGGTCGATCAATGGTGAGCACGTCGAGGTGATCCGCAAGGCGATGGCCAAGGTGCCGGGATGGGTCGACGCCGCCACCCGCGTCCAGATCGAAGTGGACCTGGTCCGCACCGCCCTGGGTGCGGGACCGAAGGAACTACACGACTGTGCCGACCTCAGGTTGTTCCTACTCGATCAGGACGGACCCGAACCCGACGAGCGCGAACGGGCCCGACGGCGGGGTTTGTCGAAGGGCAAGCAGGGCACCGACGCGATGACGCCGGTCAGAGGCCAATTGACTCCGGAGGCGTGGGCGACGTGGGAGGCGATCTTCGCCAAGTACGCCGCGCCGGGCATGTGCAACCCCGACGACGACGAACCTTGCACCTCCGGCACCCCGACCCAGGCGCAAATCGACAACGATCACCGCAGCATCGAACAACGCCGCCACGACGCGCTGGTCGCGGTCGGGCGCATCGCGTTGATGAGCGGGCAGTTGGGCCAGCTCAACGGGTTGCCGGTCATGACCATCATCCGCACCACCCTGCAGGACCTGGAGTCCCGGGCCGGGGTCGGCGTCACCGGTGGCGGCACCATCATGCCGATCAAAGACGTGATCCGCCTGGCCAACCACTCCCACCTCGATCTGGCGGTGTTCGACAAGGCCACCGGATCGGCACTGGACTTGTTCCGCACCCGCCGCGTCGCCTCCCCCGCCCAGCGGATCATGCTGATCGCCCGCGACGGCGGCTGCACCAAACCGTCCTGCACCGTGGGTGCCTACGGCAGCCAGGTGCATCACGCCATGGCCGATTGGGCTGA
>NZ_JAVRPS010000660.1:0-8715 GCF_032162105.1 Mycobacterium sp. | reverse complement strand
GTACGAGACGGTGTGGGCATCCTGGCTCGACTCCGGATGGCGGGTGGTGTCCTGCGTCAGCAGCGATCGTCTGGTGCAGACGTTCGCTTACTTCGCCGTGCTCACTCACACGTGCGACACCGTCACTTCGGTCGATGGGCAGGAGACCACGTTGCGCGAGCGCGAGTCCATCGTCTTCGTGCTCGACGGCGACCGCCTCCTCGCCGTCCACGAGCACCTCTCGCCCATGCCCGCCTGATCGCCTGCCCCACGAGGAGTTTCACCCATGACTACCACCGTCGGCCCCATCGACGCCTCCAAGACGCCACGGTTCGCGGGCCCGGCCTCGTTCGCCCGGCTCCCCCGCCTCGATCAGGTACCACGCGCCGACATCGTCGTCGCCGGGGTTCCGTTCGACTCCGGGGTGTCCTACCGGCCGGGCGCCCGCTTCGGCCCCACCTACGTACGTGAGGCGTCGCGACTGCTGCGGCCCTACAACCCCGCGATGGACGTCTCGCCGTTCGAAATCGCTCAGGTCGCCGACGCAGGCGACATCGCGGTGAACCCGTTCAACATTCACGAGGCCATCGAGACCATCGAAGCCGCCGCGGTCGAGTTGACCTCGGACGGAACCAGACTGGTGACGATCGGTGGAGATCACACGATCGCCCTTCCGCTGCTTCGGGCCGCCGCACAGCGACACGGCCCGGTCGCGTTGGTGCACTTCGATGCGCACCTGGACACCTGGGACACCTACTTCGGGGCCGAGTACACGCACGGGACGCCGTTCCGGCGGGCGGTCGAGGAAGGCATCCTCGACACCGAGGCGCTCAGCCACGTCGGCACCCGCGGGCCGCTGTACGGCAAGAAGGATCTCGAGGACGACAGGCGGTTCGGATTCGGCATCGTGACGTCGTCGGACGTGTACTACCAAGGCGTGGTCGAGGTGGTCGACAAGTTGCGGCAGCGCCTCGGCGACCGGCCGGTGTACGTCTCCATCGACATCGACGTGCTCGATCCTGCGCATGCGCCCGGCACCGGCACCCCCGAGGCCGGCGGCATCACCAGCCGTGAGCTGCTCGAGATCCTGCGAGGTTTCCGCGGATTGAACCTCATCGGCGCCGACGTCGTGGAGGTCGCCCCCGCCTACGACCACGCCGAGATCACCGGGGTGGCCGCCTCACACGTCGCCTACGACCTGGTGTCGCTCCTGGCACTACGACACGAGGAGACGCTCACGTGACGCACGCCCGCAACGGTGGCGACGTCGTCGTCGAAACCCTGGCCGCGCTAGGGGTTTCGCACGTCTTCGGCATCCCCGGTCAGCACGCGCTCGGCCTGTTCGACGCGATCCGGCGCAGCGACCTGACGTTCGTCAGCTCACGCATCGAGAACAACTCCGCGTTCGGCGCCGACGGATACACCAGGGCCACCGGCGAAGTCGGCGTGCTGTTCCTGTCCACCGGACCCGGTGCGCTCACCGCACTGGGCGCGCTCCAGGAGGCGTACGCGACGGGCGTACCGCTGCTCGTCGTCACCAGCCAGGTGCCTCGGGCCGGGCTCGGCCTTCGGCGGGGCATGCTGCACCAACTCGACGACCAACAGCGCAGCGCCACCAACGTCACCAAGAGCACCGCCGTCGTCGGTCAAGCGTCCGAGATCCCCAGCCTGCTGGCCGACGCGTGGGCGCTGGCCCAGTCGGCCCCCGCAGGGCCCACCTGGGTGGAGATCCCCGAGGACGTGCTGCTCGAGCCGACCGATGGGCCCCCGGTGACGTCGGTGGTGGCCAGGGTCGCCGAGCGGCCACCCCGGGCCGAGCTCATCACCGAGGCGGCGGCGCTGCTCGATTCCGCGTCGCGACCGGTGATCCTGGCCGGCGGCGGAGTGCGCCGCTCCGCGGGCGGGCCCGCAGCGCTGACTGCCCTCGCCGAACTGCTTGGCGCGCCGGTGGTCTCGACCGTGGGCGGCAAGGGCGCCATCCGCTTCGACCACCCGCTGTCGGCGGCATCGTGGATCGAGGACCGGTACACCACTGAGCTCCTGGAGGACGCCGACGTGCTGCTGGCCGTCGGCACCGCGATGGGTGAGGTGACGAGCAACTACTTCACGTTCGCACCGCGCGGCCGGCTCATCCACGTCGATGCCGAACCGCGGGTGCTCGAAGCCAACCATCCCGGCCTCGGCATCCATGCCGACGCCGCACTCGCGCTCGAGGCGATGGCCAAGCAGGTCTCGAGTAAGGACGGCGGCGCAGGCGAGCGGACGGCGGCCGAACTGCGAAAGTCGGTGCAGCGCAGGCTCGCCGAACAGGGCGTCGCCGCAGAGCTGGCACTGATGCGTGACCTGCGGGCCGCGGTCCCCAGTGGCGCACACACGTTCTGGGACATGACGATTGCCGCGTACTGGGCATGGTCGGCGTGGGATCCACTCGACGGCGAGTTCCATTCCGCCCAAGGCGCGGGTGGGCTCGGGTTCGCCTACCCGGCGGCGGTGGCGGCGGCGATCGGTTCCGGTGAGCGGACGTTCGCCGTGTCCGGTGACGGTGGCGCCATGTACTCGATCGCCGAACTGGCCACGGCCCGCCAACACGACGCCGACGTCACCTGGCTGATCGTCGACGACGGCGGCTATGGAATCCTGCGCGAATACATGACCGACGCGTTCGGCCAAGCCACCGCCACCGAATTGTCCCGACCCGACTTCGCCGCCCTGGCAGCGAGTTTCGGCATCCCCGCCCACGTGGCGACGCTCGACACCGTCGGCGAGATCGTCGCAGGCACCTTCACCACCCGCGGCCCGGCCGTGGTCGTCCTTCCCGCGCTTCTGCGCATGTTCGCCCCCACCCACCTCTGAGGAGTTTCACCATGGGCAAGCCCATTGACATCGCCATCATCGTCTTCTATCTCGCGGCCATGCTCGCGTTCGGCTTCTGGGGCAAGTCGAGAACGAAGGACTCGGCCGACTTCCTCGTCGCCGGGCGCCGGCTCGGCCCCGCGATGTACACCGGCACGATGGCCGCCGTCGTACTGGGCGGCGCATCCACGGTCGGCGGCGTCGGCCTCGGGTACAAATGGGGCATCTCGGGGATGTGGCTGGTGGTGTCCATCGCCGTCGGCCTGCTGCTGTTGAGCCTCGTCTTCGCCGGACGTATCCAGCGGTTGAAGGTCTACACCGTCGCGCAGATGCTCAAACTGCGCTACGGCGTCGACGCCACGGCAGCATCCGGGATCGTCATGGTCGCCTACACGCTGATGTTGTCGGTGACGTCGACGATCGCCTACGCCACGGTCTTCAACGTGCTGTTCAACACCAACCGGACGGTGTCGGTGATCATCGGCGGTGCGATCGTCATGCTCTACTCCTCGATCGGCGGCATGTGGTCGATCACGTTGACCGACATGGTGCAGTTCGTGCTCAAGACGATCGGCATCTTCTTCCTGCTGCTGCCGTTCACCTGGAACAAGGCGGGCGGCTTCGACGGCATCAGGGAACGTGCCGGAGACACCGTGTTCGACCTCGGCGCGATCGGAATACCGACGATCATCACGTTCTTCGTCGTCTACAGCTTCGGAATGCTGATCGGCCAAGACATTTGGCAGCGGGTGTTCACTGCGCGCTCGCCCCAGGTCGCCAAATGGGGCGGGACGACGGCGGCGGTCTACTGCGTGCTGTACGGCGTCGCGGGCGCGGTCATCGGCATGGCTGCGTCGACGTTCCTGCCCGACGTGAAGGCCAAGGACGACGTGTACGCGCAGATCGCCGAGACGATCCTGCCGGTCGGCATCAGTGGCATCGTGCTGGCGGCCGCCGTCGCGGCGATGATGTCCACCGCGTCCGGGGCGCTGATCGCCACGGCCACCGTGGCGCGCACCGACGTGAAGCCTCTGCTGGAGCGGCTCATCGGCCGCGGCGCGGAGGCGGCCGAGGGCGAGAACGCCGAGCGCGGCAGGGGCGAGCGAAGCGACGGGGCGGATGACGTGCATTCCGACCGGCTCTACGTGGCGGTGCTCGGTATCGCCGTCATCGTGATCGCAGCGCTGCTCAACGACGTGGTGGCCGCGTTGACGGTGGCCTACGACATTCTGGTAGGTGGCCTGCTGGTGGCCATCCTCGGCGGCTTCCTGTGGAAGCGTGCGACGGGCACCGGTGCGTTGTGGTCGATGGCCGTCGGAACCGTCGTCACCCTTGGAACGATGTTCGCGGTGGGCGACGTGTTGGCGAACGAGCCGATCTACTACGGGTTGGCCGCGAGCCTCGTCGCCTACGTCGTAGGCAGCCTCCTGACCAAGCGCACCCCTGCGGACGTGCTTCAGGTGTGGGACGACAGGCTGGCAGGACGCGACGCGGCCGCTCCGGAGCGGGTTGCGACGTAAGGCGCGAGCCCGCACTCATACGCGTTTGGCGGGGGCCACGACCGGTGCTGCAAGGACACACACCAGCATGGCGCACAACGGCACCAGAAGCGCCCCCGTCCACGACACCAATTCCACCATCCAACCAATTAGTGCGGGCCCACCCATGATCGCCAGGTACCCCACCCCCACCACTCGCGACAGGGTGCGCCCGGATGTGAGGCCGCCGAGATTGCCTGCGGCAGTGAATACCTGGGGTAACCCGCCCGCCAGCCCCACGCCGAACAAGGCCCAGCCCACCAGCACGATGGGTAGGTCAGGGGCGAGGATGACGGTCAACATGCCGAGCATTGCGAGTACCGCGCCACCCCTGAGGACCCACACCGGGCCCATGGCTTGGCCAACCCGGTCCACCGCGAAACGGGATGCAGTCATGGCCACCACGAATGATCCAACCGCCAACGCCGCCAGCGAGGGGGGCGCGCCGAAATGTTGTTGAGCATGCAGGCTGCTCCAGTCCATGGCCGAACCCTCTGACAGGAGGAACAGGAAGGCCAGCATTCCAAGCAGGATGACCCGTCGACGATGGCGCTCAGTCGTGGGCGCGACGGGCACTGGCGCCTCCTCGAGGTGGCCGCCGGACGTGCGTTCCCGATGGTTGCGCAGAGCCCACACTGCGGAACCGACGATCGCCAGACAGATGATCGCGATCATCGTCGTCATCGCAAGGATTCCCAGCCGCAAGGCGAACCCCGCTGCGCCGAGCAAGGATCCGACGACGGTTCCGACGGAGAACATCGCATGAAACGACGCCATGATCGGTCGGCCGTAATCGCGCTCAACGCTGACAGCGAGCGCATTCATTCCAACGTCGGCACAACCCGCTGCTACGCCCAGCACGAATGCTCCGGCGATGGCCTGCCCGAGCGTAGAGGCAGTCAGCGGTAGCGTGATCGCGGCCGCCAACCCCGCGCCGGCGATCGTGGCGACTCGACCACTGCCGACGCGATCGACCAGCGCCCCACTGAGCTGCATGCCCACCAGCGATCCAGCGCCGAGGATCAGCAATACCGTCCCCAGCGTTGCGTTGGACAGTCCCACATTGTGCTGCAGCACCGGCAGATGCACGGCCCAGGTGGACAACACGACCCCGAAGGACGCGAACAGGGCGAACACGGCGTAACGGGCCCGCGTCAGTGGCCGCGCCTGAACAGGCTGGGTCATCCTAAGTGCTCCCGTTGGTCGGCACGGCAATTCCGTCCGCTCCGATCAAGCGGAAGTTGCTCTCCAAGCTATGCGCGGTGGCTGTCAGATGACATGGTCATACAGAGAATTCCGCGACGTCACAATGCACACATCGTGAAATGAGTGGCGGTCCAACCTCACTGGCGGACCTCACGCTGCAACAGGTCATGTCCGCGGACCGCGAATACCAACGCCTGACGGTTGTCCGGGTCGTCCATCGAGCGCCCAAGCAAGCTCTCGATCCGCTCAAGCCGGTAATACAGGGTCCGCCGCTGGATGAATAGCAACTGGGCTGCTCGCGACTTCTTTCCATCACACGACAAATACGTGCGCAAGGTCGGCAGGAGCGGGTTGGTCGCCTTGGCGTCGTGCTTGAGCAGCGGGCCCAGTTCATCCTCGATGTAGCGAGCCAATTCGGGTCCACCAGCCAGTGAAGCCAGCAGTCGCAGTACCCCGAGTTCGTCGAATCGGTGCACCGCCTTATCCGGCTTCGCCAACGCCACCGATGCTGCGCTACGCGCTTGTTCGACTGCGGCAGGCAGCTGACTTGCCGTGACCGGGCGACTGATGCCGGCACGCAGGTCCAGCGCAGTCAGATGCTCGACTACTTGCTTCTCCGACCTGGTCCGGGACAGGCCCATGATGACCAACGTGTGCTCGCCGAGGTCGGCGACCACCGCGGGCACCCGCAGCGAACGGCACAACTCCTCCATGGCATCCTCGCCCGAATTCGCGCCGGTCGACTCTCTGCACACCGACACCACCAGCAGGTCGCGGTCCCGCAGATCCCTGCCGATCCGCAATGCGCGGGTCACGAACGCGTCGCCGGAGATGTCGCCGAGCAATAGTCGACTGATGAGCGCGTTTTGCCGCTGCGCTGAACGAGCGCCGCTCTCTCGGGCGCCCAGCAAGGCGATGGCAATGCCGTCGGCGGCCCGGTCGATTGCGTACCCCGCCGTTCCGACGATCGGCTCGCCGCCGTGCAGGACATGCAGCCATCCCCACCGTTCCCCGCGAAGGACCACCGCCTTGCGGGTGCAAATGTCGGCATGATTGGCGCTGCCGCTGCTGGCAGTCGCTGCATCATGGTCGATCCGCGAGTGCCTTTCCCACTCCCTCAGGGCGAGGTCGCCAATGTCAGAGCTCCCCGAATACGCGACCACCTGCCGGGAAGAGTCCTCCAACACCACGGGCCGACCCACCTCACTGGCCAAGGCATCGGTGAAATGCACGTGGTCACGGCCGGCAAGCAGGAGCTGCATGAAGGTGCCGTTGAGCCGCTCGTAGGCGCTCAGATCGAGAACACGCTGATCGATGATCGATTCATGGACCTGGGCAGATACCTCGACGAACGGCAGTTCACCCGCTAGACCCACCAGAGGAAACTCGCGTTCGTTCGCGGCTTCGACGAGTGCATCCGGCATCGTGTCAAAGGCCCGTCCGCTCAACTCCACGATCAGCACCGACGCGTGCGCATCGTCGATGGCGTGAACGTACTGACGCTGCCCGTCCGCAGTGTCACCGATGCCCAAGCCGGCGGTAAGGAGCATCTCGCCCCCGCTGAGGAATTGAGCGATGTCGGGGATCTCCGTTGGATGCACCCATCGCACTGGACGGTCGAAATTGCGGCGCCCGGCATACACCGTTTGCGGAACGCGGGTAAAGACCTCTAGCTGCAATGCAGCTTCGATGGACATTGACATGAAGTGAACCAGGCCTTCGCTGCTGCAGTGTGCAGGTTCGTTGGTGTTTCTTGCTCATCTTGAGAGTACTGACGCAACGTGCCCGAAGGCGGACTTTGAGCGACGTCCGGGTCAACTCCATCAACCCGACCAACGTGAACACGATGATGATCATCGATCTCGCCGACAACCAGCTTCTTCGCTGGGCCGAGACTGGCGCGAAACAGCATGATGCACTGGAAGCGGCGACCGTCATGCAGTGCCCTGCCGGTGCCCTTCCTGGATCCCGTCGATGCAAGCAACGCGGACGGGTATCTGGCCGGCGAAGACGAACGCTACGTCTCCGGCACCGCCCCGGTCATCGACGCGGGCGAGCTCAATCAGTCCAAATCACCGAACCAACTGGACCCGCTAAACACCCTCTCCACCAACGGATCTCATAACGCGGCGTGCGAATCCCGTGACTAGTACTCGGCCAGCCTGTCGTCCGTTCGGTACATCGGAGTCGCTTGGGCGTACCCGCAAGAGGAGTACTTCAGGCTGTCGCAGCTGCTTAGATACCCGTCGAGCCTCTTCCACCAAGTGCCACGTTGTCGAGTTCTACCGAAGCGGCGCAAGAACACGTGATCGCCGCCTTCCGCTTGCCGTGTCGGAACGTCTACGGACGTCAATCCGACACTTCGAGTTTAGCTCCAATCATCTCGGGTGCCAGGTCTTTCGACCTCCTATGGCTGTGCGAACCGTGCATCATCCGGTACGCCGAATGCGCATGTTGAGTCTTACCTGCGCGCTGCCTCATCGATAGCTTGGGCAAGTTGACCGACCGTTCGAGGCTTGTCTGCATCGGCGTAAGAAGAAGGGATCCTCGTGCCCGCAATTGGGTTCAAGATCGATGCACGTGCTACCGAGGACGTGCTTCAGCTCGCTCGATCGGCCGAAGTGGCGGGCTTCTCCGAACTGTGGGTGTGCGAAGACCTGGCGCTAGCCGGCGGCATTGCTCAGGTCGCAGGCGCGCTGGCTGTGACCACTCAACTCGAGGTCGGCCTGGGTATCGCACCTGCGGCCGTGCGTAACCCGATGTATCTGGCGATGGAGTTCGCTTCGGTTGCCCGTCTATCCGGCGGTCGATTCCATGCAGGCATCGGCCACGGCATGCCCGCATGGCTGAGGCAGGTCGGTCAGCACCCGGCAAGTCTCATGGCCTGCCTCCGGGAAGTCTCGGAGACGGTGCGAGATCTCCTTGACGGCAAGGAAGTCACCTACGCAGGAGAGCACGTACACCTCGACTCGGTGTCGCTGACCCATCCACCCGAGCGTGCGCCGGCCCTCAGCTTGGGCGTACGCGGCCCAAAGGGCATCGAGTTGGCGCGCGCTCTCGGGCTTGGGGTGATCCTGGCAGAGGGATCTTCGCCGGACTACGTCGCCGAGGTCCGGCGCACGCTCGGGCCAGACGCCCG
>NZ_JAVRPS010000659.1:0-5946 GCF_032162105.1 Mycobacterium sp. | reverse complement strand
CGATCTGCATGCGACTGGTCACCGCGCACGCTGCGCCGGTCAGCGACGACGCCTCCTTGACGTTCCACCGCTCGGAGATGAACGCGGTGCCGAAGCCGAGCTTCTCGCCACGGCGCGCCTCATCCATCAATCCGGCAGGGCCCTCGCCGCCTGCGCCTGCCAACAGGTAGTAGCCCAGTTCGTCCAGCGCCCGGTCCGTCACGCGCACGCTCCTATGCGGAAATACCTACTGTAGAGTCTTCCATAAGTTCAGATCGACGAGAAGAGACACGCACGTGGCGGAGACCCGCGGCTTCCCGGAGCTGATACCGGTTGACACTCCGCCGGAATTGGAACGGTTCGCCGCGGCAGTACGCCGCCTGCAGGATCTGGCCGTATCGACCAAGCCAGACGGCGAGACGTGGCACACCGCGACGGAAGCGATCGAAAGCGCCTGCGCTGCACTCGAACCCCACCAGGTGCCCGATGGCCAGGCCCCCGCGGGCCGCGCCGTCAAGCTACCCGGTCTTGGTCACCCGCTGATGCCGCCGTGGACGGTCACGGCGTTCGGTGCGGACGGAGTGACGATGGAGGGGCACTTCAGCCGGTTCCACGTTGGCGGCAACATGGTCGTGCACGGCGGGGTGATACCGCTGTTCTACGACTGGCACTTCGGCATGATCGTGTCGACGGCGGGGCGGCCCATCAGTCGCACCGGCTATCTACACGTCGACTACCGCGCCGTCACGCCGATCGACACCCCTCTGATCAGCCGCGGCCGCATCGATCGTCTCGACGGTCGCAAGGCGTTCATCACGGCGACCATGACCGACGCCGACGGCACCGTGCTGAGCGAGGCCAACGGCCTGATGATCAAGCTGCTCGCCCACCAGCCCTGAACTCGTCAGAATCCCGCGAACGTCAGGAACCGGTCCAATTGGGTGCGCGCTTCTCTGCGAAGGCGGTGGCACCTTCGATCGCGTCCTTGGACGAGAACACCGGCCGGATGAGTTCGCTTTGCTTGCGCCACATCTCGTCCTCGCTCCAGCCTGCCGACTTGACGATGATCTCCTTGGTCACCGCGACCGCCAGCGGCCCGTTCTTCGTGATGCGCTCGGCAAGGGCGAGTGCGCCGGCCAGCGCCTCGCCCGGCTCGCTGAGCACGTTGACGAAGCCCCAGTCGGCCGCCTCCTCGGCGGTGAAGTTGTCGCCGGTGAGCGCCAGCTCGAGAGCCTTCTGGTAGGGGATCCGATGGGGCAGCCGGAGCAGACCACCACCCGCGGCCACGAGGCCGCGTTTGACCTCGGGGATGCCGAACTTCGCGTTCCTGGCCGCCACCACCAGGTCGGTCGCCAGCACGATCTCGGTACCACCCGCGAGCGCGTAACCCTCGACTGCAGCGATGACCGGCTTGCGGGGCGGTTGCTCGGTGAATCCGATTCCGCGGCCAGGGATCGAGACCACCTCCCCGGCCACGAATGCCTTCAGATCCATGCCGGCACAGAAGTTGCCGCCTGCCCCGGTGACGATCGCGACCGACAGCTCGGGCGTCGCGTCGAGTTCATCCATGGCATCCGCGAGCCCCTTGGTCACGGCCAAGTTGAATGCGTTGCGCGCTTCCGGTCGATTGATGGTGATGACGAGAGTCCGCCCCTGGCGCTCCGTCAGAATCTCGTCGGCCACTTGGCTCCGTCCCACCTGTTCACTGTCGGTCGTCGATCCGTTACCCGGAGAAACTTACTATGGGTATTTCAGTAGTGGCCGAGCGGGGAACGGCGCAACCCCGCGACCAGCACCTCCGGTGCCCAAACGCCCGTTGCCGGTAGATTGAGTTGGCCATCCTGAACGGGTGGGCGCCAGAGGTAGTGATCTTGACGGAGGTGTCCTCTTGGCCAAGCCGGCGACCGCCGAAAAACGACAACGTCGCGAACGCGGCTCCATCAATCCCGACGACATCATCAAGGGCGCCTTCGAACTCGCCGAGGAGCTCGGCATCGACAACGTCAGCATGCCCTTGCTGGGCAAGCATCTTGGCGTGGGCGTGACGAGCATCTACTGGTACTTCCGCAAGAAGGACGAACTTCTCGACGCGATGACGGACCGGGCGTTGAGGCAGTACGTCTTCGCCACCCCCTATGTGGAAGCCAAGGATTGGCGCGAGACGCTGCGGAACCATGCGCGCAGCATACGAAAGACGTTCCTGGGCAACCCGATTCTGTGTGACCTGATCCTCATTCGCTCGGCGCTGAGCCCGCGCGCGGCCAAGCTCGGCGCTGCCGCGGTGGAGAAGGCGATCGAGAGCCTCGTCGAGGCGGGTTTGTCACCCGAGGACGCCTTCGACACGTACTCCGCTGTGTCGGTGCACGTGCGCGGATCGGTTGTACTGCAACGCCTCTACGATAAGAACCGGTCGGCCGACGGCGGGCCCGGCGACTTCGAGAGGACGATGGTCATCGATCCCGAGACCACGCCACTACTGGCCAGGCTGAGTGGTGAGGGCCACCGGATCGGGGCCTCCGACGATAACAACTTCGAGTACGGCCTGGACTGCGTCCTCGACCATGCCGAGCGACTGATCGAGCAAGCGTCTGCCAAAGCACTTCCGGCGCAACGCCGGAAGACGGCGCGCTGACACTAAGGGTTCAGACCTCGATCACGCTCAAGCGGGCACGCGATAGCCCGCCGCGGACTGCCGTAACTGCCAGATCTGGGCGGGGCACAGCTCCTGAGTCGCCTGGCTCAGGAGATAGGAGATCTGGAACTCGTCCGACGTGTTGAAGTCGGACCTGATCGAGGACGCCAGATCGGCGTAGCTCTGTTTTTGGCCGATGCGGTCACAGAGGCCGTTGCCGTAGTCGAGCGCCGCCTGGGCGTTCGCGAAGTTGTACCCCGGCCGCAGGGTCACGTTGATGAGGTACCCGATGTCATCGGCCTGAGCCGGTGCTGCCGTCACCACTCCGGCGCCCGCGGCGCAGGCCAGAGCTGCAATGACACCCGCAATCGAACGCTTCATTCTCAGCACGATAGCCGAGCGTGACGAGTCAGGAGCCGGTTGCGGCGTTGATATAGCACTGAGGGCTGTCGAAATTGCCGAGGCACGACCGTGGCGACAATCTGAACGCTTAGGAACCACCTGCGGCCTCCGACTGAGCAGGCGCATCCGCATCGGAGATCACGCCCCGCTCGATCAGATGGTCGGTGAGTGGCGCGACGCCGACCGTGAAGTGCTCGGCCATCGCCATCCTGGCCCGGTTGGCATCCCTGCGCTCGAACGCGGCGATCACGCGACGGTGGTCCCTGATCGACAGCTTCGGCCAGCCGCTCACCGTCGGGAACACCGACTCGGGGGCGTATCGCGTGATGCCCGACATGAACTGGGTGAGCTTCGGTGAGTCCGCTGCCACGTTGATGGTGCGGTGGAACTCGTGGTTGAGCCGGACGGTGCGTTCCAGGTCGTCCTGCTCATAGGCCCGCTCCAGCTCGTCCTGGATCCCGCGAAGGGCCGCCAGTTGCTCGTCGCTGATGTTCTCCGCAGCCCGCGCGGCGAGTTCACCGCCGATGAAGGCCTGCACGTTCGCCACGTCGGCGATGTCGCGCGCGGTCAGCTCGAGCACGACGAAGCCTCGCCGTGGCTGCTGTACCAGCAGTCCCTCGGCGCAGAGGTTCAGCAGCGCCTCCCGCACGGGCGTGACACTGATGCCGAGTTCGGCGGCGAGCTGGTCCAGCCGCAGGTACTCACCCGCCCGGTAGGCGCCGTTGAAGATCCGCCGCCGAACGTACCGCGCGACGTCGTCGGACAGCTGCGGCCTGGCGGCGAACTCCGGGTCAGAGTCGATACTCATGAAGGAGGCTCTTGCTGATGATGGTCTTCTGGATCTCGCTGGTGCCCTCACCGATCAGCAGGAACGGTGCGTCGCGCATGAGTCGCTCGATCTCGTACTCCTTGGAGTAGCCGTAGCCACCGTGGATCCGGAAGCTCTGCTGGGTCACCTCCGAACAGAACTCGCTGGCGAGGAATTTGGCCATCCCCGCCGCGACGTCGTTGCGCTCCCCCGAGTCCTTCAGCCGGGCCGCGTTGACCATCATGAGATGGGCGGCCTCGACCTTGGTCGCCATCTCGGCGAGCTGGAAGGCGATGGCCTGGTGGTCGGCGATCGGCTTGCCGAAGGTGCTGCGCTGCTGGGCATACCGGACGGCGAGCTCGAAGGCCCTGATGCCGACGCCGCACGCGCGGGCGGAGACGTTGACCCGGCCGACCTCGATGCCGTCCATCATCTGGAAGAAACCCTGCCCTGGCGCATTGCCGAGCACGTCGTCGTCGCTGCACTGGTAGCCGTCGAAGATCAACTCGGTGGTGTCGATGCCCTTGTAGCCGAGCTTGTCGATCTTGCCGGGGATGACCAGCCCTGGCGCCACCTCGCCGAAGCCGGTGGGCTTCTCGACGAGGAAGGCTGTCAGGTTGCGGTGCGGCTTGTCCGCTCCCTCGTCGGTCTTCACCAGCGCCGCCACCAGGGTGGAACTGCCGCCATTGGTCAGCCACATCTTCTGCCCGGTGATCGAGTAGCCGCCGCCCGGATTGCGAACGGCCTTGGTGCGGATGGCCGCAACGTCGGAACCCAGCTCCGGCTCGGACATCGAGAAGGCGCCGCGCACCTCACCGGTCGCCATCCGCGGCAGGAACCGTTGCTTCTGCTCCTCGGTGCCGTGCTGGCGCAGCATGTACGCGACGATGAAGTGGGTGTTGATCACACCGGACACACTCATCCAGCCGCGGGCCAGCTCCTCGACGCACAGCGCGTAGGTCAGCAAGGACTCGCCGAGCCCGCCGTACTCCTCCGGGATCATCAGCCCGAACAGCCCCATCTCGCGCATCTGGTCGACGATCTGCTGCGGGTAGGTGTCGGAGTGCTCCAGTTGCTGGGCGTTCGGAATGACCTCCTTGTCCACGAACTGACGCACGTTGGCGAGGATCTCGGTTTGAAACTCCGTGAGACCGATCGTCTGAGCGAGCTTGCTCATGCCGCCACCCTTTCGAACACCGCGGCCAGTCCCTGCCCGCCCCCGATGCACATGGTCTCGAGCCCGTACCGCGCCTGGCGCCGGTGGAGTTCGCGCGCCAGCGTCGCCAGCATCCGGCCGCCGGTCGCGCTCACCGGGTGCCCCAGCGAGATACCGGAGCCGTGCACGTTGGTGCGTTCGCGATCGGCCTCGGTGAATCCCCATTCGCGCATCACGGCCAGCGCCTGCGCGGCGAACGCCTCGTTGAGTTCGATCAGGTCGATATCAGAAAGTTCGAGCCCCGCGTTCCGTAGTGCCACGGCGGTCGCGGGTACCGGCCCGATGCCCATCACGTTCGGCGCCACTCCGGCGACACCCCACGACACCAGCCGCACTAGCGGTCGCAGGCCCAGCTCGGCCGCCTTCTCCACCGTGGTGACGATGCACATCGAGGCCGCGTCGTTCTGCCCGCTTGAGTTGCCCGCGGTGACGGTGGCCTCTGGATCCTCGCGCAGCAGTACGGGTTTGAGCCGGCTCAGCGTTTCCATCGAAGTGTCGGGGCGCGGGTGCTCGTCGGTGTCGATCACTGTTGAATTTTGGGCGCCACCTCGCGCCACGCGCACGGTGACGGGGATGATCTCCTCGGCGAGGATCCCGTTCTTCTGGGCGGCCACCGCACGCTGGTGGGAGGCCACCGCGAGTTCGTCCTGTTCGGCGCGCGAGATGCCGTACTGGCGGCGCAGGTTCTCCGCCGTCTCCAGCATGCCGCCGGGCACCGGGTAGTTGCGCCCGCCTGCCGTGCTGCGGCCGCGGGCCAGGCCGTCGTGCACGGTGACGCCACCGCGGGCCCCACCCCAGCGCATGTCGGTGGAGTGGAAGGCGACGTTGCTCATGGACTCGGCACCGCCGGCCACGACGAGGTCGTTCTGCCCGGTGCCGACCTGCAGGCAGGCCTGGATCACCGACTGC
>NZ_JAVRPS010000658.1:0-4879 GCF_032162105.1 Mycobacterium sp. | reverse complement strand
CGTCGGGCGCGTCGGCCAGGCCCTCGTGGACTCGCTGCGCCAGCAGACCGGCATGAACATCGGTGTGTATGCGGTGAACTACAAGGCAAGCCTCCTCCAGTTGCACACCGACGACGGCTCCAAGGATGCCGTAGCGCACATCAAATCCATGGCCGACAAGTGCCCGAATACGCCGCTGATATTGGGCGGCTACTCGCAGGGTGCGTCGGTGATCGACATCGTCACCGGAGATTCGGTGGGGGGCCTCCTCAGGGGCACTACGCTGCCGGCCCAATACGCCAACAACGTCGCGGCAGTCGTCACCTTCGGCAATGTGGCCGACCGCACCAAACAACCGATTACCACCCATAGTGCGCTGCTTGGTTCCAAGGCGATGGATCTGTGCAACCCCAGCGACCCGATCTGTCACGAAGGCCCCGGCAACGAATGGAGCGGGCACACCGAGGGATACGTGCCCATCTACACCGACCAAGCGGCGAGCTTCGTCGTCGCGAAGCTGTTGGGGGTTGAGTCTCCTACTACGTCAGGGCCGTACGCGACGCCCGGGCCATATGCGACGCCCGGGCCGTACGCGACGTCGGGGCCTCCTGCGACGGTCGCACCGTCTACGTCGGCGGAAGGGCCCACTGCTTTCCACTGACTGCTTTCCACTGACGGGCTCGATCAGCCGAGTAAAGAACGTTAAGCATCTACGAGGCAAAACAGCCTCTGAAGTGGGGCGGGCGGGGCTCGAACCCGCGACCAATGGAAGTGCTGTCCACTGTTCTCGCCGACTCCCATTAGAGCCGCTTATCGTTTGTCCCTCAACGGTTTTCATACATCGAGAGTTGTTGCCAATTCCCGTTGAATCCCGACGATTCCCGCGCATATTCACCGAATAAGCGCCGACTGAGTTATCGGGCATCCTTCGACCGATAGCCCTACCCATCGCCCAAGCTGGGGCCGTTGGTCGAAACTGGCGGGCGGCCGTTGGCGTCAGTCGCGCAGTCGACGCTGAACGCTCGAACAGATCGAACAACTATTGTCAGTGCGCTGTGCCGTCGTCCACCGGATACGCCTGGTCGGCCAGAACCGAAACCCATCGGGGAAGGTCGTGTCGGCGTTGCCTATCGGTCAAGACGAGCCCGAGCCGGAGAAGAAGTCGTGGTTCTCGTCGGGGGCCAGGCCAGGCATCCGAAAATGCCTCTAGCTGGGAGAACACATCACAGAGACTCACACTCAGACAGGCAGTTTGGTGGGCAAGTGTGGGCAGAATGTGGGCACGAGGTTGCCGGACTCTCTCGAACAGCCAGCGGCGCTCGCATGGCGAGCACGAACGGTCGAGCGAAATGGATCGTCGAGACGCCAACTGTGGCAATGCCGCACTCGGCTGGTGTGACGCGGCCCATCGACCGATGGGCGTCGGCCATCCGGCACTTTCGATTCCTGCCGGGGGCACGACCACGTAATACCTGCTCAGAGGCCTTTTTGGAACTCATCCATAAAAGAGGCGTGCGATTAACGTGCGATTGCATCGCGGCCTTGCCAGCGGCCGGCAAACTGCTGCTCACGGTCAGGTCGAATGCAGGTCGCCCCGGCGTGCGGATCGCCCCCGAGGGCTGCCGACTATCACACCGCCCGATCCCCCGCGCTGAACGCGGCGACTTGCCGACGGCTGTGCAGGGGTTCGAGACGGCAATCCCGAGAACTCGGCCGGGGCGGGATGAGAACTAATTGCCAGGCCGTCCCTTCAGCGCCCGCCCCGGCTAAACCCTCGTCAGTCGACCTGGCCGGCTCTGCTTGCGTCGACCAAGTTAATCCCGCGAGATGGCGGCTGTGATGTTGCTGGGGTTTTGCTGCCGCTAGGTCAGTCACTCTTCGCCGTCGTTGCAATCGGCGAGTACCCGATAGACGGTGGCACGGCTGACCCCGAGCGTGGCAACGATGGTGCCCGCCGACTCACCGCTGGCGTGCATCCGTTGCGCGAGGGCCATTTTCGGCTGGTCCAGCGCCTGGGCCGACCGATGGACTGCCCGCGTGCCCGGCGAGCCTTACGGGCTGCTGCGCGACGTTCCCGGCAAGCTCCAACTCCAATTCGGCAAGGCTCGCCAGAACGCCGGCCACCATCCGACCCGTCGCGTCGATGCCCACGGTCAAGACTGCAAAGCGGTATACGCGGGTTCGAATCCCGTCACTCGCTCGTACGACTGTTTGCAGTCGATTTCGACATATGTCGGCTGCTTCACCACATTGGCTGGTGGAAGGGACTTTATCCCAGTCTTCTGGTACCGAGATGTTACGACGCGAGTTGGCTGCTATCGACGACTGGTGCGTACCGGGTGCGTACCGCAGGGCATGTCAGCAAATACGGTCTGAAAAGGCCTCAGAGTGACGCGAAGGAAGGCCTAGTGCTTAACCGCCCAAACGTGAATCGTTGGCCGGTGGGCCGCTGTAGAGGGCAGTGATCGGCGTGTCGGGCTGTAACCCATGACCTCTTCGTCCCGAACGACGCCACCAGCGGGTTTGGCGATGACGACGGCGCTGGAAACGTTTGAGCTGCCACGTCAGACGGTTGATTCCGTTGGCGAGGTAAGAGTGCGAACGACGCTACTGCGGACTCACTGCGGACCGAAGGGGCTATGGGCTCAGGACCTCCGGCGGCTTTACGAGGGCGGGAAACACGAACAGGACGGCGAGTGGGCCGAGGATGAGCAGGGCTGAGACGGTAGTGGAACCATTGAAACGGGTACACAGCGCCGTCGACGGAAAAGCACGAAAATCGTCTCGGCGATGCAGAAGCACGCGAAGAACAGGACCAGTCGCAGTCGCGGCAACGCACTGTGCAGCGCGGCTGGGTCCGCCGTGACTCCACGGTCAGGGAGAAGGCCGAGGTCGCCTGCTGGGCGTTTTGGCGGGGTCTATCACTCGTAACGCCTGACGCGAGACCTCTCCCATCCAACGACTGTTACAGCGAGTCGTCACACCTTTTCTCAGCCAACCGGCCTGGCGCAGACACCTAGGCCCAGATGTCGCTGATTGCAGGAGCATTGGCGGCCAGCCCTGTCAGCGACAGGCCGTACATCTGCTCGACGGTCGACAGGACGTTGTAGTGGCTGATGGGCTCGTTGTAGCTGCCTGGCTTGACGTGGGCGCCGTAGATGACCGTGGCGATCTGGTTGTTCGCACTATTGTCGTCCTCATCGAAGGTAACGATTAGCAAGCTGTTGTTGGCCGCCGCCCAATTCGCGTAGCGCGACATGTTGGACGCCAGCCACGCGTCGCCTTGTGCGATGGAGCCGTCGTGCATGTCGTTGTCCAGATTGGGGATGACGAACGACACGGTTGGAAGCGTGGCGTAGTCGGGCCGCGCGTTGAAAGCGCCGAACGGCAACGAGTCTGCGGCAGGCACGCTCCGGAAGTTTGCCCACGGGACATGCTTGCGGGCGTATTTACCGGCGCTGCAGACAAGTGAGCCGGTCGCGGGTAGGTCTTCGGAGAACCCCCCGAACGAATATCCCGCCGCGAGCAGTGCCGAGCCGAGATTGGGAGCGGCCCCCGCGTCGACCGGACACGCGTCCGATGACACGCCAAACGTACCACCGGCGAATAACGCGAGATAGTTCGGCTCACTAGGGTGGGCGACAGCATATGCCTGGGTCATCAGGGCGCCATCCTTGGCCACCGAATTAATGAACGGAGCTGCGTTGTTGCCCACCACACCCCCGCTGGGTTTGTTCTCCTCGACGACGATCACTACGTGCGAGGGCGTCGGGATTGCTGCAGCGGTGGCGACGGGTGCATACAGCGCGAGCGCGACCACCGCCGCGGATGTTCCGACAAGAACCCTCACGCCCGGAGTTTAAGCGTGGTTGCGATGGTGCTGGCCGACTCGCCGCTGTCGTGCATCCGGATTCGAACCCCTGACCTACTCGATGCGAACGAGACGACTTGGGAGTTTGTTGCCGTTGACCGTGTTGAGTGCCTTAAGAATTAGCAGGTCAAGAGGTTGGCGACGTTGGCTAGTGGCGACCGTTGTCGGATCTACTGCGGACGCACTGCGGACGGCGGGACCACCTGGCCAGACTTCATCGGAGAGAGAGCGGGCGCTGGCCGTACGAGGCGGTGCTACAGACGCTTATGGGGGCACCCCCACCCCTTGACGGAGGTCTGTGGACGAGGATTTTCCGGGCGCCTTCGGCTCTTGTCTCGGGCGCGTCCTGCGCCGGGTTGGACACTCGACGAAATCATGGGCTCAATCGTGGCTAGCGCGCTGCGTGTTGATGAGTCCGTTGCGGAGCAAAATCAGGACGCTGACGACCAGCACCCAGGTGGGAAACGCCATCGTCAGCCACATGCTCACGTCGCCCGCGATCAGCAACGCCACCGCCACCAGATAGCTGACGACGACCAGCCAGCGCGGCATCAGCCCCGTCTTGAGCCAGATGGTGGCCAGCGAAATCATGAACACCGCCGCCATCCGGATGGCGTAGGTCTTGCTGGCCGACACCACGATCATCTTTCCGAAGCCGATCGTCTCGGCATGCGCGGCCGCATCGGTGACGCCCGTGTTGCTGGCGACGAGCGCAGCGGCGACCGCGGTCGCGACGAACATCATCGCCAGAAATAGCAGACCGCTGCCCAGGAACACGGTCGCGAAGAACCGATCCTCGTAGCGCCCGAAGCCGTCGCGCACGACTGCGATGAACCACAAGAAGCTGATCCCGGCGAACGGCATCAGCTTCGTCGCGGTCAGAATGGCGCCGCGTTCGGAGTCCAGCCACTGCGTCGAGTCGCCCAACCCCTCGGGCATCTTGATGCGGATCAGAATCAGCGTGGCGCCCATCAGGAGGGAAAACATAACCCCGGCCACGGCCGCTGCTCGCGGTGTCGTCAAGTGGCG
>NZ_JAVRPS010000657.1:0-6378 GCF_032162105.1 Mycobacterium sp. | reverse complement strand
CTGGCCGTCGTGCTGTCCGGCTGCGGCTCTGACACCAAGACCGCAACGTCCAGCAGTTCGAGCACTGAGAGCTCGAAGTCGTCGACCAAGTCGTCAACTTCGAAGAAGAAGCCAACGGTCGAGTCCTCGCCAGAGGAGGCGCCGGGCCCCAACCCGAGCATCGCCAGTTACATCAAGGACAACGGCATCACCGAAACCCCGGTCCACATGGGCGGTCCCGGCTCGCCGACGATCAACCTCCCGGTGCCCGAGGGCTGGGAGCCTGCCGGCGAGAACACTCCGGAGTGGGCCTACGGCGCCATCCTCTACTCGGGCCCCGAAGCCGCGGAGTACACCCCGAGCATCGTCGCCATCGTGTCGAAGCTGACCGGTGACGTCGACCCGCAGCAGATCATCGATCTGGCACCCGGCGAGCTGAACAACCTGCCCGGATACAAGCCGCTGAACGAGGGTGCCACCAGCACGCTCGGCGAGTACCCGGCCTACCAGCTCGGCGGGACGTGGGAGTCCGACGGTGCGACCAAGGTCGTCGCACAGAAGACGGTCGTCATCCCCGGCGCCGACGGCCTGTACGTCCTGCAGCTCAACGCCGACGGTCTCGACAGCCAGAAGGAAGTCATCGGCGCGGCAACCGACGTGATCGACTCGGACACCACGATCACGCCCTGACGTCATCAAACCCGAAGCGCCGCCGAAGTGTTCAAACACTTCGGCGGCGTTCTCGTTTCAGTCGTCCCGGATTCCGTCGAGCCGCTTGGTGGCGGCCTCGAATCCCTGCACCAGTTCGGCGATGATGTCGGCGACGGGCCGAATCTCGTTCATCCGCCCCACGATCTGGCCGACGGGCATCGCGACCGTCGTCGGATCCGATGACTCGCTCATCCGCTGATGCGCCTCGCTGACGAGGATGTTCTGCAAAGGCATCGGCAACGGTTCTGGCGCGCCGTCGGCGTCCCACGCCTCGGTCCAACGGCTCTTCAGCAACCGGGCGGGCTTGCCCGTGTAGATGCGGCGGCGCACGGTGTCGCTCGACGTCGCCGCGAGCAGGGCCTGCTGGATCACCGAGGTGCCTGCGTCGGTGCGCACGCCGAGGTCGTACTCGGCCGACGTCAGGAACGCCGAACCCATCCACACGCCCTGGGCGCCGAGCGCGAGCGCCGCCGCGACCTGACGGCCACTGCCGATTCCACCTGCGGCCAGCACCGCGGCCCGTCCATCAATGGCGTCAACCACTTCGGGCACCAGCACCATCGACGCGATCTCGCCGGTGTGACCGCCCGCCTCGTGACCCTGGGCGATGACGATGTCGACCCCGTTGTCGACGTGCCGCTGGGCGTGCTTGGCGCTACCGGCCAACGCCGCCACCGGCACACCGGCCGCGTGGGCCTGGTCGATGACGTCCTTTGGCGGGGAGCCCAGCGCATTGGCGATCAGCTTGATCGGGTGCTTGAGCGCCACCTCGACGTGCGAGCGGGCGACCGAATGCAGCCAGCCCAGCACGCCTTCGGACTTCTCCTCGTCCTCGGGCAGCGGCGGAACGCCGAGGTCGGCGAGTGTCTTGGCGACGAAGTCCCGGTGGGTCTGCGGGATCAGCTTGTTGATGTCCACCGAGGTGCCCTCGGTGGGCACCTTGGCCGGCATGACGATGTCGACGCCGTACGGCTTACCGTCGGTGTTCTCGTCCATCCAACCCAGCACGGCCTCGAGGTCGTCGGCGTCGTTGAACCGCACGCAGCCCAGCACGCCGAGGCCGCCGGCCTTGCTGACCGCGGCGGCGACCTTCTCCGACGGGGTGAAGACGAAGATCGGGTACTGGATGCCGAAGCGGTCACACAGTTCGGTGCGCATCTATCTCTCCCGTCGCTTCGCTCGCCCCATCTACTTCTCCCGTCGCTTCGCTCGCCCCATCACGTGCCTGCCGCCACATGCTTGGCGTGCACGTCGTCGGCCGGACGTTCCTCGGTCGTGTCCTTGGCCCAGCGGTAGTCGGGCTTGCCCGCGGGCGAGCGCTTGACCTCGTCGACGAGCCAAAGGCTGCGCGGCACCTTGTATCCCGCGATCTCCTTGCGGACGAAGGCGTCGAGGTCGGCCAGTGTCAGCCCGGTGCCGTCACGCGGCTGGACGACGGCGGCGACGTGCTGGCCGAAGCGCGGGTCCGGCACGCCCACCACCAGTGCGTCGAACACGTCGGGATGGCCCTTGAGCGCGGCCTCCACCTCTTCGGGGTAGATCTTCTCGCCACCGCTGTTGATCGACACCGAGCCGCGGCCGAGCATCGTGACGCTGCCGTCTGCCTCGACTTCGGCGTAATCGCCGGGGATCGCGTAGCGCACGCCCTTGATGGTCTGGAACGTCTCGGCCGTCTTCTTCTCGTCCTTGAAGTAACCGACGGGGATGTGGCCCTTCTTGGCGATGATGCCCCGCACACCCGAACCGGGAACCACCTCGTTGCCGTCCTCGTCGAGCACGACTGTGGTCTTGTCGATCGTGACGCGCGGACCGCCGGTGTGCGACTGACCCTTGGCCACGATGCTGGTGCCGCCGAAGCCGGTCTCCGAGGAGCCGATCGAGTCGGTGATGATGCGGTTCGGCAGCAGTTCGAGGAACTTCTCCTTGATGCTGGTGGAGAACAGCGCGGCTGTGCTGGCCAGCAGGAACAGCGACGACAGATCGTAGGTGTTGCCCTCCTCCTGGTGCGCGAGCAGCGCATCGAGCAGCGGGCGCGCCATCGCGTCACCGGTGAAGAACAGCAGGTTCACCTTGTGCTCGTGGATCATCCGCCAGACCTCGTCGGCGTTGAACTCAGGAGCCAGCACCACGGTCTGACCGGAGAACAGCGACATCCACGTGGCCGACTGCGTCGCTCCGTGGATCATCGGCGGGATCGGCAGCCGGATCATCGGCGGGTTCTCCGCCGCCGCCTTCGACAGGTCGTACTCGTCGGCGATGGGTTCACCCGTCGCAAAGTCGGTGCCGCCGAACAACACCCGGTAGATGTCCTCGTGGCGCCACATCACGCCCTTCGGGAAGCCGGTGGTGCCGCCCGTGTAGAGCAGGTAGATGTCGTCCGCGCTGCGGGGGCCGAAGTCGCGCTCGGGCGAACCCTGTGCGATGGCGGAGTAGAACTCGACGCCGCCGTATTGTCGGAAGTCACCAGCTGGGTCTTCTGTGCCGTCCTCCACCACCAGGATGGTCTTCACGTTCGGCGTCTCGGGCAGCACGTTGGCGACCCGATCGGCGTAGCGGCGCTCGTGCACCAGCGCAACCATGTCGGAGTTCTCGAAGAGGTAGCGCAGCTCGCCCTCGACGTAGCGGAAGTTGACGTTCACCAGGATGGCGCCGGCCTTCACGATCCCGAGCATCGCGATCACGATCTCGATGCGGTTGCGGCAGTACAGGCCGACCTTGTCGTCCTTCTTCACCCCTTGGTCGATCAGGTAGTGAGCCAGTCGATTCGCCCTCTCCTCCAACTCGGCGTACGTGAGCTGCTGGTCCCCCGAAATCAGGGCGACACGGTCAGGCACGGCGTCAATGGTGTGCTCGGCAAGATCGGCGATATTCAAGGCCACGGAACCTAAACTAGAACGTGTTACATTTCGAGACAAGTCTGTGGTGACAACGCTGGAAGGCGGACATTCGTGAGCGACTCCCAAAAAGCCCCCGACGCCCTGGTTGAGCAGCGCGGACACACTTTGATCGTGACGCTGAACCGGCCGGAGTCGCGCAACGCGCTTTCTACCGAGATGCTCTCGATAATGGTCGACGCCTGGGATCGCGTCGACGAGGATCCGGAGATCCGGACGTGCATCCTGACCGGTGCTGGCGGCTACTTCTGCGCGGGGATGGACCTCAAGGCCGCGACGGCCAAGCCACCGGGCGACTCATTCAAGGACGGCAGCTACGACCCGTCGCGCATCGACGGCCTGCTGAAGGGCCGCAGGCTCACCAAACCGCTCATCGCGGCGGTCGAGGGCCCGGCCATCGCGGGCGGCACCGAGATCCTGCAGGGCACCGACATCCGCATCGCGGGCGAGAGCGCCAAGTTCGGCATCTCCGAGGCCAAGTGGAGCCTCTATCCGATGGGCGGCTCGGCGGTGCGACTGGTACGCCAGATTCCGTACACGATCGCGTGCGACCTGCTGCTGACCGGACGCCACATCAAGGCCGCGGAAGCCTTGGCGATTGGGCTCATCGGCTACGTCGTCCCGGATGGCACTGCGCTGGACAAGGCTCTCGAGATCGCCGAGGTGATCAACGGCAACGGCCCACTGGCCGTCCAGGCCATCCTGAAGGCCATCCACGAGACCGAGGGCCTGCACGAGAACGACGCATTCAAGATCGACACGCAGATCGGCATCAAGGTGTTCTTGTCCGATGACGCCAAGGAAGGCCCGATGGCGTTCAAGGAGAAGCGGGCGCCCAACTTCCAGATGAAGTAGGGGCGCAAGATGCAGGGGTGGCACAGACCAACAGCGCGCTGCTGACCGAAGTCGGGCAGCGCCTCGACCACCTGGCAGTCGGTCCGATGCATCGCAAAGTGGTGGTGGCCATCGGCCTCGGACTGTTCTTCGAGATCTACGAGATCTTCCTGTCGAGCACCATCAGCACCACGCTGAAGGCGCAGTACCACCTCGATGGCACTGCAGTGAAACTGCTCCTGGCGTCCTCGTTCCTCGGCATGTTCATCGGATCCGCCGCGCTGGGGCGCCTCGCCGACCGGATCGGTCGTCGCCGCGCGTTCCTGTTCAACCTGATCTGGTTCTCGGTCTGGACGCTCATCGGGGCGTTCTCGCCCAACCCGTGGTTCCTGGTCGTGACGCGGTTCATGGCCGGCGTCGGCCTAGGTGCCGAATATCCCGTCGCCGATGCGTATCTGTCCGACGTGCTGCCGAAGGACCACCGCGGCCGACTGGCGGCGTGGGCGTACACCTGCTCATTCGTCGCCGTACCAGTACTCGGGTTCATGTCCCTTGGGTTGGCCGAGCACAGTCCCTTGGGCATCCCCGGATGGCGAATCCTGTTGGTGATCGGCTCCATCGGCGCTCTACTGGTGATGCTGATGCGCCGTAGCCTGCCGGAGTCACCACGGTGGCTGGCAAGCGTCGGACGGGTCGACGAGGCCAGGGCTGCCCTGCGGGAATTCGAGAAAAGCCCGAGCGGGCCCGCCGCAAGAGACGAACCGGCTACCCCGGCACCATCCGCTGAGGTCGCCAATCCGCTTGCGCGCCTTTCGGTCTCGCCGTACCGCGAGCGACTCGGCATGCTGGCGGTGTTCCACGCCTTCCAGTCGTTCGGGTACTACGGATTCGGCACCCTGGCTGCGCTGGTATTGGTCAGCCGCGGCTACGACGTCACTTCGTCACTGCTGTACACCGCACTGTCCTACCTCGGCTACCCGGTCGGGTCGGTACTCGCGATACCCCTGCTGAGGTGGTTCGAGCGCAAGTACCTCGTCATGGGGACGATCGCCGCGCTGGCGGCATTCGGCCTGTTGTTCGCGACCGTCGAAAACACCGTGTTGATCGTCGCTTTCGGCTTTCTGACCACTGCGACCAGCAACGTCTTCTCAAACGTGTACCACGTCTACCAGGCGGAGATCTTCCCGACGGACGTGCGTGCTACAGCGGTCGGATGGACGTATTCGTTGTCACGGCTGTCGAGCGCAGTTCTGCCGTTCGTCCTCATCCCAGTCCTCGACCGCTACGGCGCCGCTGCGATGTTCACGGTCGTGCTCGTCGCACTGTCGATCGCCGTCGCGGCGGTGGCGTGGATCGGGCCAAAGACCTCGCGCCGAAACCTCGAGGAGATCAACCCCGTCTGACAGCCGTCAATCGAGCACCCGCTTCGTCGGCGTGAACACCACGGGCATGGCCTCCGGCCCGCTGACGAAGTTGGCAGGCCGCAGCGGCACGTCGGCGCCCTCGGCCAGCCGAAGGTCGGGCAGCCGCTCGAGCACCCGCTTGGTCATCATCGACACTTCGAGCCGCGCCAGCTGGTTGCCGAGGCAGAAGTGCGAGCCGAACCCGAAGGCCATGTGGCTGTTGGGATTCCGATCGATGCGGAAGTTCTCTGGATCGCCGAACTGCGATTCGTCGAAGTTCGCCGATTCGAACATCAGCATGATCTTCTCGCCCTCGCGCATGTCCGTGCCGTGGAAGGTGGTGTCGGCCATGAGCGTGCGGCACATGTTCTTCACCGGCGACGTCCAGCGCAGCATCTCCTCGATGGCGCTGGAAAGGAGCCCGAGCCGCCCTCCATGGTCTTCGCGCAAGCGCTCATCCGCCACCAGCGCCTCCCACTGATCGCGGTGGCGCAACAACTGCTCGGTCCCGCCGGACAGGGTGTGACGGGTGGTCTCGTCACCGCCGATGAGGATCA
>NZ_JAVRPS010000656.1:0-4663 GCF_032162105.1 Mycobacterium sp. | reverse complement strand
TCGCCACCCGACAGCTCTGTCGCGGGCTGTCCGAGACGGAGATATCCCAGCCCGACCTCTCGCAGCGTGGTCAGGCTCCGTGCCGCGTTGGCGACGTCGGCAAAAAGCTCCGAGGCCTGATCGACGGTCATCGCGAGCACGTCGGCGATCGTACGGTCGCGGTAGCGCACCGTGAGGGTGTCTTCGTTGTAGCGGGCGCCGTGACACGTCGGGCACGTGCCGTAGGTGCCCGGCAGGAACAGCAGTTCCACGGACACGAAGCCCTCGCCCTGGCAGGTGGGACACCGGCCGTCGGCGACGTTGAACGAGAACCGCCCTGCGGTCCAGCCTTGCCGCTTGGCCGCAGGAGTCGCGGCGAAGACGCGCCGGACGGCGTCGAACAATCCCGTGTAGGTCGCTAGCGTCGAGCGCGGGGTCCGGCCGATCGGGCGTTGATCAACAGCGACCAGCCGGTTGATCTGCTCGACGCCGTCTGCCGTCACGCCGATGCTCGCGTCGTGATCGAGGTCGACGATCTCGGCGTCGTCATCGTCGCCGTCGGTCTCCGGGTCGACCGCGCCGCCGCCCAGCTGGCGCGTCACGACGTCGCCGAGCACCTTGTAGACGAGCGTCGACTTGCCAGAGCCGGAGACGCCCGTGACCGCGGTGTAGACCCCCAGCGGGATGTCGACGTCGAGATCACGCAGGTTGTGAAAGCAGATGCCGCGCAACGCCAAGGCGCCCGACGGAGTGCGGGGCACGCGGGCGGCGGCCGCCTGGTCGCCGAACAGGTAGTCGCGGGTGACCGACGCGGTGACATCGGCAAGGCCGGCCACCGGTCCGCTGTAGAGCACCTCGCCACCAAGCTCGCCCGCGCCGGGCCCGACGTCGACGATCCAGTCCGCGCGGCGCACCACGTCCATGTCGTGCTCGACGACGAACAGCGAGTTGCCCGCCCGCCGGAGCCGGTCGAGCACGTCGAGCAACGGCTCGGCATCGGCCGGGTGCAGGCCCGCCGACGGCTCGTCGAGAACGTAGAGGACACCGAACAGGCCGGCACGCAGCTGGGTGGCCAGCCGCAGGCGCTGCAGCTCGCCTGGCGACACCGTGGGGGTGCGACGGCTCAGGGTCAGGTAGCCGAGTCCCAGGTCGATGAGGACCTGGATGCGGGCAACCAGGTCCGCGGCGATCATCGTCGCGACTTCGGTCAACTCACCCGACTCGGTGGACTCGTATGCGGCCTCGAAGTCGGTGCGCGTCGCAGCGGGCCGAAGCGCGTCGGCGAGGTCGGTCAGCGGCATGGCCACGTACTCGGCGATGTTGCGGCAGGCGAACGTGACGGCGAGCGCCTCGGGGCGCAGCCCGGAGCCGTGGCAGACCGGGCAGTCCACGCTGTCCACGAACTTCAGCACCCGCCTGCGCATCATCGCGCTCTGCGAGTTCGCCAGCGTGTGCCGGACGTGCCGCTCGGCACTGGAGAAGGTGCCGTTGTAGTAGTAGTCGGCCGTGACGGGGTGCTGGCTCGGATCGATCTCGACGGTCGGCTGCTCGTCGGTGAACAGGATCCAATTGCGTTGCCGCTTTGGGAGTTTGCGCCACGGCTTGTCGACGTCGTAGCCGAGCGTGATGAGGATGTCGCGCAGGTTCTGCCCCTGCCAGGCCCCAGGCCATGCGGCGACGGCGCCCTCGCGGATGGTCAGCGACGGGTCGGGAACGAGCGTCTCCTCGGTGACCCGGTGAATCCGGCCGAGCCCGTGACACTCGGGGCAGGCGCCAACGGCGGTGTTCGGGGAGAACGCGTCGGAGTCCAGTCGATCGGTGAAGCCGCGCGGGAACGTGCCCGCGCGGGAGAAGAGCATCCGCAACAGGTTGGACAACGTCGTGACCGTGCCGACGGATGACCGCGACGACGCCGTCCCGCGCCGCTGCTGCAGCGCCACGGCGGGCGGCAGCCCGGTGATGTCGTCCACCTTCGGCGCGCCGGTGGGCAGCAGCAGCCTGCGGGCGTAGGGGGCGACGGACTCGAAGTAGCGGCGCTGCGCCTCGGCGTAGATCGTCCCGAAGGCCAATGACGACTTGCCCGACCCCGAGATCCCGGTGAACGCGACCAGTGCGTCGCGCGGGGCAGCGACGTCGACCCCGCGTAGGTTGTGCACCCGGGTGCCGAAGACGCGGACGAACGGGTCGACGTCTTCGGCGCGGGGCGGCTGCACCACGCCATTGTGCGCGGTCGGTGCGACAGGTCGTGGGTTCGTTTGCTCGCCTCAGATTGGTCGGAGGCCGGATCAAAAGTGCCGAAATGGACCGACGGGCGGGTCGCGCGCGAGTGGTCATGCCGACACGCACCCCTTCGTCGGGGGACACGCCCAGCGGAGATGCGCAGCCGGAACCCCTTGCCCTAGACTGCCCTTCGACCAGATAGGAGTCTTCGGGTGCGGGCTTACACAGCGCCCAGCACCCAGGCGTTGCGGGGCTGGCAGCGTCGGGCAATGGTGCGGTATCTGACCGCCCGGCCACGGGACTTTCTCGCCGTCGCCACGCCCGGATCAGGCAAGACGACCTTTGCGCTGCGCATCGCCGGCGAGTTGTTGGCAGACGGAACCGTGGAGCGGCTCACCATCGTCGTACCCACTGAACACCTCAAGACGCAGTGGGCGCAGGCCGCGGCGGGTATCGGCCTGTCACTGGACCCGAAGTTCAGCAACTCCTCTGCACAGAACTCCGACGAGTACCACGGCGTCGTGGTCACCTACGCCCAGGTGGCCAGCCATCCCGGCAGACACCGGGTGCGCACCGAGAACCGCAAGACGCTCGTCGTGTTCGACGAGATCCATCACGGCGGCGACGCCAAGAGTTGGGGGGAGGCGATCCGCGAAGCGTTCGGCGACGCAACCCGCCGCCTCGGCCTGACCGGCACGCCGTTCCGCAGCGACGACAGCGCAATCCCGTTCGTCACCTACGAGCGCGGGCCCGACGGTTTGGAGCGCTCGCAGGCCGACCACACCTATGGCTACGCGGAGGCGCTCGCCGACGGGGTGGTGCGTCCCGTCGTGTTCCTGGCCTACTCCGGTGAGGCGCGCTGGCGGGACAGCGCAGGCGAAGAACATGCGGCACGCCTCGGCGAACCGCTCAACGCCGAGCAGACCGCCCGCGCCTGGCGGACCGCGCTGGATCCGACAGGCGAGTGGATGCCCGCGGTGATCGTCGCGGCCGACACCCGGTTGCAGCAGAAGCGCCAGCACGTGCCGGACGCCGGCGGCATGATCATCGCCTCCGATCAGACCGCGGCGCGGGCGTATGCCGGACTGCTGACCACGATCACCGGTGAGGCGCCGACTCTGGTGTTGTCCGACGATCCCGGGTCGTCGGGCCGGATCACGACGTTCTCCCAGGGCACCAGCCGCTGGCTGGTGGCCGTTCGCATGGTGTCGGAGGGCGTCGACGTGCCACGGCTCGCGGTCGGGGTGTACGCCACCAGCGCGTCGACTCCGCTGTTCTTCGCACAGGCGATCGGCCGTTACGTGCGCTCGCGCCAGCCGGGCGAAACGGCGAGCATCTTCCTGCCATCGGTGCCGTCGTTGCTCCAGCTGGCCAGTGAGATGGAAGCGCAACGCAACCACGTGTTGGGCAAGCCACACCGCGAGTCGCAGGGCGACTGGGACGAGGAGGCCGCAGAAGACGCTGCGAAGGCCAAGTCCGAGCCGAGTGAGATGGACAACGGCTTCGAGATGCTGGGCGCCGACGCCGAATTGGACCAGGTGATCTTCGACGGCTCGTCGTTCGGCACCGCGACCCCGGCGGGCAGCGACGAGGAGGCCGACTATCTCGGCATCCCCGGCCTGCTGGACTCCAACCAGATGCGGGACCTGTTGCGGCGCAGGCAGGAAGAGCAGTTGGACCGTAGGAGCGCCGCGGGCGGGACGGTGCCGGTGACGTCCACCACGCACGGGCAGTTGCGCGACCTGCGCCGTGAGCTCAACGCACTGGTCACCCTCGCTCACCACCGCACCGGCAAGCCGCACGGCTGGATCCACAACGAACTCCGTCGGATCTGCGGCGGGCCGGTGCTTGCGGCGGCGAACTCCGATCAGATCTCGGCGCGCATCGAAGCAGTCCGTTCGCTGAAGGCCTAACGTTCGACCATGCCCGCCGATGCGCCCACCATCCTGGCCACCAGTGGAGGGATCAAGCCGGGGCGACGCACCCGGCTTGCCTTCAGCGCCCTGACGGACTACGCCGTGGACCTGTCCGGCACGACGGGTCGACCACCCCGGGTGTGCCTGCTGGCCACCGCGATGGGCGACGACCGGGCGACACTGCTCTACCTCACCGAGGCCGCGCAGGAGCGGGGCTTCGCGGCGTCACACCTGGCCCTATTCCCGATGCCCAACGTCGACGACATCACCGAACATCTGCTCGCACAGGACGTGGTGTGGGTGTTCGGCGGCAGCGTGGCGGGTCTGCTGGCCATGTGGCGACTGCACGGGGTCGACGCTGCGCTGCATACCGCCTGGCAGGCGGGCGTGGTGCTGACCGGCGTGTCGGCGGGATCGATCTGCTGGCACGTCGGTGGCACGACGGACTCGTTCGGGCCCGACCTTCGGCCCGTGACCGACGGACTGGGTTTCGTGCCGTTCTCCAACGGCGTGCACTACGACTCCGAAGCGGAGCGCAGGCCACTGCT
>NZ_JAVRPS010000655.1:0-14672 GCF_032162105.1 Mycobacterium sp. | reverse complement strand
AGAACTACGGCGGCGTAGTGATCCAGGCCGGATACAACCACGCAGTAGCCGAACACGACGCCACGCCCGGCAATCAGGGTCCCGCACCCGCCATGCCGCCGGAACCCGCGAGCACGGCCGGTGTGTTGTCGGCTCCGCCGTCGGCAGGCGGTCCTGGCCGTGGCCTCGTCGACGCCGTTGGGTTGATGCAGCAGGTCGGCGTGCCGGTGCCCGATGGTGACACCGACAAGGTGTCGACGGCAGCGGACGCATGGGACCGTTTGGCGACCGTCTACCAAACGAAGACGATCGCGGAGGGGTTGGAGGTCGACGCCCGCACGTTCAGAGACACGCAATCCCCCGAAGTCGAGTCCATCGTGCGGGATTTGGAGGAACTACGCGACGCGATGACCTCGGTAACCGACGGATGCGCCGAGCTTTCGCAGTCGTGCAAAGACTACAAGTCCGCGCTCGAGGATCTACGCACCCAACTCGAGGGCATCCTGGAGGAGCTGGCGATCGAGCTGGCGGTCACTGCGGCGATCGCCATCGCCGCGTCGTTCGTCTCCTTCGGTGCCGGCGCCGTCGCGGGGACAGCCAAGGCGGCCCAGTCCATCACCAAATTCGCGCGCATCATCTCCGAAGCCGTTGGTGCGTGGAAGATCTCGAAGAACATCGCCAGCGGCGTCAAGAAAGTCGGGGACATCGCGGGGCTGCGTGCGAAGCTGCAGCGAATCGTCAATATGGGGCGCAAGGGGAAGCCGAAGGTTCCAGCTCCACCGCCATCTGGCGTCCCGCCCGGTTGGGTCGCCCGGCCTGCCGACAACGGCATGGGAACGGTGTACCAGCAGCCCGGAGCGGTGGGAAATAGCAATTCGATACGAATCATGGAGCCCGGCGCAAACCCGCAGTACCCCAACGGGTATGTAAGGTTCACCAACGAACACAATCAGCCGATCAACCTAGAGGGCAAGCCCGGCACACGCGCTGAGACACACATACCTCGTAACCCCGACGGTTCGTTTCCGATACCGAAAGGCTGGCCGTGATGGATCTAGGACTACGCGGAAAAAGTCTGCAATCTGTGCTGATCGAGAACACCGTCAGAATGCAACTTTCTGACGTCTACTTCGTCGTGATCGAATCGCCGTTCAGGTTGGACGTCCACGGGGACAGCTTCGCGCTGTCACCCGAGAAAGAGCCCGACACTGGCCTCCAGCCGTTGCGTCAACTGGTCGGCCACACGATCGAAGAGGCTACGGCCGACGCAGCGGGGGGACTGCATGTGATTTTCGAGGGCGGCGCACGTCTAACGGTCGAGCCTGACGCAGCCTATGAAGCTTGGAGCGTTTCGGCCCCGGACGGTGCGCTGGTCGTCAGCACAGCGGGAGGCAAGCTGGCCATTTGGAAGTCACAGTCGAACGCCGACGAATCCGCTGAGACGTCGCCTGACCAATAGCCCGTACAGCGACGGGATGATCAAGTTTGGTACGGCGTTCATCCCGTGCAAGACCAAACAAACTGGCGGCCAATATCGTCCGAAGAGGCGGCAGTCATCCTTTCAATTCTCTCGCAGGCAGACATTCGTCGAAGCGGCCCACTTATCAAGGCGAGGTGATCATTTGGACCGACGGGCACCCATCGGGATTGGAGCACCCGTGGGTCAATGAGGACCCACCCACCAAATGGCCGAGAGCGGACGAGATGGAGGTAGTGCTGCGGGCAAGCTCCATCGAAAGGACACCAGAGGGACTAATGGATATCCGATTCAGATTACTTAGCACCGCGCACGCGGAGCTCCTCAACGAGATCTTGGCCCGTCGCAGCCCAACTGTTCTCGAGCGGGTTCGGCAAGCCGATTTCGTGTCACGCTCGGACGCGGAGGAAATTATGACGGTCATGAGTGAAGAGTTCACTAACAATTTGGACGATGATTGGGAACCAACCGAATACGGCCTGACGGTCAGTGCCTTGATGGCGCAGTTCAACGCTGCTCGCGTCAACGAGTGGTCCTGAGCGTCCTTGTGATTCGGGCAAATTTGTGAATCGATGATCAACTAAAAGAGCCGTCCTGGCTTGGGCGGTGTCTTTCTCGAAGACAGTTGCGTTCTCGGTATTTCGGAGCATCAACCGCGCTTCGAGCTCAGTGGATGATCCGCGAGCGTTCACTGTCCCAGGCGGAACGGGCCGGCACCGGCAACCTGCTCTCCGCCGAGCCATATGTCGTTCTGGCGGCGTCATCATTCGTTGACGCGCGCTGCGTACCTACCGATCGAGTGCGGACGCAATACCCGTATGCCCGAAGTCGTTGCCCTTCCACAGCAGCGGCTCGCGAGTGTCGAGCGCCAGCGCGTAACAGGCAGTCGCCGACGTTCAGTCCGGCACGATGGCCGCTGCCCCTGCCGAAGTCTGCGTAGGCGTGACGAGCCAACCTGGCGTGGTGCTCGGTCACCGGCTCGATCACGAACTCCGCCTCCGCAAGTAGCTCGTCGAGGCTTCTGCTGATGACCGGATCTCGCTGGTGATCGAGAGCGATCCCGCACTCGAGGTAGCTGGCAGCCGACAGTCGTCGCACGCTCGCATCGGCGATCGCGTGAGCGTAGATCGCTGCGTCCTCCTCCGCAGTGAGGATCGCGATGAGGGCCGACGTATCGACGATCACGCCGGGAGCCCCCCGGTCGTCGTAGAGCAGTGCCCCAGTGCGAGTAATACTGCTGCCAGTCCTGGTCCTTGACGATGACGAAGTTAGCCCTGTTTCCCATGTCTCCCCGATCTCCGATGGCGCGTCTCGGTTCGCGCGTCGACTTGGGGCGAGTGTCCGTCCGGCTCCGACAGATTGAGTTGGCGCGGTCGCGGCCTGTGGATAACTTCCGGGGTGAGTCTCGGCGCCCGCGTAGGGTGGTCGGCGTGCCGGCGACGCTCGACGAGATTGCGACCATTGCGGAGCTGCTGACCCAACACGGTCCGTTGCGCACGGACGAGCTCGCGCGACATTTGCGGGAGCGCGGCATGGATGATCCGGACTCCACCATTCAGTGGAACCTGCTCGAAATGGACTGTCCGGCACGACAGCTGGTCGACGACCGATGGGTGTGGCTGCCAGCGGTGCTGACTGGGAGGGTGTTCACCCATCGTCTCAGCACCGACGAGGCAACCCATGACGTGCTCACCGTGGCGCCGGACCTGGACCCGATCACCACCCTCTGCGAGCACGAGCAGTATCAGCGGTTCGTCGACGGCTCAGCTGTCCGTGTCGCGGTCGCCGGTTACGACGACGACGTGCTCGAGGAGCGGGGCATCCCGGCTGAAGTGACTGACTGGTCCCCGGCGCTGCTCCTGGACTCAGGCACGCTGGCGACCCTCGGCGTGGGCGACGGCGACACGGTCGGCCTGCGGTTGACCGCCGAGGGCCTCGTCCTCGAGCGGGTCGACGTCATCGCGCAGCACACGGCTGGCGTACGGCTGGCAGCGACTCTTGACGCGGATGAACCGACCTACGTCGGCGCGGCGGTATGGACCGCGTGCGTCGCGGACGCCGCACTGTTTACCGATCCGCTACCTCCGCTGAGTGAGATCGTCGACGACCACGGTCTGGCGCGCCGCGGTGAGTCGATCACGCCCAGCGGATTCGATTTCGGCCGTTGGCAATTCGAGCGCCGGTGTGAACTATTGGCCGAGCGGCACGGCATCGACGTTGACGACGCACTGGTGCTCACCACGCTGCTGGAGCTGTACGACCAGACGGGGCGGATCCTGGCTGAAGCGGATGACGCGGACGACGCCGACGCGGACGAGACTGACGAGGCCTACGAAAATCCCACACTGCAGCCTGCCGACCACTCTGACGACGTGACCGGAGAACTCGGCGCGCAGCTGGCGGACCCGCTGCTGGCTGAGCTCCTGGTGGCCGAGACCGTCGGCGGCGATCACGGTGGCGCAGCCGCGCTCGGCCTGTTCGCCGAGATGATGGAGCCCAAGGTGCCGCGCGCCGCGCGGGTGGCATGGAGGTGGCTGCGCGCGGTGGCACTTGAGCGACTCGGCGACACCGAGGAGGCGGAGCGCGAACTGTTGGCGGCCGAGTCGATGGATCCTGACTGGCCGCTGCCCCTGATCAACCTGGCGCGTTTTGCTTCTGATCGCGGAGACGTCGAGCGCGGGTTGGCATTGTTGCGCCGGTCAGGCGATCTGGAGCACCCGCTTGTGGCGCTCTTGCAGGCGCATCGTGTCGGGCCGCGCAACGATCTCGGCCGCAACGAGCCGTGCTGGTGCGGGTCGGGCCGCAAGTACAAGAAGTGCCATCTGGGCCGGGAGCAGTTGGCGCTTGCCGACCGGGTGAACTGGTTGTACGAGAAGGCCGCTCATCACGTATATGTCGCTGGATGGCGAGACTTGTTGGCCGAGGTGGCCTACGAGCGATACCGACATACGCACGACCTTTCCGATGCGGTGGACGCAGGAATGGCCGACGACCTGGTGATGGATGTCGTGCTGTTCGAGGGCGGCGCGTTCGCAGAGTTTCTCGAAGTGCGCGGGCATCTGTTGCCCGACGACGAGCGGCTGTTGGCCGAGCAATGGCTGCTGGTGGAACGATCGCTGTTCGAGGTGAACGACGTCAAACCGGGTGTGCGCATGACCGTGCGCGACGTTCGAAGTGGTGACTCGCACGAGGTGCTCTCGCGGACGGCTAGCCGCCATCTCAAGTCTGGTCAATTGATCTGCGCGCGTCTGGTGCCCGCCGGCGACGACAGTATGCAGTTCTTCGGAGGCATCGAACCGATCGCGCTGCACGAGCGCGACCCGTTGATCGAGCTACTTGACGCCGAACCCGACCCGGTGGAGCTGATGGACGCGCTGAGTCGGCGGTTCGCGCCGGTGGCGTTGACCAACACCGAAGGCGAACCGCTGGCGATCTGCGCGGCCACCGTGCGCGTCAGCGATGTGGAACGAGTTGACGCCGCACTAGACGACGCCTACGACAGGGCCCATGGCGACGAACCGGCACGGTGGCACGAACACGTCACTACCCATGGCATGCCGCGTATCCGAGCCGTGCTGGTGCGCGACGACGACACCCTTCGGGTCGAGACCAACAGCGCGGAACGGATGGATCGCGTGTTGACCACCTTGGTCCGGCTCGACCCCACGATGCGCGTCATCGATGAATCCCGGCGCCCCATTCGCGACATTCGGGAGGCCGCCGAACTGGCAGAGGAATTGGGACCGCCTCAGGGCGCCCTCTACCGCGAGGACCCCGCGGTGGCCGAGGCGCTCGACGATTTCATCCGCGAGTACGAAACCAAGTGGCTTGATGAACCCATACCTGCACTCGACGGTCACACCCCGCGGCAGGCAGCTGACGATCCCACTCGGCGCGGCGATCTGATCAAACTCCTCGACAGCTTCCCCGCCGACGATGGCACGCCCGGGCGCATGAGCCCCGAGCGGCTGCGCGTCGCCCTAGGGCTGGAATAGTCGGCTGAGGCACCACAACAGCACTGTCCTGGCTACTGCCGGCGGGATGCCGGCCCAATCTGTCGCACCGCAGAAGTAACGTCGGCCGTGCTATGGCGCGTACCGAGACACGAGTGGCACGGATCGCTGAGGCATTGCTGGCCGAACGGCGATCCGTCCGTCCCATCGATGTGCTCGTCGGTCTCGGCTGGCTCGCTCAGCCGAACGTCGATCGGTGGGTGCAGGGTCGTGTTCCTTCGATCGATCGGTGCGTAGGTGTCGACTCCGACAAGGTCATGGCAGCGTTCGCAGCGTTGCGGCACTGGGCCGAGGACCGCGGGCTCACGCCGTCTGAAGTCGACTACCAAGATCTGCAGTTCACCGCCGAAGGTGACGCTGAGGCCGAACAGGCCTACCGCACCCATTGGGGCTCAACCGACGTCGCTGAACCGATCGTCGAGCGCCCACCCCGTCCCCGAGGGATAACCGTGATCGCTTCGCACAACGCCTGGACGTGCGATTCGTGCGGCGACACGGGCGACCTCCTACTCAAGGGCAAGGCGGGTGGAGTGTGTCTGGACTGCGCCGACCTCGGCCATCTCGAGTTTCTGCCGTCCGGCGATGCCGCGCTAACCCGGCGCGCCACGAAGGCCAGCCGATTGTCTGCCGTCGTGGTGCGCTGGAGCACACGACGCAATCGCTATGAGCGCCAAGGCATCCTGGCGGAGCCGGCCGCCATCGAACAGGCCGCGCAAGAGTGCCTCTCCGACGCCGATGTGCGCGCTCGCCGCAGGACACGGGAGCAGAGCCGGCGGGCCGATCAGGACGTGCAATTTCGCGGTGAGTTCGCCACCGCGATCCGTGAGCAGTTCCCAGGGTGTCCGGTCGACCGCGCAGAGGCAATCGCACTTCACGCAGCGGCGCGCGGTAGTGGCCGGGTCGGACGAAGCGCCGCAGGGCGAGCACTGGACCGTGACGCCGTACTGCTCGCCGTCGTCGCCTCCGTCCGCCACGTCGACACCGACTACGACGACATGCTCATGTCGGGTGTTGACCGCGAATCGGCTCGAGCGCGAGTGCACAGCCGTGTCGAGGCCGTCGTCAACGCGTGGCGCGACGGTGTTGTGATGCTCGACGGATAGCAGCTACTGATGGCGCCCGGAACTACCGCGTCGCGCCGAACACCGCCGCGGTCAGCACGTCCTCCAGGTTTCCGAGGCCGCCGTTGAACGGATTGCCGCGCTTGAGGGTGAACGCCCCGCCGGGCGTCACCGCCACCAGCATCGGAGAGCTCGACGTGAGCTGCGTGCGGCGCTGGAACCGGACCTGGTCCAGCGGCGCCACCACGGCGCCGTCGGCGCCAACGTCACCGCACCGAACCCACCGGGCACCAGTGCCAGCACGCCAAGCACGAATGCGACGGTTGCCAACGCCCCGGTGCCGCGGTCCATGACCACGATCAGCGGCCCCTGCTCAGCCACCGCCAGCCCGCCGACCTCGGCGAGGATGCGCGGCTCGGCGGGAGCGGTCATGCCCGGAGTGTGCCATGACCCAGCGGGGTGGCAACATCGGCGGACGTGCGGGTGCTGGTGCAGTGTGTGTCGTCGGCGCGGGTCGTGGTCGACGGCGACGTGGTCGGTGAGATCAGGCCCGACGGGCAGGGTCTGCTGGCGTTCGTCGGCGTCACGCACTCCGACGATCCGGACGTCGCCCGACGGATGGCCGAGAAGCTCTGGCGACTGCGGGTCCTGGACGGTGAGGCCAGCGCCGCAGACGTCGGTGCACCGATTCTGGTGGTCAGCCAGTTCACGCTCTATGCAAACACCACGAAGGGCCGCAGGCCGACGTGGAACGCCGCCGCCCCAGGGTCGGTCGCCGAACCGCTGGTCGACGAGTTCGCCACGGCGCTCGGACGGCTCGGGGCCCAGGTGCAGACGGGCGTGTTCGGCGCCGACATGGCCGTGGAGCTCGTCAACGACGGGCCGGTGACGGTGCTCCTCGAGCTCTAGGCCTGCCGTGGGAGCACACCGAGTTACGGGTGGTGCGCGATGTAACGGTCCGGTACCGTCCGGCGATGTGATTGGCATGCGAAAAGCGATAACCAAGGTCGGGGCGGCTTTCGGGACGGCGGCGCTGGTGGCGTCCGCGGGGTTGGCGCTCAGCCAGGCCACGTCCAACGCCGAGCCGGCTGGTCATCAGGTCCGGTACACGGTCACGTCGACCGCCCCAACGGGACTCGATCTCTACTATCTGTTCGCCCAACCGGCGGACAAGGCTGCGTACAACAAGGACCCGAATGCCTTCCTGAAGAGGGAAGAGGTGAACCTCGAGCCGGGCGTGCCATGGGTGTTCGAAACGACGCTCGCCGACCCGCAATGGGCGATCGTCACCGTGAGCGGCGCCGCGCACGCCATGACCGGGGCACCGAATCCTCACTGTGAGATCGCCGTCGATGGTCAGCTGGTACTCCAGCAGGACGGCGAGACGGGCGCGGCCTGCCAGCTGTCGCGCTGGTGACGCGGAAAGTCAAGCGCCGCGCAATCCGCGAACGAAGTCTGCGACCGCAGACCCTATCTCCGCGGGGCTGTCCTCCTGGATGAAATGGACGCCGGGCACGGTCACTTCGGCCTGGTGGGGCCAGCTTCGGACGAAGTCGCGAACGCGGCCACGGATGATCGCGCCGGGCTCGGCGTTGACGAACAGTTTCGGCACATCGCTTTGCGCCAGCCATGCCCCATACGACTCGACGATCGCAACGACATCGGCAGGCTCGCCCTCGATCGGGATGTTGCGTGGCCACGATAGCGTCGGGCGCCGGTCCTCGCCTGGCCTGCAGAACGGCTCGCGGTAGTGGTCCATCTCCTCGTCGCTGAGCTTGCGTTGAATGCCTCCGGGAAGGACGGCCTCGACGAACAGATTCTGCTCGAGCACCATCGACACGCCGGCCGGCGAGCGGAAGCCCTTGAAGACGTCGCTTTCCGGGCCCGGAAAGTCGGCCCAACCGATCGGCATCGCAATGGCTTCCATGTAGGCGATGCCGGCCACCCGGTCGCGATGCTGGTTGGCCCAGTCGAAACCCAGAGCCGAACCCCAGTCATGCAGCACGAGGACAACACGGTCGCCCAGGTCGAGGGAATCCCACAGCGCGAACAAGAACTCGCGCTGCTCGGCGTAGTGGTAGCGGTCCGGACCGGAGTCACCGAGTTTGTCGGAGCCGCCCATACCAATCAGGTCGCACGCGACGAGGCGGCCCAGCCCCTCCAGGTGCGGCATCACGTTGCGCCACAGGTACGACGAGGTGGGGTTGCCGTGCTGGAAGACGACGGCCTCACCCTCGCCCTCATCGACGTACGCCATCCGCGCGCCGTTGATCTCCTTGTACTGCAGCTGCCCGTAGGGCTTCGCTCCTGACATCACGTCATCCTCGATCCGGTTGGTTGTCTGCGAGTTTGGCGGCTGTCTCCCGTGCCACCCTCAGGATTCGTGCCGAAAGGTTCGGGTCAACCACTGCGCGAGACAGCGACATCCCGCCAACACAGATCGCCATCAATGCGATCGCGTCGTTCATGCGGTCGTCGGCTTCGTCGTCGTCGCAGATGGCGGCCAGCGACTTCCGCAGCTCGCGTTCGTAGCTCGCGCGAAACTCGTCGGATGCGTGAGCGGCGTCGGAGCTCAGCGTCGCGAATCCGCAACTGGTGGACAGATCGTCGCGATGTGCCGTGCTGAGGTAGCGCTTGGCCAGGCTCGTCAGCCGTGCACTCCACGACTCGCCGCGCGACGGCCTGATCCAGTGCGATCGCCCGGTCGTGATCGCTCGTCCGAACGCAGCGCCGGCCAGCTCCTCCTTGCTGGAGAAATGTGAGTAGAACGCGCCGTGTGTCAGCCCCGCGTCGCGCATCACCGGCACGATCGCCGCGCCGTCGATGCCTTCTTCGCGCAGCCGGCGAGCGGCGGCGTCCAGAATCCTGTCCAGTGATTCCCGCTTGTTGTCGGCACGGGTGCCGGGGACGTTTCGCATGATGTGCATCATGCTAGTCGCATGACGGGCATCATGCGAGTGCTGAGGTGCGCTTTTCGACGAGGCCGGTCAGGGCCTGCGGGAGTGGGCCCTTGTGCAGGACGCCGAGGCCTCCCGGGCAAGCACGTCCTTGACATAATTTCGAACTGGTGTTCGAATGATGTGTGCGGTGGGATGGCCAAGGCGTCGGCGTCGATGACGGAGCACTGCCCGGACTGCAGCGCATCGGGCTCGTCCGCACGGTGCGTACGCCCCAGTTCGAGGGCATCACCTTTCACGAGGTGCTGTGCAAGTCCGCGCTCAACAAGGTGCCCGCCGCCGCCAGCCTGCCATTCAGGTTCACCGTCAACGGCTACCGCGGGTGCAGTCACGCCTGCCGGTACTGCTTCGCCCGGCCCACCCACGAGTATCTCGACTTCGACTCCGGTGCCGACTTCGACACCCAGGTCGTGGTGAAGACCAACGTCGCCGAGGTGCTGCGCCGCGAGCTGTCCCGGCCGTCGTGGACGCGTGAGACGGTCGCGTTGGGCACCAACACCGATCCCTATCAGCGTGCCGAGGGCCGCTATGTGCTGATGCCCGGAATCATTGGTGCACTGGCTGATTCGGGGACTCCGTTCTCGATCCTCACGAAGGGCACCCTGCTTCGCCGGGACCTGGCGCTGATCACCGCTGCGGCACGTCACGTCGACGCCGCTGTGGCGATCTCACTCGCGGTCGGCGATCCCGAACTCCACCAGCAGGTCGAACCGGGTACACCCTCACCGCGGGCCAGGCTGGAGTTGATCCGGGCGGTGCGCGACGCCGGCCTGGACTGCCACGTCATGGTCGCGCCGGTGCTGCCGTTCCTGACGGACTCACCCGAGCACCTCGACGGGCTGCTGGGCCGGATCGCCGCCGCCGGCGCCTCCAGTGTGACGGTGTTCGGGCTGCATCTGCGTGGCTCGACGCGCGGTTGGTTCATGGCGTGGCTGGCGCGCGATCATCCCGAGTTGGTCGCGGCGTACCGCGAGTTGTACGGGCGCGGTGCGTATCTGCCCGCGAGCTACCGCGGCATGCTGCACGACCGTGCGGCGCCGTTGATCGCCAGACACGGCCTGCACCGCGACCAGCGGTCGTTTCGTGCGGCGCCTGCGGTGCCGGCTGTCGTGGCGGAGCTTCAGCCGACGCTGTTCTGATGAGCCGCTACGCCCGCGCGTAGGTGTGTCCCGCCTCGGCAGCGCTGAGTGGCGGTCGATCTGGCGGGGCCGGCCCTATTTCACACGTGTGGAAGGGGGCTTGTGCCCATCGGTACCGAGGCGTACCGTGACGGTACTTATCCGTACCGATCTGGAGGTCTTGGCATGGGTGAAGCGAATCATGGGTGAAGCGACGACCGACCCGGTGCGGCTGCCGCCCGCGCCGCGGATCCCAAAGCTGGCGCAGGGCATCGGCTTCATCGCCGCCCGCGACAAGGCGGTCACCGCCGTGGCCAGGCGCCACGGCTCGGAGTTCACGCTCAACCTGCCGATCTTCGGCCCGACCGTAGTGATCAGCGATCCCGCCCTGGTCAAGGAACTCTTCACGATGAGCACCGATCTCATTGCTCGTGCGGGCACGCTCGGCCAGGTGCTCGGGCCCGGCTCGACGTTCAGCCTCGACGGCACCGCGCATCGGCAGCGTCGCAAGCTGTTGGTGCCGCCGTTCCACGGCAAGCGCATGCAGGGCTACGAGCACATCATCGAAGAAGAAGTGATGCGCGAGATCGCCAGCTGGCCAGAGGGCGAGGACTTCGCGACCCTGCCGTCGATGATGCGGATCACGCTCAACGCCATCCTGCGCGCGGTGTTCGGCGCCGACGGTGCCGCCCTGGAGGATCTGCGCGAACTCCTGCCGCCGATGGTGCTCAAGTCATCGCGGCTGGCGGTACTACCGCCCGCCGCACGGCGTGATTACGGCCCGTGGAGCCCGTGGGCCAGGACACAGAGACTGCGTCGCCGCTACGACGCCATCATCGCCGGGCTCATCGCCGACGCCCGGCGGGATCCCGCGTTCGAGGAGCGCAACGACGTGCTGGCCCTCATGCTGCAGGCGCGATACGAGGACGGGTCGCCGATCTCCGATGAGCACGTGGCCGACGAGCTGCTCACCTTGCTCGCCGCGGGTCACGAGACCACGGCCACCACCTTGGCGTGGGCCGTCGAGCGGCTCCGCAGGCATCCCCGGTTGCTCACCCGGCTCGCCAACGAGGTCGACGCAGGAGGGGCCGAACTGTTGCAGGCCACCATCTTCGAGGTGCAACGCACCCGCCCCGTCATCAACGGCACCGCTCGAATGACCAGGACGCGGATAAAGTTGGGGGAGTGGGTCATTCCGGAGCGACACGTGGTACTGGTGAGCATCTCGCTGGCCCACGCCGCCGAGCGGAACTTCACCGACGCCGCGACGTTCGACCCGGATCGCTTCGTCGGCAACCCACCGGACACGCATGCCTGGATCCCGTTCGGCGGCGGCATCCGACGCTGCATCGGTGCCGCGTTCGCCAACATGGAGATGACGGTGACGTTGCGTACGTTGCTGCGGGAGTTCGAGTTCGGCAGCACATACGCCCCCGGTGAGCCGCCGCATTCCCGCGGCGTCGCAACCGCACCCGGCCGTGGTGGAAGGGCCGTCGTCTACCGTCGCTCACCACGTACGCCGAGCGCGGTGCCCGCCGTCGCGACGGAGGTGTCGGCGTGACGCGCGAACCCCTCATCGCGGATGAGCGCCCGCGCGAAGACCATGTTGCGGTCGGTCGCGGCATCGAGTTGTGCTACGACTCGTTCGGTGACGCCGCAGCGCCCCCGGTCCTGCTGATCGCCGGCCTCGGACAGCAAAAGCACACGTGGCCAGAGGAACTCGCCGCCGCGATCGCCGAGCGGGGATACCGGGTGATCCGGTTCGACAATCGCGACGTCGGCCGTTCGACCCACGCGAACTTTCCCAAGCCGAACCCGTTGGCGATCCTGCGGGGCGGCAGCGACAAACGGCAGTACCACCTCGGCGACATGGCGCGCGACACCGTCGGCCTGCTGGACGCGCTCGGATACCGCGACGCCCACCTCGTCGGGGTCTCGATGGGCGGAATGATCGCTCAGACCGTTGCCGCCCACCATCCAGGACGGGTGCGCACTCTCACGTCGATCATGTCGAACACCGGCGCGCCACGCATCGGGCGTCCGGCTCGGTCCACGTGGTGGCGGATGGCGACCGCGAGGCCACCACGCGACCGGCGCGAGGCGATCGACGGTGCGGTGCGGGTGTTCAGCCACATCGGGTCGCACGGCTTCCCGTTCGACGAGGGCTGGGTGCGCGAAAAGGCAGGCATCGCATGGGATCGCGATCCCACGTCCGATGGCGTGGCCCGGCAGCTGGCGGGCATCTTCGCCTCGGGGGACCGGACGGCCGAACTGCGCCAGATCGACGTGCCGACCCTGGTGATCCACGGCGACCGGGACCGGATGGTCCATCCGACCGGCGGCGCCGCCACCGCGCGCGCCATCCCCGGTGCACAGCTGGAGACGATCGTCGGCATGGGCCACGATCTGCCTGCAGGCGCGTGGGACCGGATTCTCGACCTGATCACCACCCATCTGGACGGTTCGTCCGTCCCAACCGCTCGGGCAGAGGAGACACGATGAGCAAGTCAGCCGCACACGTCATCAGCGGACGCACGGTGGTCATCACCGGTGCGGCGTCCGGCATCGGACGGGCTTTGGCACAACGACTTTCAGCACACGGCTGCCCGGTCGCCATCGCCGACATCGATGAGCGGGGGCTCAAGGAGACCGAGGCGACCGTCGGCGGGTCGACGCTGACGAAGGTGCTCGACGTGCGGGATGCGCAGGCACAGAACGCGTTCGCCGAAGAAGTCAGGGATTGGGCGCCCGCGCCATTGGGTGCGGTGTTCAACAACGCCGGCGTCGCCGTGTCCTCGAGCGTGCTGGACTCCGTGCCCGAGGATGACGACTGGTTGTGGGACATCAACTTCCACGGCGTCGTCAACGGCACCCGGGCATTCCTGCCGATTCTGGCCGCTCAGGACTCCGGAGCGATCGTGAACACCTCGAGCGTCTTCGGTCTGGTGGGCATGCCGAACCAGAGCGCCTACTGCTCGGCGAAGTTCGCGGTCCGTGGATTCACCGACTCGCTGCGCCAGGAGTTGCGCGGCACGGGTGTCAGAGCCATCAACGTGCACCCGGGCGGCATCGACACCAACATCGTGCGCAACGCCCGCTTCCGCAAGGATCCGGACGGCCGCGGTCGCAGCCACGAACAGATCGCACAGGAGTTCGCCGCCATCACCATGACCGAGCCCGCCAAGGCGGCGGAGATCATCCACCGGGGTGTGGAACAGGGCAAGGCGCGCATCCTCGTTGGACCCGACGCCCGCCTGTTCGACGCCCTGGCCCGGCTGGCGCCCACCCGCTACTTCGACGTCCTGAGCGTGTTCGAGTCGCGGCTGCGCGGGCGGGCAAGGGCCGACGTGCCGGCACGGGTGTAGGTCAGATCTTCAGATAGCCCTTGTCCGCAGGGATCTGGGCCGCGGTCACCAGCGACGACGCGTCGCCTGCCAGCCACACGACGATGTCGGAGATGAGGTCGGGGGCGGCAAGCGAGTCGGTCGGCAGTGCGCCGGGGGAGAACGAGTGGATGTAGTGCGGGTGATCCTGAAGGATCTTGTACATCGACACGTCGTTGCCCATCGGGGTGTCGGTGCCGTACGGGTGAACGGAGTTGACCCGGATCCCGAACTCGCCCAGTTCGACCGCAAGCGCGTTGGTCAACCCGACGACGCCGAACTTGCTGGCGCTGTAGTGCCCGCATCCCGGCACGGCCTTTACGCCCGCCGCCGAACTGATGGTGATGATCGATCCTCCGTTGCCCGCCTTGATCATCGCTGGCACCGCCGCCTTGATGGTGTGCCACAGCCCGGTCAGGTTGGTGTCCAGAGTCTCCTGCCACTGCTCGGCCGAGATCTCCCACAGCCGACCCCAATTCAGCACCCCGGCGTTGGCGACCACGATGTCGAGGTGACCGAACTGCTCGATCGCGTCGGCGATCACCCGCTCCTGCCCAGCGGCGTCGCGCACGTCGACCTCCCTGGCGAGGATCTTGCGTCCCTCGCCTTCGACGAGGTTCACGGTCTCGGCGAGATCCTCCGACGTCGCCGGCTCGTAGCCGTTGTGCGCGGCGACCGGCCCGC
>NZ_JAVRPS010000654.1:0-8332 GCF_032162105.1 Mycobacterium sp. | reverse complement strand
AGCTCGCTGACGTCGATCCGGCCCGACGACACCAACTCGATCGCCAGTGGCCAGGTGTGGTTGTACCGGTTGACGAGGCTCAGCGAGACCTCGTTGACGTTGAGCTCCGCCAGCGGCAGCGGGACGTCCTGCTTGGGCATCCCGATCATGGCGGCGCGCCCCGCGGGTGCCAGCCGGGCCATTCCCGCGGCGAGTGCACCCGGGGCACCCGAGCACTCGAGCAGTACGTCGAACGTCCTGTCGGTGGCGGCCTCGGGCGTCTCCGTCGCGAAGCCCATCCTCCGGGCCAGTCCAATGCGAAACTCGGAGAAATCGCTCACCGTCACGGAGCCCGCCCCGAACGCGCGGGCTGCGGCTGCCGCCAACAGCCCCACCGGACCGGCGCCGGTGACGAGGACGTCGTCGCCCGCAGCCAGATTGGCCCGTTTGCAGCCCCAGATGCCGACCGACAGCGGCTCGAGTAGCGCGCCCTCCTCGTACGACATCTCCTGCGGGATCGGGTACAGATTGCGGGCGTCGATCGCCATCAGTTCCATCAGCGCACCGTCGTAGGGCGGGGTGGCCAGGAACACCAGATCGGGGCACAGGTGGTAGCGACCGGCCTTGCACTCCTTGCAGTCGCGGCACGGGGTTCCCGGTTCGATGGCGACGCGGTCGCCGACCGATACGTTCGTCACCTCACTGCCGACCTTGGCGACCTCCCCGGACACCTCGTGGCCGAGCACGATCGGACCGTCGACCACGTAGTCGCCGATCCGCCCGATCTTGAAGTAGGCGGTGTCGGAACCGCAGATGCCCACGGCGTGGATTCGCACCACTGCCTGCCTGGGGCCGGGCTCGGGCTCCGGGCGCTCTTGGATCTCGATGTGTTCGAGCTTGGTCATCACCGCTGCGCGATTGGGCATGGTCCGTCTCCTTGTCGTCGGTTTGGATTTGGGGTCATGCGCGGCCGTGGCTCGCACGCGACTTGCGCGCGACCGAGTCGATGGCGACCGCGACCGCGAGGACGAGGCCGGTGATGATGAACCGGTACGACGAATCCAGGTTCAACAGCGTCAACCCGCTGGCGATCGACGCAATGACCAGCGTTCCCAGCAACGCCGAGAACGCGCTGCCGCGGCCGCCGAATAGGCTGGTGCCGCCAATCACCGCCGCCGCGATCGCGTTGAGATTCACGTCGCCGGTGCCGCTGGACAGATTGGCCGATGCCAGCCGGGCCGCGGCAAGGATGCCGCCGACGCAGGCGAGGAACGAGCACACCGCGAATGCGGTGAGGTAGATCCGCCGCACGTTGATGCCCGACCGGCGGGTGGCCTCCTCGTTGCCGCCGACCGCGCGCAGGCTACGTCCCCACTTGGTGCGGGTGAAGCCGTAGTTCAGTACCAGCACCAAGCCGACGAACAACACGACCATCCAACCGACGCCGCGTTCCTGATTGAGGTACCAGGCGAACGCTCCGAGGCCCGCGACCAGTGCGACCGACCGCAGCACCAGATAGTTCAGCGACTGTGCGGACAGATTGGCCTTCTTGCGGCGTTGGCGCCGTTCGTAGCCGCTGGCGAACAGCCCCACGCCTGCGAGCGCGGCCAGCAGGTAGGACAACCATTCCGGCACGAACGCGACCTGGGCGAACTGCACCAGAGTCGAGTCGAACGGGAGGTTGACCGAACCCTGGTCGCCGAGGATCGCAAGTTGCAGGCCCAGGAACGCCAGCAACCCGGACAGCGACGCCACGAAGCTCGGCATGCCGAACCGGGTGAGCGCGATCCCGTAGATCAGGCCGATGAGCAGCGCGACGGCGCACGCCAGAACCACCGCGAGCATCCAGTTCCAGCCGTGCCGGACGGACAGCACCCCGACGATCGCACCGGACAGGCCGCTCACGGAGCCGACTGACAGGTCGATCTCACCAACCAGCAGCACGCAGACGATCCCGAGCGAGATGATGCCGACCGCGCAGGAGTCCAGCGTCAGGTTCACCAGGTTGGCGCTGGATAGGAATATCGGGTTCAGCGACTGGAAGATCGTGCAGATCACCAGCAGACCTACGACCACCGGCAGCACGCCGACATCACCGGCACGGACGCTGCGCCAGAACGATCGCAACGCACCGCCGAATCCGTCGTCCTGTCGGAGGCGCTCGTCGCTCCGGTCGAGCGCAGGAGGGGTGTGGGTGGAGGTCATGGCGCCTCCGCTTCGTCGTCGTTGTCCTCGGTGCCCGTGCGGTCCCTGCGACGGGTGACTGCGTTGTCGGACGCGCCGGTGATGGCGGCAACCAGTTGTTCGGTGGAAACCGTCCTGGCGTCGAATTCGCCGTTGTTGCGGCCGAGGCGGAGCACGACGATGCGGTCGGCCACCGCACGGACGTCCTCCATGTTGTGGCTGACCATGACGACGCCGAGCCCGCGGTGCTTGAGCCGTTCGATCAGGTCGAGCACCTCGGCGGTCTGGGCCACGCCCAGCGCGGCGGTCGGTTCGTCGAGAACGATCACCGTGGGCTCGCCGAGCAGGGACCGGGCGATGGCCACCGTCTGGCGCTGGCCGCCGGACAACGACGCGACGGGGATGCGCACCGTCGGAATCCGGGCGGACAACTGCTGCAACAGGTTCCAGGCCTGAACCTCCATCGCGGTCTCGTCGAGTCGCCACGGGTTCAGCTCGCGGCCGAGGAAGAGGTTGTCGACCACGTCGAGGTTCTCGCACAGCGCCAGGTCCTGGAAGACCGTGGCGATGCCGAGCTGGATGGCGGCGCTCGGGTCGTTGATGGCGACGGTGCTGCCCGCGAAGGTGACCGTCCCCGAGTCCGGCTGGTGCACCCCGGCCAGAACCTTGACGAGCGTGGACTTACCAGCGCCGTTGTCACCGACGAGTGCGACGACTTCCCCTTCGGAGACGTCGAGCTCGATGTCGGTGAGCGCATTCACTGCCCCGAAGGACTTGTTGACGCCCCGCAAGCTCAGCAGGGTGGTGGTCGAGGGGGCTGCTGCAGCTCCGGAGGCCACCGCCGTCACGAGCCGATGCCGAGCCGCGAGCACGCCGCGGCGTACTCGGCGGTGCACAGCTCCGACGCGGGCGTGATGTTCTTGTCGATGATTTCGGCCTTGAGGTTCTGCTGGGTGACTAGCGTCGGGGTGAACAGTTCGGCTGGGGAATCGAAGATGGTCGTCTTCGCCTCCGGCGTCTCGCCCTTGAGCAACTTGTCCGCGACGTCGGCCGCCGCACCGCCGACGATCTCGCTCGGCTTGCTGATGGTGTTGTACTGGTCGCCCGCGATGATCAGCTGCAGTCCGGCGACCGTCGCGTCGTTACCGCTCACCGGCGGAACGGGATTGACGCCCGCCGCCTTGAGCGCGGCGATCGCGCCACCGGCGGTGCCGTCGTTCGCGGCCACCACTCCGACGATGCGCGGGCCGAACTGCGCGATCTGCCCGGCTACCCACTTCTGTGCGTTTTCTGGCTTCCACTCGATGGTGTCGTACTCGCCGAGCACCGGCACGCCGCTGTTGTCGACGGCCTGGTGGACGCCCTTCTTGATGAGGCCGGCGGCGGCGTCGGTGGGCGAACCGTTGACGATCAGGATGCCTGCGCCCGGGGGCAGCGGCTGGCTCTTGACCTTGTCGATCAGCGACTTCCCGATCTGCTTGCCGATGTCCTCGTTGTCGAATGACACGTAGTAGTCGACCTTCGTGTCGGGGATCGGGCGGTCGTAGGCGATGACCTTCACGCCTTGGCCCTTGGCCGAGTTGACCAGCGAAGCGGCCGCGGCCGAGTCGACGGGGTCGAGCACGATGACCTTGGCACCCTGAGCGACCGCCGAGTTGAATTGCTGCTGTTGCTTGTCGGCGCTGCCGTCGGCGTTGTTGTACAGCGGCTTGCAGTCCGCGCACAGCTCGCCGAGGCGCTTCTCGAAGCCGGGCCGGTCGTGTAGCTCGTAGCGGGTCGAGCCGGTGTCGGGCATGAGGAAGGCGACCGTTCCGCCGCCCCCACCGGTCGAGCCCGTGTTGCTGCCGCACGCGGTCATGGTGGCTGCGACCAGCAGGGCGCCTGCGATGGCGAATCCGCGTGCTCGGTTCGAACTCGTCATGGTCCATCTCCTTGGGGTGTGCAACCAGAGGTCATTCGGACGGTTTTGAATCGTGTCAACTGCTAGTGAGGAGGCTAGGATGCGTCATTGAATCGTGTCAAGCGTCACATTGATGAGCACCCGGGAGCCGGCCAAGTGGATCGTCAGACGCCGCGGCGAGCGACGACGAAGGACGTTGCCGAACGGGCCGGGGTATCGCAGGGGACCGTCTCCAACGTGCTGAACCACCCCGAGTGGGTCAGCGATGCCAAGCGCACGGCCGTTGAGGAGGCGATGGCCGCGCTCGGCTATGTCCGGCACGAGGCCGCCCGGCATCTCCGGACGGGCTACTCGCAAACGATCGGGATGCTTCTGCTCGACACCGACAACCCCGGGTTCATCGACCTCGCTCGCGGCGTCGAGGATTACGCGATCGCGCGGGGATGGAATGTGCTGATCGCGAACAGCGCGCGTGATCTGGAACGGGAGCGGGCCTACTTGCGGGTCTACGCCGAAGCGCGGGTGGCCGGTGTGATCGTCGTGCCGCACGACGAGTTCGACCAGGGCTCGCACGACATCCGGGCGGGTGGAATGCCCGCAGTCGTGATCGATCGTCTCGAGACCGGGCATGGCAACATCTCGGTGGGGGTCGACGACCTCGCAGGTGGCAAGCTGGCCGGTCAGCACCTCGTCGAACTCGGACACCGGCGCATCGCCTTCGTCGGGGACGACTCGACGGCGACCCCGGTCCACGACCGGATGGTCGGGCTGCACACTGCGGTAACGGAGGCGCCCGGTGGTGTCCTCGAAGTCATGCCGACCGAGCTGAGCGTCGAAGGCGGGCGCTCCATCGGCACCCGGCTTGCGGGGTTGACGCCCGCTTCTCGCCCCACCGCAGTGGTGGCGGCGATCGACCTCATCGCCTTCGGCCTGCTGCAGGCGCTGCTCCAACACGGGGTGCGGGTTCCCGACGACATTTCTCTGGTGGGTTACGACGACGTCCCGTTCTGCAAGCAGCTGTCCGTGCCGCTGACGTCGGTGCGACGTCCGCACTACGAGATGGGCGCGATGGCTGCGAAACTCCTTCTCACCGCCGTATCGGGGGACCCGCTGCCGCGACGCCACGTCGTCTTCGACCCCGAACTCGTCGTCCGGTCCTCGACCGCTACGGCACCGTTTGGGGCGACGCCCTGACCGGGCTACCTCGCAGCCCCGCCCAACTGCGCCGTGAGCGTGGCGGCCGCCGTCATCAGGCCGCGGGCGCTCTTGGTGATCTCGCCGTCGCTGAGCGACCGTCCGATCTGCAACGACACCACCATCGCCTGGCGCCGGTGGTGGTCGTAGACGGGTGCCGAGATGACGCTGACATCTGAACGGGCACTGCGGCGCTGTCCTCCGGTTTTGGCCTCGCTGCGCAGGTAGACCCGCTCCCCGATGTCGGAGACCAGTTCGCCAAGGAGTGCGCGCAATTCATCGGGTAGTGCACTCGACATCCCTGCCATCAGGGCGTAGAGCCGTCGTCCGCCCGGCGTCAGCCGCTCGACCAGATAGCCCGAGGTGCGGCATTCGGCGATCACGCGGTCCAGCCGATCGGTGTCGGTGCGCAGCGGAATCGTCGGCTCCCTGGCCAGCCAGTCCCGTAGCGCTTCGTCGTCCCAGAGCACGAACATCAGGCCGACGGGCGGGGCGAACGGGTAGCTCTGGCCCACGCGGACGCCGACGTCCGCGCCGGGCGGCCCGACGAGCTCGAGCAGGGTGATGCGGTCGTCGATGATCGCCGACAGCGCGGCCGTGGTGCCGTACGTCGAGGAAAGCCGGCGCAACTCATCGCGGGCGGCGGGGTTGACCCGCATCGATTCCTGAGCGGTGTGGCCGAGAGAGATCAGCGCTGGCCCCAGCCGGTAGGTCTTGTCCTGGCCGTCGCGCACCAGATAGTCCGCCGCGGCCAGCGTGCTCACGATGCCAAGGCAGGTCGGCTTGCTGAGACCGAGCCGCCGAGCCAGGTCCGACACCCCGAAACGGTCGTGCGGGTGCTGTGCCAAGAACCCGAGAACCGACACCACGCGCTCGGTGGGCGGTGAGATCCGACCGGGAGACTCGCTGCTTGGCATTGCAGAATTGTACCCATCCGTTCCAGATATGGACCGCAGGGCGCTGGGTCGCCCGTTGACGAGAACTAGAACGCGTTCTAGTCTCAGTGTCGAAATATCTACCAGCACGGTCCAATATTGAACCGCGAAGGATTGAACACCGATGTTCTCAACGCCGTTGGCCGAGGCGATTGCGGAGGCCGAGAGCCTCGTCGCCGCAGCGCCCCTGATCGAATCCGAGGCCGACCTTCTCGAGGGTCTGCAGTATCTGGCCGGCTGCATCGCGGCCTGCACCCACGTCGCGTTCGACTACGACCGCGATCACCCGTTCCTCCACGAGGGGACGGGGCCGTTCACCAAGATGGGCCTGGACAACCCGGACACCATGTACTTCGGCACCCGGGTGCAGGCCAACCACGAGTACGTGGTCACGGGCCGGCGCGGCAGCACCACCGACGTCAGCTTCCAGCTGCTCGGCGGCGAGTACACCGACGACAACGTGCCCGACAGCGAGACGGCCTTCGACGACCGCGAGCTCGACATCGCCGCCGACGGCACCTTCGAGTGGCGATTCACGCCAACCGGTTCGGCCCAGCTCGTCATCCGCGAGGTGTACAACGACTGGTCGGCGCAGCGCGGCTCGTTCGCGATATCGCGCACCGATACCGAGGGGACCGCGCCGCCGCCGTTGACCAAGGAGCTCATCGAAAAGCGTTACGCCGTAGCGGGTAAGCAACTCGTTCAGCGGGTCAAGACGTGGCTGCAGTTTCCGCAGTGGTTCTACATGGACATCCCGGTCAACACGATGGTGCCGCCCCGGCTGACCCCCGGCGGCCTGGCCACCCAGTACTCGTCGGTGGGGCACTTCGACCTGACGCCGGACCGGGCGCTCGTCATCGCCCTGCCCGTCACCGATGCGCCGTACCTCGGCTTCCAGCTCGGAAGCCTGTGGTACATCTCGCTGGACTACATCAACCACCAAACGACGCTGAACGGCACTCAGGCGCAAGCAGATCCGGATGGCAAGATCCGCATCGTGGTGTCCGACCAGAACCCAGGGGTGACCAACTGGGTGGAGACGCTCGGGCATCAGAAGGGCTTCCTGCAGTTCCGGTGGCAGCGGGTATCGCGTGAGCTGACCGAGGCCGACGGCCCGACGGTGGAGCTGGTCGACATCGACCAGGTGGCCGCCGCGCTGCCGTACCACGAGTCGAATAAGATCTCCGACGATGATTGGCGGGCGCGGATTGCGCTACGCCAGAAGCAAATTGGCGACAGGATGGTGGGTTAGGACATGACGGGATTGCTGGATGGCAAGGTAGTCGTGATCAGTGGCGTCGGCCCCGCGCTGGGCACGACGTTGGCTCGCCGATGTGCCGAGCAGGGTGCGGACCTGGTACTGGCAGCCCGCACGGTCGAGCGACTCGAGGACGTCGCCAAGCAGATCACCGACCTGGGTAGGCGAGCCGTCTCGGTGGGCACCGACATCACCGACGACGCTCAAGTGACCAATCTCGTCGAGGAGTCGCTCAAGGCCTACGGCAAGGTCGACGTGTTGATCAACAACGCGTTCCGGGTGCCTTCGATGAGACCCTTTGCGAACACCACCTTCGAACACATGCGCGATGCCATGGACCTGACCGTGTTCGGTGCGCTGCGGATGGTCCAGGGCTTCACCCCTGCGCTGGCGGAAGCCAAGGGCTCCGTGGTGAACGTAAACTCGATGGTGGTACGTCATTCGCAGGCGAAGTACGGCGCATACAAGATGGCCAAGTCGGCGCTCCTTGCCATGTCTCAGACGCTGGCCACCGAGCTGGGGGAGCAGACCATTCGCGTCAATTCGGTTTTGCCCGGCTACATCTGGGGTGGCACCCTGCAAGGATACTTCGAACACCAGGCAGGCAAGTACGGCACCACCGTCGACGAGATCTACAAGGCGGCGGCCGTCAACAGTGATCTGAAGCGCCTGCCCACCGAGGACGAGGTGGCCTCGGCCATCCTGTTCATGGCGAGCGATCTTTCCAGCGGCATCACTGGGCAGGCCCTTGACGTGAACTGCGGGGAGTACAAGGCCTGATGCGAAGACGAGCGCGAGTGAGGATCGCAGCGAGGCACGAGCGAGGACCGGAGCGAGCGGGAGTCGAGCCATGAGTGGGAGCGCCCGTACGGACGTCGGCAC
>NZ_JAVRPS010000653.1:0-4110 GCF_032162105.1 Mycobacterium sp. | reverse complement strand
TTCGAGCAGAACCTCGACGACATCGCGCGGCTCATCACCGCCGAGCATGGCAAGGTCTTCTCCGACGCCAAGGGCGAGGCTACGCGCGGACTCGAGGTGGTTGAGTTCGCCACCGGCATTCCGCAGTTGTTGAAGGGCGAGTTCTCCGAGAACGTCTCCAGTGGCGTGGACAGCTGGTCGATCCGTCAGCCGCTCGGCGTGGTGGCGGGCATCACGCCGTTCAACTTCCCGGCGATGATCCCGCTGTGGAAGGCCGGGCCCGCACTGGCGTGCGGCAACGCCTTCATTCTCAAGCCCAGCGAGCGCGACCCGTCAGTGCCGGTCCGGCTGGCCGAACTGTTCCTCGAGGCCGGCCTGCCGCCCGGCGTCTTCCAGGTCGTGCACGGCGACAAGGAAGCGGTCGACGCCATCCTGCATCACCCCGACATCAAGGCGGTCGGCTTCGTCGGCAGCTCCGACATCGCGCAGTACATCTACTCCACCGCGGCGGCAAACGGCAAGCGCGCCCAGTGTTTCGGTGGCGCCAAGAACCACATGATCATCATGCCCGACGCCGACCTCGACCAGGCCGTGGACGCACTGATCGGCGCGGGCTACGGCAGCGCGGGTGAACGATGCATGGCCATCAGCGTCGCCGTACCGATCGGCGAACAGACCGCGGATCGCCTGCGCGCCAGGCTGATCGAGCGCGTCAACAACCTGCGGGTCGGACACAGCCTCGACCCTAAGGCCGACTACGGTCCACTGGTCACCGGGGCCGCGCTCGAGCGGGTGCGCGACTACATCGGTCAGGGCGCCGCCGCAGGCGCCGAGGTCGTGGTCGACGGTCGCGAACGCGCTAGCGACGAGCTCACTTTCGGTGACGACAGCCTCGAAGGCGGCTACTTCATCGGCCCGACACTGTTCGACCACGTGACCACCGACATGTCGATCTACACCGACGAGATCTTCGGCCCCGTGCTCTGCATCGTGCGGGCAGGAGATTACGAAGAGGCCCTGCGACTGCCTTCGGAGCACGAATACGGCAATGGCGTGGCGATCTTCACCCGCGACGGCGACACCGCGCGCGATTTCGTGTCCCGCGTCCAGGTCGGCATGGTGGGCGTGAACGTGCCGATCCCGGTTCCGGTGGCCTATCACAGCTTCGGTGGCTGGAAGCGATCCGGTTTCGGCGACCTCAACCAGCACGGTCCTGCCTCGATCCAGTTCTACACCAAGGTCAAGACGGTGACGTCGCGGTGGCCGTCCGGCATCAAGGACGGCGCCGAATTCTCCATCCCGACAATGAAGTAGGGCTGGACCCTTGAGCACTCAGCGCTACTTCAGTCTCGACGATGACGAGCGTGTCATCGCCGAGACGGCGGCCGAGTTCGCCGAGAAGCGCATCGCGCCTTACGCGTTGGAGTGGGACGCGACCAAGCACTTCCCGCTCGACGTGCTGCGCGAGGCCGCCGAGTTGGGTATGGCGGCCATGTACTGCAGCGAAGACGTCGGCGGCAGCGGCCTGCGGCGGCTCGATGCGGTGCGCATCTTCGAACAGTTGGCGATGGCGGATCCCTCCACGGCAGCGTTCCTGTCCATCCACAACATGTGTGCGTGGATGGTCGATACCTATGGCACGCACGAACAACGCAAGGCGTGGGTGCCCCGGTTGGCGTCGATGGAAGCTGTGGCCAGTTACTGTCTGACCGAGCCGTCAGCGGGCTCGGATGCGGCTGCGCTGCGCACCAAGGCAGTGCGCGACGGCAGTGATTACGTGCTCGACGGCGTCAAGCAATTCATCTCCGGGGCCGGGTCGTCCGACGTATACGTCGTGATGGCCCGCACCGGTGCCCCGGGTCCGCGCGGCATTTCGGCCTTCATCGTCGAGAATGGTGCGCCCGGCCTGAGTTTCGGCGCGCAGGAACACAAGATGGGATGGAACGGCCAGCCGACCGCTCAGGTGATCATGGAAGGCGTACGGGTACCCGCGGACGCAATGCTCGGTGGCACGGATTGCGAGGGCGGCGGCTTCGGGATCGCGATGAACGGGTTGAACGGCGGCCGTCTCAACATCGCGGCGTGCTCGCTCGGCGGAGCCGCAGCCGCGTATCAGAAGGCCGCCGCATACGTGCGCGATCGTGAGGCCTTCGGCGGCAGCCTGCTCGACGAGCCGACCATTCGCTTTGCACTGGCCGACATGGCAACCGCGTTGGAGTCGTCGCGAATGATGTTGTGGCGAGCGGCATCCGCTCTCGACAACGACGAGCCGGAGAAGGTCGAGCTGTGCGCGATGGCCAAACTCCACGTGACTGATGCCTGCTATGACGTCGCCGACCGCGCGCTTCAGCTTCACGGCGGGTACGGCTATCTGAGTGAGTATGGGCTTGAGAAGATCGTCCGAGACCTGCGGGTGCATCGGATCCTCGAGGGGACCAACGAAATCATGCGCGTGGTGATCGGGCGGGCCGAGGCCGCCCGGGCCCGCGCGTCCGCGTAGAAGGAGCCGACTCGATGAGCACCGTGGCATTCTTGGGACTGGGCAACATGGGTGGCCCGATGGCGGCGAACCTGGTCGCGGGCGGGCACGTCGTGCGCGGCTTCGACCCGGTGCCTGCGCTGAAGGCGGCCGCAGAAGGCAAGGGCGCCACGGTGTTCGACACCGGTGCCGAGGCCGTGACCGACGCGGACGTGGTGATCACGTCGTTGCCCAGCGGCGCCATCGTCAAGGCCTGCTACGCCGAGGTGCTGCCCGCCGCCAAGTCGGGCGCGCTTTTCATCGACACCTCGACGATCTCCGTCGACGACGCCAGGGCGATCAACGCGCAGGCAGGAGAACACGGTTTCGCACAGGTCGACGCACCGGTCTCCGGCGGTGTCAAGGGCGCCACCGCGGGCACGTTGGCGTTCATGGTCGGCGGCGAGGACGCCGCCGTGGAGCGCGCCAGGCCGGTGCTGGAACCGATGGCCGGCAAGATCATTCACTGCGGCGGCTCCGGCACCGGCCAGTCCGCCAAGCTGTGCAACAACATGGTGCTGGCGGTGCAGCAGATCGCCGTCGGCGAAGCCTTCGTGCTGGCCGAGAAGCTGGGACTGTCCGCACAGTCGCTGTTCGACGTGATCACGGGCGCGACCGGGAACTGCTGGGCCGTCCACACCAATTGCCCGGTGCCCGGCCCGGTTCCGACCTCACCGGCCAACAACGACTTCAAGCCGGGGTTCGCGACGGCCCTGATGCACAAGGACCTCGGCTTGGCGATGGACGCCGTCAGCTCGTCTGGTTCCACCGCACCGCTGGGCAGCCACGCCGCGGAGATCTACGCGAAGTTCGCCACCGATCACGCCGACAAGGACTTCAGCGCCGTCATCGATCTGATCCGCAACGGCTAGCGTCCTGAGTCATTGATTGCGATCTAGTTGTTGGAATGGTTTGTGCCGACTCCTCGTGCTGCCAAGATCGTGTTGAGCGCTGATGAGCGGCCGGAGTTGGAGGGGTGGGCGCGGCGGCAACGTGTGCGGCGGGTTTGGCGCTCTAGACCTGACCACGGGCAAGGTCGTCGGGGCCCTGCACTCGCGGCATCAAGACCGCCGACCAAAACCTTGCCCCTATCGCCAACTACTGCAAACGAATTGACGCCTCAGGACTCTAATTGGTCGACGGTGGTGGCTGGGGTTGGAACGGTTGATACCACCACCAGTCGGCACGCTCACCGGTGGGCCCTGAACATGGTTTGACCGCGGGTGGGGGTGTGGTCGGGGGTCGGGCCAGTGATCCCGCCTTCAGCGGTTTGCCTTCTTGGTCGGTGACCACGAGGTGCTGGGCGGGTCCGGTGATGGTGATGACACCCCGATGGTGCGCCCGGTGGTGATAGGGGCAGACCAGCACCAGGTTGTCCAACTCGGTCAGCCCGCCGTCTTCCCAGTGCCGGATGTGGTGGGCGTGCAAACCGCGGGTGGCCCCGCAACCGGGTACCACGCAGCAGCGGTCGCGGTGCTCGAGGGCGCGGCGCAGCCTTCGGTTGACGGTGCGGGTCGCCCGTCCGGAGCCGATCACCTGACCGTCGCGTTCGAACCACACCTCGCAGGTGGCATCACAGGTCAGGTAGCGGCGGTCGTCATCGGATAACAGCG
>NZ_JAVRPS010000652.1:0-6715 GCF_032162105.1 Mycobacterium sp. | reverse complement strand
AGGTGGGTTTGTCGATGACTGCGACGGCTCCAGAGTCTGCTTCCGTAGCAAAGACATATGAGCCGCTGAAGGCAATCCCATTGCCGCTCGCTATCTGGGGTACAACCGCTTCGATAGCGTTGCTGGTCGTGTTGATGACCACAAGGTTATTGTCCGGACTTTGGGCAACATAAGCAGCGTGTGCCCCCGGGTCGACGACAATCTCGTCGCCGTGGCCTCCGGCACCGGGGAGCGCGATGGTTTGCTGGGTGGCGATGTTTACCTTCGGGGCGGGCGCTTTGGTGGTGAGCGCCGCTGGGGAAGCGGTGGGCGTGGCACAGCTGACTGTGAGGACAGCGGCAGCGATCGGCACCACCCCTGCAATGGGTTTGAACATAAATATGAGGCCTTTCGCTTTGTCGAGCACCGCGTATCGCATAGGCGCGAATGCGGAATTCCCAACCCGCTCGAGCGCCCGGACCGCAAGTCACAGCCGCAAGGCGCGCCATAGTCGGGATATTGGATCCTGACTACTGCATACCGTATCCGAGACGGTCCTGTGACGCAAGACACAAAGTGGTCCGGCCGCACAGCAGCGCGGGACGCACGGCGCGCTCGCGGGCAGTCCATAGGTCGGCCAAAGGCGCTGGATGCTTCTAAAGCGGCTCTGGCGCAGAGGATGCACACCAACGGCGAGCCAGCAAGCCCCTCTCGACACAAGGGAGGCGGTCCCGGATATCTCCGAAACCGCCGCTGACCTGTCCTTTAACCGGTCGGGCTGACGGTCGGGCCGACGGAATTTGAACCTGCGACCACTTGACCCCCAGTCGGACATCGACTGAATTGAGCTGTCTCGCAAAGGTTCTTGACTCAGTGTGCCCCCACTGGGACTCGAACCCAGACTGTGCGGATTTTAAGTCCGCTGCCTCTGCCAATTGGGCTATGGGGGCTTCGCAGTTCAGAGCTACTTTAGGCCGATTCAGACTCGTTCGACGGTCCCCGAGCCCCGCAGTGATACATACCGGGTGGGCGTCCACGGGACAAATTCACGTGTCGGCAGCGACTGACTACCGCACAACGAAGCGGCGGATCTGGCACACCGACCGTGCATATCCGAGACCTATTGCCGCGCAACAAGCGTTGAGCGCCCGAGGAGCTACTTGTCGTCCGAGTCCGACGCTGGCTTCGCGTCGGTTCCAGCATCGTTGTTCACGCCAGTGCCGTCCTTCACTCCGTCGTGCTTCTCGACCGCGGCAGCCACCTTCTCGACGGTCCCGTCGACCTCCTTCGGCGCGCCCTTGACCGGGGTGGCGTCAACGGCCTTCTTCGGCAGGGCTGCCGGTTCAGGTACATCGCGCGAAATGTCGCTCGACGGCGAGACATCGGTTACGGCAGGCGCTTTCAGTGGATCCTGCGGTTCTCCGTCGGCGCCGGTGGCCACCACGTCGGTCTCACCGGTCGCCTCGTCCTGCGGCGCGGAGACCGCGGCGTCGGTGACGACACTCGATGCCGCGCCGAGGCTGAACGTCCGGCCGACTGCGAGGGTGCGTAGCCCGGGGATATCCGCCGCGGTGGCGGGCGGTGGCTCCGTCGCCAGCGCCGTTGTGATCCCCAGCTGTGCGGACTCGATCCCGGAGACGATGGCTCCGGCACCGGCACCGAGGGCGACGATGAAGTTCCTCGTTCCGTCGACGGCGGCGTTGATGATGATGTTGCCGAGGTTGCGGGTGAGGATGGCACCGATGAGTCCTGCGGCGCTCCGCCCAATACAGAGTCCCAGTCGGATTCGAACCCGGGCAATATATTTGTCGAACCACGGGGACCCGTTCCTGCAAGGAGGCAGTCAATGTCCCGTCCCGAGTACCCGGCAACCGCGTTTCCGCAGCAACCCACCGCCATCGTTACCGGTGGGGCTTCCCGCCGCGGCATCGGTCGCGCGATCGCCCACCGCCTCGCTCGAGACAACTGGGCCGTAGCGATCTTCGACCTGGATGCCGCTGCATCCCGGGCCGTAGCTGAGGAGGTGGCGTGTGAGCACGAAGTCCCGACAATGGGGCTCGGAGTGGACATCGCGGATGAAGGCGCGGTTGACGCCGCCGTCGCCACGGTGGTCGACTCGCTCCCACAGCTGGTCGGCCTGGTCAACAACGCGGGCATCAGCTCACCCGTTCCCTTTCTCGAGGTCACCACTGCCGAGTGGAAACACGTCTTCGACGTCAACGTCAACGGAACGTTCTACGTCACGCGGGCCGCGGTGCGGGTGATGGCGGCGAACCGACTGGGACGCATCGTGAACATCTCCTCCGCCTCGGCTGAACGCGGTGGCGGTGTGTACGGCCGGGCCGCATACTCCGGTTCTAAGGCGGCACTGCTCGGCATCGCACGCACCCTCGCACGTGAGCTCGGCCCCTACGGCATCACGGCCAACTCCGTGGCGCCGGGATCGATCGACACCGACATCATGGGCGGTCGGCTTACCGACGAACGCATCACCTTCATGCTTAAAGAGCTTCCGGTAGGGCGAATCGGAACCGTCGACGACGTGGCCGGGGTCGTCAACTTCCTGCTCGGACCGGAAGGCGGCTACCTGACCGGGGTCACCTACGACGTCAACGGCGGATCCCACATCGCCTGACTGATTTGTTGGGCGCTGGCCTCGGACTTCAGTGCGGGGTTAGCTCATCCTGTGTGTCGCTGGGCGGAGCCCGGCGTTCAGGGTGGGCGTGCTTGTCCGTCGATGTGTTGCTTGATGATGGACAGCGGTGCACCACCACAGGAGACGGCGAAGTAGGACGGCGACCAGGGGTGTCCGCGCATGCGGGCGCGGACACCGACGCCGGTGTGTTCGCGGCGCACTGCGTAGGCGGTGCGACCTTTGAGCCGCTGCGCCAAAGCAGAGATCGCCAAGGTGGGCGGATAGGCGACGAGCAGGTGCACGTGGTCGGCTTCGCCGTTGAACTGGACCAACTCGGCGTCGAGGTCGGCGACGCAGACGCCGTGCATGGTCTTCTCGGTGAAGATGAGCATCGCATCGGTGAATACCGGGCGCCGGTATTTCGTCACGAACACCAGGTGTGCGTGCAGCAGCGACACGCTGTGTCGGGCGCGGCGGTAGGTCGTTGTTGTCAGTGCTCACCCCTACGGTTGTGGTGTGGGTAAGTCCTACCGGATGGCACCGACACCGGCCGGGGAGCCGGTGCGGAAGCCTCGTACGCGTAAGCGTCCGAGGGGCGCGCCCACGCATGTGCGGTCTTGGCCGCTGCGGCCGGCCGCGGCGCAGTGCCGGGTGGTGGCGATTCGGTTCTTTACCGGGGTGCGGGTGTATAACGCGGTGCTGGGCGAGTTCATCGGCCGTAGCCGCGCTGTGAAGGACGATCCAGCCTGGCAGACTGCGCGAGGATGGCCGCGTAGCAGCAAACAGGAACGGGCCGTCCGGGCGGCGGCGTTCCGCGCGGTCGAGCAGGCGCACGGGTTCACTGCGGATGCGGCGCAGTCGTTCGCATCGTCATTGCGGAAATCTTGGGTGCGTGAACATTTACCGGCCCAAGAGACCCAGAACCTGGGGGCGCGTGCGTTCGATGCGGTCCGCCAGTGGCATGTGGGCAACGGAGGCAGGCCGCGGTTCAAGTCGACCACGCGTGGGTTGCAATCGTTGTCGGCCAAAGACGGCAATGGTGCGTTGCGACCCAAGACTGATGCGGCGGCTCGGCTGGTCGGGTTGCAGTGGGGCGCCGGGTTCGTCATCCCGATCGCCGAGGCGGCCAGGTCGGGGCGCCGCGGTGGGGAGCAGCAAGCCGAGTTGGCTGAGATTGAGGGGTTGATCGCGGCCGGGAAAGTGTTGTCGACCCGGATTGTGCGCACGGTGATCAACGGTCGCGACTCCTATCGCATGCAACTCGTCATGGATGGTCACCCGGTGCGGCGCCATCCGGTGGGTGAGGGCCGGGTGTCGTTCGACCTGGGTCCGTCTGCGATCGCGGTGGCCGTGCAACATGGTGATGGGTCCTGGTCAGGGTGGGTGGAGCCGTTGGCCGCTGCGATCCGCCTGAATACTGTGCGGTTGCGGCGGGTGCAGCGGCGGCTGGATCGGCAGCACCGGGCCGGATCGGCCGCCTGCTTCCATCACGACGGCACCCATGAATCTGGGCGGTGTGAGTGGCAACGCTCGCACGCAGCCATGCGAACCGCGATCGGGGTGGTCGAGTTGCATCGCCGGCTGGCCGAGCACCGCAAAACCTTGCACGGGGCGCTGGCCAACCGGCTGTTGAGCCACGGCGCCGATACCGCCTGCGAGAGACTCGATTACGTTTCGTGGCAGAAGAACTTTCCGCGCAGCGTGCGCGACCGGGCACCCGGGTTACTGGTAGAGATGATGCGCCGCAAGGCTGAAAGCGCCGGCGGGCAGCGTCTCTACGAGTACAACCCCAACACCACGGCCTTGTCGCAAACCTGCCTGTGCGGGAACCGGGAGAAAAAGCCGCTCTCGCAACGGGTTCACCGCTGCGGGTGCGGTATCACCGAAGATCGGGACCTGTTCTCGGCCTACCTCGGGCTGCACGTCCGAGCTGGCGTAGACGGGTCTGATCGGCTGGACTTGCAGGCAGCCCACCGGGGCTGGCTGCACCGTCAGGACGTCGACGGGTCGCCGAAGTCCAGCCGTCATGCTTCATCGAAGCGGCGAGGCCGCAGACATCCGCCCTCGCGGAGGTCGGTGGCGCGCATCAACGCCCGGCGTACAGCCAAGGCCGCGATGCGACAGAGCCGCTCGGCGCGAACCTCCACTACCGACCAGCCCACGGCGATAGCCGCGTGAGCGCCTATCGAGACAGCCGGTCAGCACGAGGAATCCGCAATTCATTGCGGAGAGGACGTCAACGCACGATCTCAGCGCCCCGCAGTACACCACGAGACTGAAGGAGCAACGATGCCATCGGCCGTTAACCTGGACCCCGCGACCATCGACCTACCCACGGTTGCGGTGATCGGTTTGGGGCCGATGGGCGCACCGATCGCCCGCAATCTCATCTCCGCTGGGTTCGACGTCGCAGTATGGAACCGGACACGGTCGGTGGCCCTATCCTTCGAGCCCACAGCTCGCATTCCAGAACGGCTTGAGGACCTTGATTCCAGGGTCATCCTCTCGGTTCTGCCCGATGTCGATCAGCTGGAATTGCTCGCCTCGGACGCCGTCCTGAGAGCATGGGCGGCGGCGGGCACGGATCGCATCCTGATCATGAGCACGACCTCTCCGGAAAAGGTCAAGCGCTTTGCCGCTGCCATAGCTCCATACGGGATTGCCGTCATCGATGCGCCGATGAGCGGTGGAGACAAGGGCGCCCAAGAGGGCACGTTGAGCGTCATGGTTGGGTGTTCGGCCGAAGAGTTCGCCCTGATCGCGCCGATCCTCAAAGCCGTCGCCCGGACGATCGAGCGGATGGGAGACGTCGGCGCCGGTTCGGTCGCGAAGCTGTGCAACCAGATGATCGTCGCATCCACGTTGACGGCGATCGCGGAATCATTATCCCTCGCAAGGACATACGGACTTGACCTCGAGCGTCTCGTTCGCATCCTCCAGGGTGGGCTTGCCAGCAGCGCCGTGCTCGCCCAGAAGAGTGACAAGTTTCTCGAGCGCACGTACGACGTCGGCGGCAGCGCAAAGAATCAGCTCAAGGACCTCAAGTACGCCCAAAGCGCGGCGGACGCTGTTGGCGCCCGCGCTGACGTATTGGCCGTGGTGGAAAGGCTATTCGCTGAAGTGGTTCACGAAGGGCTAGGCGACGCGGATCACACGGTCGTGCAGGAGTTGTTCTTGCGTTCGGGGGATGACATGTGAGCCGGGCCGGACTTGAACCGACACTGTTCGGATCTTATTCCGCGATTTCAACGAGCGTGGAACTACATCCATTGTTCCACAGTATCTTTCAGTAACAGAGGTCAGATGCGTAGTGTGAGCGGGAACATTTCGGGAACACTGTCGTCGCGCTAAAGCCAACTTGAACGCCACGATCTCCGACTGCTGCGCCACGCGTGAGACGCGATGGCTGACCTTCGCCGAGCGGGTGGCCGGCTACGCCGAGCCCGACGGCGTTCCCGCCGTGCGGTTTGCCTACTCGCTGCTGAAGGGGCCGTTGGGCGGTCAGCTCCTTGCCGCTGAACTCGAGACGGCACCCGACGAGGCGCGCATGCCGCTGTTCGAGCTCGCGGGTTGGGCCTGACCGGCTGCCGAACCTGTCGGACCACGGGTTGCACTGAACCTCGTCCGCGTGGCGCAGCTGATTGCGAGATGTGCGGTCGGCGTCTATCTGTTGTGGCGCAGCGGTTTTGGGCTGGCGACAATCGGGCTGTGCGTACCGGTTTTCCATCGGAAGTGATGGAGGGCAACGCTTTGCCGCGCTAACGCCGGCGCGGCCTCCGCTCGGCCAACTGCCGGCCACGCCCCTTAGGCGCCTCAGCAGTCCGGATGCCGTGCCCCCAGTCGGACTCGAACCGACACTGTGCGGATTTTAAGAACGGGCGAGCCGCCTTCGACGACTAGGCGATATAGTTCGCGGGAACACGCATATCAACTGCAAGACAACGATTCTGGGCGTTGCCGGTACGGAGACGGTTCGGTCTCGCGTCGCCCTAGAATCGCCCCCGGCCGCCGCGACGGCGCCGCGACGAGATCGACCTGGACTGAGATCCCTGAACCAACCCGCTCGCCCGCATCTAAGCCGCCGTCGCGGAAGTGAAAGTG
>NZ_JAVRPS010000651.1:0-13420 GCF_032162105.1 Mycobacterium sp. | reverse complement strand
CGCCTACGGCGATGGCCGAGAGGCTGGACGCGCACTGACGGTTGACGGCCAGCCCGGGGATGTCGAGCAGGCCGAGGGCCACCGCGACGTAGCGGGCACTGTCGCCACCGCCCTGCATGCTCTCGGCCAGGACCAGGTCGTCGAAATCGGCCGCTTGCAGTCCGGAGCGCTCGATGACGGCCATCACCACGGGCTTGGCCAGGTCGACCGCTGGAACGTTGGCTAGCGTGCCACGACGTGCCGTTCCGATCGGTGTGCGGGCAGCGGCCACGATGGCCGCGCGGGACGCTCGGGGCGAGCGAAGCGACGGGACATGTGTGGTGTTGGCCATATGTCTCCCAAGATCGTCGGAAGCTGGGGTGGTTGCCCAGCGAGCGGCGCCAGTCTATACCGTTAAATAGATATCGGTATTTCGGGTGGGCGACGACGGGAGCTGGCAGTGAAGGTGATCACGTCCGTGGACGACGCGGTGGCGACGATCGGCGAGGAACTCGGAGTCAGTCGATGGGTGGACGTCGATCAGAGCCGCATCGACGCCTTCGCCGACGTGACGATGGATCATCAGTGGATCCACGTCGACGTCGACAAGGCCAAGGCCGAGAGTCCCTACGGCGCAACGATTGCGCATGGCTTCCTCACGTTGTCACTGATCCCCGGCGTCAGCAAGGACAACTACCGCGTGGAGAACGCGAAGATGGGCATCAACTACGGCCTGAACAAGGTGCGCTTTCTGGCCGCGGTCACGGCGGGCAGCCGGATCCGGGTCCGCTCCCACCTCGCGGACGCCACCTCAGTCGGGGACAACACCGTCAACCTGACCGTGCGCCACACCGTGGAGATCGACGGCGTCGACAAACCGGCCGCAGTCGCCGAACTGATCGCCAGGTTCGTCTTCTGATGACTAACCTCACCAAGATGGCCGGCGGTCCGTTCGACGGAAAGGCCGTCCTGACCGGGGCGGGCAAGTCGCAGGTCGGCCGCCGGCTGGGCCGGACGGGACTGGACCTGACGCTCGAGGCGGTGCTGCGGGCGATCGAGGACGCCGGGCTGAGCGTCGACGACGTCGACGGGATCGCCAGCTACCCGGGACCCGGCGTGCCCGACGCGGGATTCTCCGGCGCCACCGTTCAGGAGGTCCGCAACGCGTTGGGACTGCGCTCCCGTTGGTACGTCTCGGCAATGGAGACAGCAGGACAGATCGGCCCGGCGATCGAGGCGTGCATGGCCGTCAGCCTCGGCTTGGCCAACCACGTCGTGGTGTACCGGTCGGTGTGGGAGTCCACTGCCGCGCACCAGGCCGGCGGCGGTCGGGCGTCGGTGCTGTTCGGCGGCGGCGAGCTGCCCCCGCACCTGGAATGGATGGCGCCCTTCGGCGCGCTCTCGGCCGCGAATTGGCTGGCCATGCCCGCCCAGCGCTACATGCAGGACTTCGGCCTGACCCGCGAGCACCTAGGCCGCATCGCGATCAACGCCCGCACCAACGCCGAACGCAACCCCGACGCGGTCTATCGCGAGCCGATGACGATGGACGACTATCTCGGTGCTCGGATGATCTCCGAGCCGTTGTGCCTCTACGACTGCGACGTGCCGTGCGACGGAGCGACTGCCGTGATCGTGTCGCGCCGCGACGCCGCGGGTGGCCTGCCGCGGCGCCCGCTGACGGTGGAGTCCGTAGGGCCGGGCATGTTCGAGCGAGCCACGTGGGACCAGCGCGCCGACATCACCACGATGGCCGCGCACGACTCGGCGGCCACACTGTGGGAGCACACGACGCTGACCCCTTCCGACGTGGACATGGCCCAGCTCTACGACGGCTTCTCGTTCCTGACCGTGATGTGGTTGGAGGCGTTGGGATTCTGCGAGCACGGCAAGGTCGGCGACTTCTTGGGGGATGGTTCACGCATCGCGCTCGATGGGTCGCTGCCGATCAACACCAGCGGCGGACAGCTCTCCGGCGGTCGGCTGCACGGCATGGGCTTCTTGCACGAGGCGTGTGTGCAGATGTGGGGCGAAGGCGGCGAGCGGCAGGCGCCGAAGACTCCCGAGGTGGTTGCCGTCGGGGTCGGCGGCGGACCGGTGGCGGGATCGATGCTGTTGAGCAGTCGGTAACCCCAGTCGATGGTGGGCACCGGAGCCGGCGGCATGACGCTCGGTGACATCGTCACCGACAACGCGGTGCGCTTCGGTGACGTGGCCGCCTACCGGCACGGCGACCGGACCGTGACGCACGCCCAACTACGGGACCGCGCGGTGCGGCTGGTGTCGGCGATGGCCGCGGCCGGGGTGCGACGTCAAGACCGTATTGCGGTGTTGAGCCGCAACGGCATCGAGTTCGGAGAGTTGATCGCGGCCACTCAACTCAGCGGAATCATCTTGGCCACCGTCAACTTTCGGCTCTCGCCGCCGGAGACGGCCGACGTGCTCCGCCGCGTGGCCCCGTCGATCGTGTTCGTCGCCGACGAATTCGTCCCGGTGATCGCCGACATCGTGGCGCAGCTGCCGTCGGCGCCGGTCCTGGTGGCCATCGGTGGCGAGCCGCCGCCGGGGATGACCGGCTACGAGCGGTTCGTCGACGGTGGCCGGGGTGGCGAGGCCGAGTTCGTGGCGACCCCCGACGACATCGCTTGCCTGCTGTTCACCAGCGGCACCACCGGAGCCTCCAAATGCTGCATCCTCGGCCAGCGCGAACTACGCCGGATCGCATACACGATGAACAACGAAATGCATTGCGGCAGTGCCGATCGCGGACTGATCAACATGCCGATGTTCCACGTGGGCGCGCTCGCGATCATCGGGGGCCTGCATGCTCGCGGCGGGACCGTGGTGCTGCAGCAGCAGTTCGACCCGACCGAGGCGGTAGCGTTGATCGCCACCGAGCGGATCACGGTGCTGCATCTCGCGCCGGTCATGCTCAAGGCGCTGCTCGACGAGTTCACCGAGACCGACGCCGTCGACAGCCTGCGCACCGTCATCTACGCGGCCGCTCCGATGTCTGCGCTCACACTGCAGCGGGCGCTGTCCGCGTTCCCCGACGTCGGGTTCCTCAATCTCTACGGCCAGACCGAGGTCATCGTGTCGGGATTGCCGCGCGAACTGCACGCCCTCGACAGTCCGCATGCCGAGGAGCGGCTGCGCTCGGTCGGCTTTCCATTCCCGGGCACGCGGGTCCGCGTCGTCGACGAGAGCGGACGCAACTTGCCCGCGGGGGAGGCTGGCGAGATCGTCGTGCAGTCCGACTCGATGTTCCGCGGCTACTTGAACGACCCGGCGGCCACGGAGGCGACGCTGCTCGACGGGTGGTGCCGCACCGGCGACGTGGGCCGGATCGACGAGCGCGGACTGCTGTATCTGGTGGACCGCAAGAAGGACGTGATCATCAGCGGTGGGGAGAATGTCTACTCTCCCGAGGTGGAGGACGCGATCTGTGCGGTCGACGGGGTGGCCGCCTGCGCGGTGGTCGGGGTGCCCGACGAGAAGTGGGGTGAGGCGGTCTGTGCGGTCGTCGTGCCGTCGGCCGGTGCGTCGCCTTCGCTGGAGGCGCTTCAGGAGGGCGTCCGACGGAGGCTGGCCCGCTACAAGGTGCCGCGCCGACTGGTGCTGGTCACCGAACTGCCGGTTCTGGCGAGCGGCAAGGTGGACAAGAAGCGGCTGCGGGCTGACCTCACGGCTGATGCCGGCTGAGCTACAGCGCGGGCTGACCGTACACCGCGACCACCACGGAGCGACTCAGGCTGTTCTCCGACCACACCCCGATGGCGGTGTTCGCGCAGTCCTGCATCGTCGCTCGCGACGGCGGGTCCCACCACCACTGGGCGAGGATCTCGACGCCGCTGATCGCCAGCGCCGGGTTGATCGCCACGGTCTCGGCGACCTTGCCCTTGAAGCCGGTCGCGATCGCCCGGTCCTGCGGCGTGGAGCCGTCGGAACCGATGTCGCCGTTGACGTTCGGGTCGTTGAGCACGTCGAGGGTGTGCCTGCGCGCCGCATCGACCAGTCGGCCGTCCAGCTTCGGCTCGGTCAGGCAGCCGTACTGCTTCTGGGCGGTGTAGATGTTGACGAACACGCTCTCGTTCAGTCGCTTGTTGTCGGCCAGAGCGGACGGCGTGCAGGTGGCGACGACCATCGCCGACAGCAGCGCCAGCGTCAGTGCGCAACGTCGGACATGGGTGAATGTCATGCTCGAAGAGACTACCTGCAATCAGATAAATGAATTACGCTTTCAACTGCCGGAGCAGTGCCCGGCGCAGCAGGTTCGCCATGAGTTCCGCCGCGCGCTGGTCGGTGTCCGGCGCGACCGCGGCGGTCGGCTCCGTCATCCGGCCCAACACCGCCAGGAACACCGCGCCCGCCACCTGACCGTCGATGCCTGGGGGCAAGTCGACGGAGTCGAGCGACGTAGCGACCGCGCGGTGGATGGCGCCGATGCCGTGATCGACGGCGGCGTCGGACAGCTGCTCTGCCACGGTCCCGTCGAACCAGGCCCGGATGACCCCGCGGTAGGTGCGGTGAAACCGGACGTAGCCAAGCATCCATTCGGTCAGCGAGCCCGAGGCCATCGGCGGAAGCGTGGCGGCGTGCTCCTCGACCTCGGTCACTGCCCGGCGTGTCAGTTCGGCCAGGATCCTGTCCTTGGTGCTGAAGTACCGGTACAACGTGGCGCGACTGAGCTCGGCCGCTGCCGCGATCTCCTCCATGCTCACGGCGTAGTAGCCCCGTTCGGCGAACAGTGCCGAGCTCACCGCCAGCACGTCGTGCGCGATCGGTGACAGCGGCACCTCGGTGATCTGCGGAGTCGGCCTGGACGGTTCGATGACGGCAGACGGCCGGCTGGCTGGCGCCAAGACCTTTGGTGCGGCGGCGCGCAACGCGTCCGCCGGGGTTTCGGGGAACAACATCAACTGCAATGCGACGGTCAGCGACCACGACACGACGGAGCGGTCGGGTAGCGGGAACATCGCGCGGTGTCGATAGAGGTTCACCATGTGTGGGATCCGCCCCAGCACCGCGGCCGCATCGTGGGCATCCAATTCGTCCAATGGCGCGCGCCGCAGCCGCTCGGTCACCATGAGTCGGTACGTCTCGGCGACCGCGCCCGTGTCGATGACCGACAGCCCGGCCGCGGTGCCGATACCGGGAAACTCCGCGAACACTGCCGCGTGGGCGTCGTAGATGGTCGCCCAGTCGACCAGCCATCGGTGGAGCTCGTCGACGCCGGCGATCGTCGGGCCGAGTTCGCCGAGCTGTTCGCCGTGAACGAGCACGTCCCGCTCGGCTGCCGCGCTCAGCTCTCGGAAGATGTCCTCCTTGCCCGCGAAGTACTGATAGACGGTGGCGCGCGAGGCGTTGGCAGCCTTCGCGATGGTGTCGAGTGAAGTGCTGTGAAAGCCGTTGGTCAGGAACACTTCTGCGGCGCAGGCGAGTATCCGGTCGCGGGTGTGCAGGCCGCGGCGCCCGACCCCGACGTTGGCGGCCGGGGCGTAGCCGGGACGACGCGTCTTGTCCGGGGTCGCCATGCAAGAAGTATCCGCGTGGGCCTGCGGTGATGGGGCGCTCACTGCGACGGCGGTCCGGGCAGGTTGCGCTTGGCCTTGCCTGGGTAGCCGAAGAACTTCTCGAAGTTTGCGTCGTTGATGGGCTGGGCGCTGTTGCGGACGGCCGCCGACCGCAGGGCTTCGAGGCGCGCTTCGGCTTTCTCGAGGGCGTCAGCCGGCCCGTCTTGCTGCAGGCGGGTGACCTCCTGCGATGCAGCACCGACTTCGAGTCGGAGTCGTTCGCCCGCTTCGCCGAAGGTCAGCAGGTCGTGGTCGTCTTCGTCGACCTTCTCCCGCGCTGCGGCTTCGACGGGTTCGTTTGGGGAGCTCATGTCGTGCCTCTCAACCTCTAGACGAATGTGGTGCACGTCATATAATGTGAGACGAAGCGTCAGAAATCAAGACGCTGCGTCAGAAACAGCCACACCATCAGAAGCGAAGGAGCGCGCGATGCCGCTTCAGGATCACCACCAGATCGTCTCCGTGGACGACCACCTCATCGAACACCCCCGGGTGTGGCAGGACCGACTTCCCGCCAAGTGGCGTGAGGCGGGTCCGCGCATCATGGAAACCGACGGCAAGCATCTGTGGAGCTATGACGGGCAGATCTTCCCGACGATCGGGCTCAACGCCGTAGCTGGCAAGCCGCCCGAGGAGTGGGGGATGGATCCCGTGCGCTACGAGGACATGATCCCGGGCTGCTACGACCCGGTCGCGAGGGTGGCCGACATGGATCTCGACGGCGTGCAGGCGGCGCTCTGTTTCCCCTCGTTCCCGGGCTTCGGCGGCGGCACGTTCCAGCGCGCTGAGGACAAGGAGCTCGCGCTGTTGTGCGTCAAGGCGTGGAACGATTTCTACATCGACGAGTGGTGTGCGACTGCGCCGGAGCGCTTCATCCCGCTGGCGATCCTGCCGACATGGGACATCGACGCGTGCGTCGAGGAAGCCACGCGGGTGGCCGCCAAGGGTGCGCGCACGGTGTCGTTCCCGGACAGCCCGGTACCGCTTGGGCTGCCGTCGTTTCATTCGGATCACTGGGATCCGCTGTGGCGTGTGTGCTCGGAGACCGAGATGCCGGTGTCGCTGCACTTCGGCTCGGGATCCTTTGTTCCGGGGTTCTCGTTCTCCTCGCTGAAGCCCGACAACAGCATGACGAAGGCACTGCCCGACGCGCCGTTCGCGGTGGCGACCACCCTCTTCTCGTCGAACCTGATGTGGACGACGGTCGACCTGCTCTTCTCTGGCAAGCTGCAGCAGTTCCCGGAGCTGCAGATCTCGCTGGCCGAAGGCGGTATCGGCTGGGTGCCCTACATCCTCGAACGGTCGGACTACGTCTGGGAGCGACACCGCTACTACCAGAACATCGACTTCGACACCCGGCCGTCCGACCTGTTCCGCGAGCATTTCTGGGGCTGTTTCATCGAGGACTTGCACGGGCTGAAGAACCGTCACGAGGTCGGCATCGACCGCATTACCTTGGAGATCGACTTCCCGCACAGCGATTCCAACTGGCCGAACTCACGCAAGCGGGCCGCCGAGGTTTTAGCCGAGGTGCCCGACGACGAGTGCTCTCTGATCGTCGAGGAGAACGCCCGCCGCATGCTCAACTTCCCGCGGGTGTCCGCCGGTGATCGACAGTTGGCCTCCGTCTAGCCGGAGCCAGGGGATAACGGGATGGACACCAAACGCATCGTGCGCCGGATCGCGCAAGGCATCGTCGTGCTCTGCGCGGCAGGCAGCGCGGTGGTCGCCTCCCGCCAGGATTGGCCGGATGCGGCGTTGATCGGACTATTCGGCGCGTGGGCATTGGTGACGGCCCGCAAGATGACGTGGAAACTGCGCCAGGATCCTGACAACGCCGCGACCGTCGGGGTCGGCTAGCTCCTACTACTCGGCGTCGCCGGCCTTCGCCTCGTCGTCGCGGGTGAGGCCGGCGGCGCCGATGAGTTCTTCGTGCAGTTCGAACCACACCGTGTGGTACGAGTCGATCGTGGGCCGGGTGAGCCACGTGGTGTCCCCGGCCTGAACCCTGTCCAGCGCCGCGGATAGCTTGGCGGCGTAGGCGTCAAGTCGTGGCAGCTGCTCGGCAGCAGCGGCCAGGATGGGCAGGACGGCCTGGTGCACGGCGTAGAGGCGGCGCAGCACGGCGGCGTCGTAGTCTGTGTCGCCGTGATCGTTGGGCTCGCCGTCCTTGAGCTGCCAATCGGACACCAGTGCCTTGAAATCGCGGTTGACTCCGCGGAAGTTCTCGTAGGCCTGCGCGAAGGCCGCGCCGTCGAGACCGTGGCGTTCGTCGGTGAGGAGCTCATTCAGGCGAGCCCGGCCTTCCGGTGACAACCGTACGGTCTTGCCCTCGACCAGCAGGCCCGCCTCGGTCAGTTCCTTGACCGCAGTTTCGACCGATGACGCGTCCTCGTCGAGCGTTGCGGCGAGGTCGGCCGGCCGCACCCGGCCCTTGAGTCGTGCGGCCTGCAGCAGCGTCAGCTCATCCATCGGTGGACCTTTCGGCGAGTTGGACTGCAGTGAGCATGGCGATCAGGGGAGTCTCGCACGCGTCGCCGAGTACCCGGCGGGCGATCGCGGCCAGCTCCACCAGATCGGGGGTGTCTTGCTCCGACCACGCCGTGAGCTCCAGTGCGCCGTCGAACACCGCTCCCTCGCCGCCGTCGACCGTGATCACCCTGCCGTCGAGCGCGGCCGCCACCCCTGCACCACACCCGACCACCGCGGGAAGGCCGATCTCACGACTGACCACCGCGGCGTGGGAGGTGGCTCCACCGATCTCGGTGACGATCGCGCGGGCCGCGAGCATCCCGGCGACGTCATCGGGACTGGTCGACGTGCGGACCAGGATGACGTCCTCGTCCGCGTCAGCGGCGTCGAGTGCTGCATCGACGTCGGTGTACGCGGTGCCCGACACCACGCCGGGGCTCGCGGGTAGCCCCTTGGCCAATAGGGTTGCGGCGAGCCGGGTCTCGGGCTGCAACGCGGGTGACAGCAGCGCCCGGACATGGTCGGGGGTGACCCGCCCCAGTGCCTCGGCGTCGTCGATGAGGCCGGCGTCGCGAAACTTCAGCGCCAGACGGACGGCGGCCTGCGGGGAGCGCTTCGCGACGCGGGTCTGCAGCAGCCACAACCGGCCCTCTTCGACGGTGAACTCGATGTCCTGCACGTCACGGCCGAGCCGTTCCAGTTGGTCGGCCGCGGCGATCAGTTCGGCGAAGACTCCGGGCTGCTGGGTCCGCAACGCGTCCAGCGGGAGGCAGTCGAGCGTGCCCGAGACCACATCCTCACCCTGCGCGCAGGGTAACCATTCACCCAGCGGCGCGTCGGCGCCCGTCGCCGGATTGCGGCTGAACACCACCCCGGTGCCCGAGTCGCGGAGGTGGTTTCCGAATACCATTGCCTGCACGACGACGGCGGTGCCGCCTGTGCCGTCGAGCCCGTGGTGGGCGCGGTAGGCCGCCGCCCGCGGGCTGTTCCAGGAGGCGAACACCGCCTCGACGGCGCCGCGAACCTGGACGAATGGGTCGTCGGGCACGGCGGCCGACGAATCCTCGCCGAGCACGATCCGCCGGTACATCGCTTCAAATCGGGAACGGGTGTCGGCGGCGAACTCCACCGAGGTGTGCATGGCCAGCGCCTGATCGACGGCGTCGTCGATGCCGAGGTCGAGCACGGTGTCGAGCATGCCCGGCATGGACTGCGCGGCCCCGGAACGGACGCTGAGCAGCAACGGCCGCGGGCCACGGCCGAACGTGCGCGACGTCTCGTCCTCCAGCCAGCGGAGTTTGTCGAGCACGTCGGGCCATACCCGATCCAGGGCGTGCTCCTGGCCGGCCAGCAAGGCCGCGCACACCTCGGTTGTGAGGCAGAAGGCCGGCGGTACTGGCAGGCCGAGGGATCGCATCAGATTGATGCCAAATCCCTTGTTGCCCAGAATTTCACGCGGTAGTCGGGATTCGCCGTCGAGCAACGCCACGGACCCCGGACCACGGCTCGGCCTGGCGTCATCACCGATGGCCCGCGTCATGGCCATAAAGCATGCCAGACGCCGAAATAGTTAATCATTTAGTCTTATGCTGTCATTGTTGACCAGGCCGCGCGCCCTCGCGGTCGAGCGGAGGAGGTTGCATGAAGGTCCGTCTGGAGCAGTCGAAGTGTGTGGGCCATGCCCAGTGCTATGCCGTCGACCCGGACTTGTTCCCGATCGACGACTCGGGTTACTCGATTCTCGAAGCGCACGACGTGCGGCCGGGAGACGAGCAGCCCACCAGGGACGGGGTCGCCGCCTGCCCCGAACTTGCGCTGATTCTCGAGGAGGACTGACGGGGCGCTTGCCAATCGCATGCGCCAACAGTCACACTGCTACTTAACTAACTAGGTTCACTTTGTGGAGCGTGATGCAGGCAACTGATTGGCGACCCCGGCTCGAGTCGCTTCTCGCCGACTTCCGTCGCCGCCAGAACGACACCGCCCGATCGGGAGACAAGCCCGACCGCATCGAGGCGGCCCGTGCCTGGCACGCGACGCTCGTCGACCACGGGCTTGCCGCACCGGGCTGGCCGCAATCGGTCGGCGGCCTCGAGTTGCCCCTGCAGGACCAACTGGACTACTACCGGATGACCACCGACGCGGGCGCGCCGCCGCATCCCTGCGCGCTGTCGTTCATCCTCGCCCCCACCCTGATCGCGCACGGCACTCGGGAGCAGAAGGACCGCTTCCTCGAACCGCTGCTGCGGGCGGATGAGTTCTGGTGTCAAGGGTTTTCCGAACCGGGTGCGGGCAGCGACCTGTCGTCGCTGTCGACCCGCGCGGTACTCGACGGTGACGTGTACCGGGTGACGGGTCAGAAGGTGTGGACCACGATGGCCGACCGGGCCGATTGGATGTTCGCGCTGGTGCGCACCGGTCCGCCCGGTCGCTCGACCGACGGCATCACGTATCTGCTGATCCCGATGAAGAGTCCGGGCGTCACCGTGCGGCCGCTGCGCGACATCAGCGGGGCGGCGCACTTCGCCGAGGTGTTCCTCGACGACGTGGAGGTGCCCGTCGAGAACCGGGTCGGCGATGAGGGCGCAGGCTGGTCGATCATGCGCACCTCGCTCGGCCACGAGCGGGCCACCGCCTTCCTCGCCGACGAATTCAAGTACCGCCGCACCGCCGACCGGGTGATCGACCTGGTGGTGTCACGCGGGCTTGCCGACGATCCGCTGGTCCGTCAGGACGTCGCGCGCCTCGAGTCCGGGGTGCGCACCATCGCCGCCAACAGTGCGCGCGCACTGGCCACGGTCCTGCGTGGCGAGGATCCCGGTGGCGTCGCATCGGTGAACCGGCTGGTGAAATCCGAGTTCGAGCAACACATGCATGCGCTGGCGCTTCGTGCAGTCGGCCCGTATGCCGCGCTTGGCAGCCGGGCGCCCGACGCCGTCGACAACGGACGGTGGACGTTCGGCTATCTGATGAGCCGGGCGACCACGATCGGCGCCGGGACCGCCGAGATCCAACGCAACACCATCGCCGAGGGCGTGCTCGGGCTGCCGTCGCACCGGGGGGAAGGCGCCCGCGCGGCAGCCGGCGTTCCAGGTGCACCGCTCGCGGTGCCCGAGGATGACGAGCGCGAACTGCGCGAGGTGCTAGCGGGCGCACTGCGGGCCAAGGTGGACATGGCGGCACTGCTCGACAGGAAGCGGCCGATCGGCGCCTCCGAACGTGACGTATGGTCGGCGCTCGTCGAGTTCGGCCTGCCGGGCCTTGCCGTCGATGAATCCCTCGGCGGCGGCGGTGCCAGGCCCAGGTTGCTCTACGCCGCCATCGAAGAAGCTGCGAAGGCTCTGGCGCCCGCGCCGCTCGTCGCGACCGTGACCGCGCTCGACGTCGCCGTGCAGTGTGGCGCAAAGGCTTTGGTCCAGCGGATCACGGCGGGCGCGCCGGCGTCGTTCGCCGTGCCTCTCGGCGACGGCGGCTGGGTCACCAGCGGGCCGGAGCTGCCCGTGTGGGACGGCGCTGCGCTGGATGGCGTGGTCCCGGTCGTGGCGGGTGCGCCGACCGCCGAGGTGCTGATCGTGTTGGCGCGGACCGCGGACGGCGCTGGGGCGAGCGAAGCGGCGGGGGATCATGTGGTCGTGGTAGCCGTGGACGCCGGCGCCGACGGCGTCACGGTGGCGGCCCATCAGCCCTTCGACCTGACCGCCACCATCGGCTCGGTGACGTTGACCGGCGCCGCGGGGGAGGTGCTGGCCGACGGCACCGACGTGCGCCGCTTGCTCCGCGACGCCCGCCGCCGAGCAGCGCTCGCAGTGGCGGCGGACTCGGTCGGGGTGGGATCGCGCGCCTTGGCGATGGCCGTCGACTGGGCGGGGGAAAGACACCAATTCGGCCGCGCCATCGGCAGTTTCCAAGCGGTGTCGCACCGGTGCGCGGACATGTTGGTCGCATTGGAGGGCGCCCGTAGCCAGGTGCTCGCGGCTGCCGACGTCGACCCCGACGAGTCCGACGTCCTGGTGGACCTCGCCACGGCCGCGGCGCTCGACGCAGGCGTCGCCGCCGCCGAGGGCGCACTGCAGATCCACGGCGGCATCGGGTTTACCTGGGAACACCCGGTCCATCTGCTGCTGCGTCGCGCTCAGGCCAACGCGGTCCTGGTGGGCCGTGCCGACGCGCTGCGGGACAGGGCTGCCGGGGAGCTCCTGCAGCGAGCCGGCGTCTGACGAGTCACGTCGAAAGGGAAGACGACAACGTGGAATACGGCATGGGACCCGAGCTGGAGAGCTTCCGCGCCGAGGTGCGCGCCTTCATCACCGAGCACGCGCCGGCCATACCTCCGCGGGCCGGCGTGCGCAGTGCGGAGAACGAGGCGGAACTCAAGGCGATGCAGGACTGGACGGCGCGCTTGTTCGAGGCAGGCTACGCCGGCGCGGACTGGCCCGCGGAGTTCGGCGGCCGTGCCGACCGCTCCGCTGAGCACGCCATCGTGGTTGGCGAGGAGCTGGCCCGCGCCGCGGCACCCGGCGTGCCGAGCGGCAACGCCCTCGCCTCGCATGCGCTGATCCACTACGGCACCGACGAACAGCGCCGCAGGCACCTGCCGGCGATCCGGGCCGGCAGGCAACTGTGGTGTCAGCTGTTCAGCGAGCCGGGTGCTGGCAGCGATCTGGCGTCGCTTCGCACCAGGGCCGTCCTCGACGGCGACGCCTACACGGTCAGCGGACAGAAGGTGTGGACCACCGACGGGCACTGGGCCGACTACGGATATCTGTTGGCGCGCACCGACTCCGACGCCCCGAAGCACAAGGGCATCAGCGCGTTCATCCTCGACATGTCCAGCCCGGGTATCACCGTCCGCCCGCTGCGCGAGCTGACCGGAACCTCGGACTTCAACGAGGTGTTCTTCGATGCCGTCGAGGTTCCCGCCTCGGTGATGATCGGGGCGCCAGGGCAGGGCTGGGCGATCGCGAATGCCACCCTTGGACACGAACGCACCAGCGTGGGTGCGGCGGTGGTCAAGCTGAGGTTGGCCATAGAGGGTCTTGTCGGGCTCGCTTCTCGCGTCACCGTCGACGGTCGCCCCGCCATCGAAAGTGATCGGGTCCGAGACCGCATCGGCGAGTTCAGTGCCGAGGTGGAGGCGCTCTCCGCGCTGACCTACGCCAACCTCACGCGCTGGCTGCGCGGCACCGAACGCATGCACGACGGCGCGATGGCCAAGCTGATGTTCAGTGAGCTGAATCTGGAGATGGCACGCTTCGCCGTCGAACTCGGCGGTGAGGCAGGCGTTTTGGTGGACGGCGACGCCGGGGTGCTCGACGACGGTCGCTGGCAGGACGAGTGGCTGTACGCCAGGGCCTACACGATCGCGGGCGGTAGTTCGGAGATCATGCGCAACCTGA
>NZ_JAVRPS010000650.1:0-8859 GCF_032162105.1 Mycobacterium sp. | reverse complement strand
ACGATAAACGGAAGCGGGTGGGCGTCGCGTCGGGGAACGGGTAGTCGCCGGTGCGGAACCATCGAGTGCTGCCGATGGGCTGGACCACCACCGGCGGTCCTGACATCGCGGCGGCGGGCTCGTCCTTGAGCCACTGGTCGAACCAGCGCAACTGCAGCGCGTTGAGGTGCAGTCCGTCGAAGTCCGACACGTGATACCAGGGACCCATCAGCAGCCGGAAGCGGTCCGACACCTGCTGGCCGGGCTCCATCGGCGCGTCGACGGGCCGACCGGCGGCCGCGTTCTGCAGTCCGGCGTAGTTCAGCGGGGCGCCGCGCTGGAAGGCGTCGTGCCAGCCGCCGACGAGGAAGACCGCCACGCCGTTGGCCACGATGTTCGGCAGGACCGTGCCCGGCCGCATGTTGTCCCAGAACGGTCCGTCGAACGCGGGCTCCCCGCCGCGGGCGGCCTCGGCGGCGAGGGTGCGGAAGTACTGGCGTTGGGCACGGCCCCGTCGCCGCACCTCGGCGACTCCGCCTGCGCGGGGCCGGGGGTGGCCGCCGCGGGACGCGAACTCCAGCGTCGGGTTGACGAGGTTGAGCAGCGAGTAGGTCGCGCCGTACGCCCGCACCGTGCGCATGTGTGGGATGCCGCCCATGGTCGTGGCATCGCGGTAGAAGTCGTTTGCGGCCATCACGGGGAAGATGGCCTTCAGCGGTGAGTCGGGCCCGACGGCGGCCGCGGTGAAGAGCTGGTTGATCGCCAGGTAGGAGATGCCGAACATGCCGACGCGTCCGTTGGAGTTCGGCAGCGTCGACGCCCACGCGACCAGGTCAACGCCGTCCTGGGCCTGCTCGGGCCCGAACATCTCGAACGAGCCGCCGGAGGCACCCGTGCCGCGCACGTCGACCATCGCCTCGATGTAGCCGCGCCGGATCAGGTACGGGGTCGCCCCACCACCGATCTGCGCGGCCGGTGGTGGCGCCTTCTTCCCGTACGGCGTCACGGACAGCAGCACCGGGAATGGACCGGTGGCCGGTTGTCCGGTCGCCGGCTCGGTCGGGTAGTGGATGTCGGCGCGCAACACGACGCCGTCGCTCATCGGCACTGCGACGTTGTGCCGCACCCCGATCCCGTATCGGGCCGGCGCGGCGTCAAAGGCCGGCGTCAGCGGCGAAGAACTGGTCCGCCGTGGAGTGCGCTTGGTCGTCGAGCGGGCGACCGAGCGAGGCAAACGCAGTTTCATCCCCCGACGGTATGACGTGGCCGTCGGCGTAGCGGAAGGCGGGTACGGGGCCAGCACCGCTAGGGAGCGGGTTTGAAGTCGATGACATCCCATGCCAGCGGCAGCTGGTTCGTGCGTTGATTGGGCATCACCTTTTCTGGCACGAAGCGCTCGCCGTCGAGCGTGCCGGCGAGGGTGAATTCGTCGATCTCGAATGGCACGTTGTCGATGGAGAGCGGAAGTGGCCACTCGACGAGGTGCAGCGGCGCATCACGACGTCGGAGGTGCCGCGGTGACCGCTGATCCTCGTCAGGCGGCGGTCATGACGTAGTCGGCCCCGCCGACGTAGACGATCCCCTGGGGGCTCGGGGAATCGGCGGCGCTGACGATGGCTGCGGCGAACTCGTTGACGGTCGGCAGAGTCCCCTGTGCGCGGCGAGCATCCACTTCGTCCGGATCGCGTCGTTGCAGAAGCCTGACGATGATGGTCCCGTCAATCATGTCCCCGGAGACAACGGTGAGGTGTACACCGGCTCGACTGAACACGGAACGCATTGCGTAGAGGGCGGTTTCGCCGGCGCGCTTGCTTGCGGCGACCGCAGAATAGCCCTTCGGTACCGCCTTGTTCGGAAAGAAGTGGGCCTGGTGACTGGTAACGAAGACGATGCGTCCGTCGGTGGGCATCAGAGGCACCGCCAGCTGTGCGAGATGTCGCTGAGCGTCGCGATTGAGGCGCATTGCGTAGCCGGGGTCGGCGCCCGGTTCGAGGCCACCTGAAGCGTTCAGAATGAGGGCATCCAAGCGCCCGAAGCGCGACCTGACGGAGTCGATCATCGCCGTTGCGTCGGCTTCATTGGAGATGTCGGCGCCCATCGTCGACGCGTGGCCGCCTGCATCGCCGATGGCCGCGGCGATGGAGTTCGCCCGGTTGGCCTTCTCGCGATAGTTCACGATGACGTGCGTGTCGGGGTCGGCGAATTGCCGTGCGACTTCCGCGCCGATGCCCCTCGATCCGCCGGTTACCAAGACGATTCGTGTCGGTCCGTTGTGCATGTGCGGTTCCTTCCGTCACTGGTGATCACCGAGTGATGGAAGCAACCGTACACCGAAAATAAGGAACATAAGAGAAAAGTAAGGTCACATTAAGGCGTCGCCGCGCCGGCGGCGCCCACCGCACGCGCCGTCGGTGATGGCCACGTGGTGCGACGATGGGCCCATGACCGCAACGCTCGTCGCGAAGGATGTGGCCGGCGGATTCGCCCATCGCACCCTGTTCGAAGGTCTCGACGTGACCGTGGCACCGGGCGACGTGATCGGAGTGGTCGGCGCCAATGGCGCTGGCAAGAGCACGCTCCTGCGGATACTGGCCGGGAACCTCGAACCGCTCGACGGTGTCGTCAGCATCGCGCCCCCGGACGCGTTCGTCGGGTGGCTGCCGCAAGAGCACGAGCGCGTGCCAGGGGAAACCGTCGCCGCCTACATCGCGCGCCGTACGGGATGCACCGAAGCGACGCAGGCCATGGAAGCGGCGGCCGCCGCACTGGCGGATCCGGATCAAGATCCTGCGAATGGCGATCCGGCGGCCGACTACTCAGCTGCGCTCGATCACTGGCTCGCTGCCGGCGCGGCAGACCTCGACGAGCGGTTGCCGGCGGTGCTGGCCGATTTGGGGCTCGACTCCGATGTGGTGCGGCCCGAGTCCACGCCGATGACCTCGTTGTCGGGTGGTCAAGCGGCGCGGGTGGGACTGGCGGCGTTGGTGCTGTCGCGATTCGACATCGTGCTGCTCGATGAGCCGACGAACGATCTCGACCTCGACGGTCTCGCCCGGCTGGAGCACTTCGTCCAGGATCTTCGGGGTGGTGTCGTGCTCGTCAGTCACGACCGGGAGTTCTTGGCCCGCACCGTGACCCGTGTTCTCGAACTGGACCTCGCGCAGAACACCACCACCGTCTTCGGCGGCGGGTATGAGAGTTATCTGGAAGAGCGCGAAGTCGGTCGCGGACACCGGCGCGAACAATATGACGAGTTCGCCGACAAGAAGGCCGACCTCGTGGCGCGGGCACGCACTCAGCGGGAATGGTCGAGTCAAGGTGTCCGCAACGCCATGCGCAAGGCTCCCGACAACGACAAGAACCGGCGACGTGCGGCCACCGAGTCCAGCGAGAAGCAAGCGCAGAAGGTGCGTCAGATGGAGAGCCGGATCGCCCGCCTCGAGGAAGTCGTCGAACCCCGCAAGGAATGGAGCCTCGAGTTCACCATCGGAGCCGCGCCGCGGTCGAGTTCGGTTGTTGCAACCCTCGACAATGCCGTTGTGCGGCAGGGCGATTTCGTCCTCGGCCCGGTGTCGTTACAGGTCGATGCCCGCGAGCGGATCGGTATCACGGGCCCCAACGGGGCGGGAAAGTCGACATTGTTGCGGCTGCTCCTCGGTCGCCAGCGGCCGGATGAGGGCCGCGCGAGTCTGGGCGCCAACGTGGCCATCGGCGAGATCGACCAGGCGCGTGCTGATTTCACGGGTGCCGGGCGACTCATCGATCGCTTCGAGCAGCGGGTGCCGTCATGGTCGACCGCCGACGTGCGAACCCTGCTCGCGAAGTTCGGGTTGCGCGCCGACCACGTGGAACGTCCGGTTGACGAACTCTCGCCCGGTGAACGAACCCGCGCAGGCCTTGCGTTGTTGCAGGCCCGAGGCACCAACGTGCTGGTTCTCGACGAGCCGACGAACCATCTCGACCTCGCCGCCATCGAGCAGCTCGAGCAGGCGCTCGAGACCTATGACGGTGCATTGTTGTTGGTGACGCATGACCGCCGGATGTTGCAGAACGTTCGGTTGGATCGCTCATGGCTGGTCGACAACGGCCGGGTAGCAGATCTGTAGCCGGGGAGCCATCAATTCGGTTGCGGTCGAACGTAAACCGTCTCCTCCAGCATCCGCCGGAGCCATGTACGGTAAGCGGCAACGCTCCATCCTTCGCCGTGGACGATCCGCAGGTAGGTTTCAGGGCCGCCGAGGACTGCGATCGTTTGGACGACCTCGTCGAACGGAACGTCACCACGAACCCATCCGCGGTCGCGAAGGACGCCGAGGAGCCGCCGGAGCTGTGCGTTGACGCCTGCGATGAAGTCCGTCTGGTACCGCTCCAATTCGGGATCGGAGCCCGCGCCGCCGAAGAGCGCTTGAGCGAGGAGTGCGGTCCGCTCGTGCAGGTCCGCCTGGGTCGCCACGAAGAAGTCGACTGCCTCCGCGTAGTCCTCGATGGCAAGGAACTCGCGGCCGGCGTCCAGATTCAGAACGTTCTCCTCACCTGCGACGCCGAACGCGGCGTGTTCGATGGTGGCGATGAGGAGTGCCGCCTTGGGTCCCTGGCCCTGAACGGTTTCGGGAGAGACACCGGCCGCGGCGGCGATCTTCGCCAGGGTGGTTCGCGCGTAACCCTCGGCGCCGAACAAGTCCGCCGCCGCCTCGAGGACCCGCGACCGCGTCTGCTCCGCCTGCTGCTGGCGCAATTCCGATCGGTACGCCCGCGACGACCTCTTCGATATTGACTGCGGTGGCATAGTAATGAATACTATCAGAACGTAGTCAAGGCGAAAGGCGAGCCTCGGGGGCCTACATGGCATCGATCATCATCGCCAGCATCCCAGTGCACGGCCATGTCACACCGCTGTTGACGGTCGCCAAGAGCCTCGTCGAACGTGGCGACGACGTGCGGTTCGTCACCGGCTCACGATTCGCCGACAAGGTCTCCGCTACCGGCGCTTCGTTCGTGCCGTTACCAGCCGAGGCCGACTACGACGACCGGTCACGCCTCGCGACCTTTCCCGAGCGCGCCAAGTTGAAGGGCGTCAAAGCGATGGCGTTCGACTTCGAACACGTCTTCGCCCGGCCGGCCAAGGCGCAGCACGAGGCGCTCATGGCCATGCTTGCGGCCCGCCCCACAGACGCCGTGCTCGCCGAGCCGGCATTCCTCGGCGCCGCATTCCTGCTCGCACGCCAGCGCCCGGCGCGTCCGCCCGTCGTTATGTGCGGGGTCGCCCCACTGTGCGTCGACAGCGTCGATACCGCCCCGTTCGGATCGGGGCTGCCGCCCGCCCGCGTGCTCAACCGCGGACGCAATGCCGCGATTGCCGCCGTGCAGCGTCGAATGCTCCGGCGGCCATACCAGCTCATCGACGATCTCCACCGGGAGGTGCACGGCTCGGTGATGCCGTTCACATTCACCAACTGGGGCCGTCGGGCCGACGCGCTCGTGCAGTTCACCGTGCCCTCGTTCGAATACCCCCTGTCCGACGTGCCCGCAGGGCTTCACTTCGTCGGGCCGCTGTCCGCAGCGGGCTCGCAGGCTCCCCTACCGCCGTGGTGGGCCGATCTGGACGGGAGCCGACCCGTCGTCCACGTCACCCAGGGCACGCTTGCCAACGTCGACTACGGACAAGCCATCGCACCGACGTTGCGCGCGCTGGCCGAGGAAGACGTTCTGGTCGTGGTCGCGACGGGCGGTCGCCCATTGGACACGCTGCCACCGCTGCCCGTAAACGCCCGCGCGGCGGCGTACCTACCGTATGACGAATTACTATCGCGCACCGCGGTTTACGTGACCAACGGCGGTTACGGCGGCGTTCAGTATGCGCTGCGCTACGGCGTGCCGATCGTGGCCACCGGCGGCAAGGAAGACAAACCCGAGGTAGGCGCTCGCGTCGCGTGGTCCGGAGTCGGGCGGCGAATCAGAAGCGAACGACCTACGCCGCGCGCGTTGCGCCGCGACATTCTCGCCGTGCTCAATCAACCGCACTACCGCCAGGCCAGCCGACGCGTGGCCGCCGACATGTCTGGCGCCTCCGGCTTCGCCGGTCTGGCCGACATCGTCGATCGATTGGCCGCCAACCCGAGGAGATCAGCACCCGAGGACACCGTGACGCCTCGATGAGCCGGCGAACCGTCGACCTGGCCGCCATCGAGCAGCTACCGAATGAAGCGTCTGTCAAGGATACGTAAGTTTTCGGGCAGTCTGTGTCAAGAGTGTGTGCGAGTCCGGCCGTCGGGTCGGGCTGCGCGTACATCTGGATTCATGACACCTGCTCTTGATACCCCGAACCATCCTCCGCAACTGCGTGACTCGATTCAGCTCACGCGCCGCGTCATCGCCGGCGCCGGATACGGCGTGCCCGCTTCCGCGCTGAACGACCATGCGTTGGCGACCTGGGTTCGGGAGCAGGGCCTCACGGTCACCGCCCACGACGATGATGACCTGGACTTGTTGCAGTACAACCGCATTCGGTCCAGCCAGATCGTGTTCCGGTGCGGCCCGACGACCGCGTGGATGCGCCGGGCGGTGAACCTCGGCGTCTTTCGCTTCATCGTGCACACGGAACAACAAATCGCCCGTTTGGGCGAGTGCGCCCAGCGAACGCTCTACGTCTACCTCGACGATCGCTCACCGCTGGTGCTTGGGGCCCGCCGATTGAAGGTCGTCGGGCTGCACAGCGACGTGGACGATTCCGGAGGCGCATTGGAATGGGCGTCGGCGGCCGATCGGCTGCTGTGCCGGTCGGCGCTGTTGAAGACGTGCGGATCGCCGACGCATCGCATCATGCTCAGCGGTGGATCGACGGAGATTTGGTTGAACGACCAAGCGCCGCAATTGACGGCGATAGTCAATGCCGTCGACGATGCGTTGACTGACGGATGCCAACGGTGGCAGTTGGCACGGCCCGCTGTGACATTGGCGCCGGCGGCCGAGACGAGCAGGGTGTTGGTCGGGTCCACGCCATCTGCGTGATCTTCGGGGACCAGATCCACCCCGACGAGTTCGAATCGGTCCCAGAATTAGTCGACGAGGTGCAGTTGCCCATCACCACACTGGAAGTGCCTCGTGGCTCATCGGCCGGCTGCCGAGTCGCGCATCAACAACCGCGGTTTGGACTCGTCAAGAGCAGAGGTCGCGCGCGCGGCCGAAGATTCCGTCCAGACTCCGCCCATTGGTCTTAACAAGTTGTTTTTCGCCGTTGATCTCGACGTAGCCGACGGGGCCGTCGGGAACAATCTCGTCAATGTTCGGGAAGCCGCCGAATCGAATCGCCGTGGCGATCAACCCGTACTCCACTCCGCCGGCCGTGAACGTCACCATGCTGTCCTCGGCGTAGCACTTCAACACCCCCATCGGAACAGTGAATGGCCACTCTCCGTCTGCCGACGTCGCTTCAGTTAGTGGAGCGCCTACAGAAGTGGGTGTTAGACGGGGCGGGGACGCTGGCACGTCCTCACGTCCGGTGCAGCCCACGACAGTCAGACCTGTCACGAAGATGGCCAAGGCCACACGTGCGGCTCCCACGCATCGACGATAGCTATCTAGGCAGGTGGCTGGAAGGTACTCGCCGTGCTGACCTATCTGCGCGGTTAGCTCCCCGGTTCCCGGCGGAGGGTCGGCATGTCCCTACTGGCCCGCGTTCCGGGCCAGGTCGATGGCGCTCTGGTTCATGAACCGCCCCGGTCCGGGATCCCCGCGGCCGCACGAGCCGTCGGATTCACCGGGACGCTTGACCCACAGGTACGCATCGACGTTCGGGCTCGCGGTGGCCGTGGTGGGCGGGGTGCCCAGCGCCCGTCCACTCGGATTGCACCAGTACATGGAGCCGTCCGCTGGTCCGGTGCCGTTGCGCGACGTGTCGATCACGTAGTGCGAACCGTTGGTGAGGCCCGAAATCGCGTCGCCGTACCCGATTTCCTCGTCGGTGGCGAAGAAGTTCGCGGTGTTGAGGCTGAATCCCCGTGCCTTGCCCACACCGACGTCGTTGAGTCTGGCGGCCATGTCGCCTGCGCTCACCCAGCGCGAGTGGCCACCGTCGACGTACAGGGCCGTGGCCGGATTGCGGGTCAGCGTGTCGACGGCGTAACGCATCAAGTCGAAGCGTTCCTGGCGCTGGCCTGCCGACAGACAGTCGGCCATGGCGAGCGCGTCGGGTTCGAGGATGATCGCCGCCGGTCCGGAGCCAACGGCGGCCGCGACGCCGTCGATCCACCCTCGGTAGGCATCGGCCGACCCGAACCCGCCGGCGGCGAAGCTCCCGCAGTCGCGGTGCGGGATTCCATAAAGCGCCAACACCGGCATGGTGCCGGCTGCCTGTGCGTCGGCGATGTACTTCGCGTCCACGGCGGGAGTAGATGCCTGGTCCATCCAGTACGCCTGCGGCGTGTTGGCGATGGCGGTCAACTCGGGACTCGGCGGGTTGGTGCCCTGCGCGGCGCGCATGGCTGCCGAGTTGGGATTGACGTACAGCGCCTGTCCGGCCAGCGGGTTCACCGTATCCGCCAGGCGCACCGCCGGGGCGGGACCGGGGTGCGCCAGTAAGACCGAACTACCCATGCCGGCGACGGCCGCAACCGCCAGGAAAGGGGAGATCCACCGAGCGACTGCACCAACGGCTGAGGACGTCACCCCGAGAAAATAATGCCCCAACGCAATAAGCACCAATCGCCGACGGCGGTAGCCCGTCGACGGATACGGCACCAGTCGGACTGACCTTACCGGAGGCACCGCCTCCGCTTGCGGCATACTGAACCGGAGAGTTATGCTCCGCTTTCAGGAAACGAGGACACCATGGCGATGGACACCGATGGTGCATCGAGGCGTGGCGGCCAACGAAGAAGGCGG
>NZ_JAVRPS010000649.1:0-6775 GCF_032162105.1 Mycobacterium sp. | reverse complement strand
TGCAGACCCGATCCGCACCGGCGGTCGACCTGCATGCCGGGGACCGTTACCGGCAGGCCGGCGTCGAGTGCCACCACCCGCCCGATCGCCGGAGCCTCCGGCGAGGGATAGCAGTGGCCGAGGATGACGTCACCCACCGCCTCGGGTGCCACGCCGGTCCGCTCGAGCAGACCCGTCAACGCGGCAACGCCCAGCTCGACCGCGGTCACGGAGGAGAACATTCCCCCGTACCGGCCGATCGGCGTGCGAACGGGTTCGCAAATGACTGCGGACGCGAGGAGCGATGAGGTAGAAGCCTCGCGCATCAGATGTGCCTCCCCCCGGTCACTTCCAGCACCGTGCCGGTCATGTACGACGACAGGTCCGAAGCCAGGAACAGCGCGACGTTGGCCACCTCTTCGGGCTCCCCGGCGCGGGCCATCGGTATCTCCGCCAGCTTGGCGTCCCAGATCCGCTGCGGCATGGCCTCGGTCATCGCCGACCGGATCAGGCCCGGCTGGATCGCGTTGATCCGCACGCCGAGATGCGCGACCTCCTTGGCCGCCGCCTTGGTCAGGCCGACGATGCCCGCCTTGGCGGCCGAGTAGTTGGTTTGCCCGATCAGGCCGACCTTGCCGGAGATCGACGAAATGTTGACGATGGCGCCGCGCTTGTTCTCCCGCATGACGTCGGCCGCCTTGCGGGTGCCGTTCCAGGTGCCCTTCAGATGGACGGAAATGACCTGATCGAACTGCTCCTCGGTCATCTTGCGCATCGTGGCGTCCCGGGTGATGCCCGCGTTGTTCACCATGACGTCGAGTCCGCCGAAGGTGTCCACCGCCGCGGCGATGAGCGCCTCGACGTCGGCGGCCTTCGTGACGTCGCAGCGCACCGCCGCTGCGACGTCGCGGCCACCCAGCTTCTCCACCGCGGCCGCGGTGGCGTCCGGATCGAGGTCGCCGAGCACCACTCGCGCCCCCTCGGCGACGTAGCGCTCGGCGATCGCGAAGCCGATCCCCTGCGCTCCGCCGGTGACCACCGCGGTTCGTCCGTCGAGCAAAGCCATGCGCTGACCCTTCCTGAAGGTTTTCGGTCTCCAACATAAAATATGATATTTGTTGCACGACGCCTACACCGCCCCGTCAGGAGAACGACGCATGGCAGACCCCGCCGTCCCTGAAACCGACTTCCGGGACATCCTCGACGCGACGCGGCACTTCATCCGGTCGGCCGTGGTGCCACGTGAGCTGGAGATCATGGCCGACAACCGGGTGCCCGACGACATCCGCGAGCAGGCCAAGAAGATGGGTCTGTTCGGCTACGCGATCCCGCAGGAGTGGGGCGGCCTCGGCCTGAACATCGCCCAGGACGTCGAGTTGGCGATGGAGTTCGGCTACACCTCGCTGGCGTTGCGGTCCATGTTCGGCACCAACAACGGCATCGCCGGTCAGGTGCTCGTCGGGTTCGGCACCGATGAACAGAAGAAGCGATGGCTCGACGGGATCGCCTCGGGCGACGTCGTGGCATCCTTCGCGCTGACCGAGTCGGGTGCGGGTTCGAACCCGGCGGGCCTGCGCACGAAAGCCGTTCGTGACGGCGAAGACTGGGTGATCACCGGCCAGAAGCGCTTCATCACCAACGCGCCGACCGCCGACCTGTTCGTCGTCTTCGCCAGGAGCCGGCCTGCCGACGCCGACGGCCCAGGCATCGCGGTGTTCCTGGTGCCCGCCGACACCGCAGGCGTGGTGGTCGGCGCGAAGGACGCCAAGATGGGCCAGGAAGGCGCCTGGACCGCCGATGTCGGCTTCGACGAGGTGCGGGTGGGCGCCGATGCGCTCATTGGCGGCGCCGAGGACATCGGCTACCGGGCGGCCATGACGTCACTGGCGCGTGGCCGCATCCACATCGCCGCGCTGGCGGTCGGTGCCGCGCAACGCGCGCTGGACGAGTCGGTGAGCTACGCCGCGACCGCCACTCAGGGCGGCACGCCGATCGGTGACTTCCAACTGGTGCAGGCGATGATCGCCGACCAGCAGACCGGGGTGATGGCCGGGCGTGCACTCGTTCGCGAGGCCGCCCGGCTGTGGGTCTCGGGTGAGGATCGCCGCATCGCCCCGTCCGCCGCGAAGCTGTTCTGCACCGAGATGGTCGGCACCGTCGCCGATCTGGCCGTGCAGATCCATGGCGGCAGCGGCTACATGCGGGAGGTCCCCGTCGAGCGCATCTACCGCGACGTCCGGCTGCTCCGCCTCTACGAGGGCACCAGTGAAATCCAGCGGCTGATCATCGGCGGCGGACTGGTCAGGGCCGCGCAGCGATCGTCCTGACGCTCAGCCGATGTACCGGATGATCGACTCCGCCACCGCCGCCGGCTTGTCGGATCCTTCGATCTCCACCGTGATCGTCGTGGTCGCCTGGACCGCCCCATCCAGCTGATTGACCGAGGTGAGCTCACCACGCGCCCGCAGCCGCGCCCCCACCTTCACCGGGGTGATGAAGCGAACCTTGTTGTAGCCGTAGTTGACCGCCAACGCGATGTTCTCGACCCGATACAGCTGATGGGAGAAGTGCGGCAGCAGCGACAGTGTCAGCAGGCCGTGCGCGATGGTGCCGCCGAACGGCCCGTTGGCCGCCTTCTCGGGGTCGACGTGTATCCACTGATGGTCCTCAGTGGCGTCGGCGAACAGGTTGACGCGGTCCTGACTGATCGTCAGCCACTCGGTGGGGCCGAACTGATTACCCTTTGCCGCGGCGAACTGATCCAGACCTTCGAAGACCGTCACTGCACTCCTTAGAAAGTTGATGCCGACCCACTGGCCGACCCACCATGTGTAGCGCGTCGCGTATCCCGGCACCAGTCGTCGCCTAGCCTGGCGTCCACCGTCCGAGCGCGGTCACCGCAGTCGAGGCTTCGACGCCGTCTGCGCCGAGACCGCCGCCGACGCGCCTGGGAAACTCTCGTATGCTGCGCCCGAAGACTACGCATTGTTTGCCATCGGAACGGGTAGACCACTCAATTGCGGGCATTAAGGCCATTGCGGCGATAGCCAAATCCGCGATAGCCGGATGAAAGCGCGTTAATCGAGCAAACAACGGTTGGTACAAGATCAACGCAATGGCTCGAAACTCGTGCCGAAGAGCGATACTTAGACGGTATTTGCTATCCATTGGATGCGCATATGAGGCAGCGGCTTCGACAACCAGGCTTGGCCGGAGAACGGACACCGATGAGTGTTTCCACGCTGGACGCCAGCGACTACCTTCCACTTTGCCCCGGCACGCGCATCGAGTGGTGGGATCCGGACACCGAGTGCACGCTCGTGGCATCCGCGCCGACGACCGAGCCGCGACTCTGGGCCGAATACGTACGTAGGGCGCGGGACAGCTACCGCAGGCACGGCGTCGAACGCGCACTCGACCTGGAATCTCTGCGCATTCCGAGCGAGACCGCACTGTTCCTCGCCGCGATGGACGAGACTGGCCGAATGGTGGCAGGTGTCAGGGCAAAGGGACCATACGGCGCTGCCGACGAATCGCACGCCGTCGTCGAGTGGCGTGGGCGACCCGGCTTGGCCACGGTCCAGAAGATGATCGCCGATCGAATCCCGTTGGGCGTCGTGGAAGTCAAGACCGCGTGGGTGACCGACGATCCCGCCCGAAATCGCTCGCTCACGAACGCCCTCGCCCGTTTTCCATTGCACTCTGCATTGTTGCTCGATGCCAAATTCGCGATGGCCACCAGCGGGGCGCACGTACTGGCCCGATGGCGCACGACGGGCGGGTTGGTGGCGTCCCAAGTTCCAGCTACGCCCTATCCCGACGAGCGATATCAGACCATGATGATGTGGTGGGACCGGGGCACATTCGCCCAGCGCGCCGAGGCTCGGCAAGTCTTACGGATAGCCGCCGAATTCCGGCTACTGGCCAGGCATCTGGACGGGGCGGGTGAGCCCCGCGTGCTAGCGGGAAGCCAGCAATGACGGTCCGTGCTGACCGACACCAGGATCAATACCAAGCAATCATTCTCGACCCGCGCAAGGCCACCGACGACGAGATGCTGGCCGAGCTGAGAAGCGATCCAGGGATCCTGTTCACCGAAGTCGCCGCACAGCAGCGCGCCGCCCTGCGGGGTCTGACCCCGACGCCGGATACCGGGCAGATCGACGAGCCGGCCCGCTGGGTCTACTACCCGTGGCGCCGGGCGGTCATCGACGTCCTCGGTCCTACCGCGTACCGACGATTGCGACTGGACCGCAACCGCCACCTCATCACCGCGGCCGAACAGGCGCGGCTCGGCACGCTGAAGGTCGGCATAATCGGGCTCAGTGTCGGGCACGCCGTTGCGCACGTCCTGGCGGCCCAGGGCCTCTGCGGCGAACTGCGGTTGTCCGACTTCGACGACCTGGAGTTGACGAACCTCAACCGGGTTCCCGCGTCGGTCTTCGATCAGGGCGTGAACAAGGCGATCGTTGCGGCAAGGCGCATCGCCGAGCTGGACCCCTATCTCCGGGTATCGGTCGAGACGACCGCGGTCACGCGCGAGTCGGTCGACGAATTCCTGGACGGGCTGGACGTACTCGTCGAGGAGTGCGACTCGCTGGACACCAAGGTCCTGGTCCGCGAAAGTGCCCGCGCCATGGGCATTCCGGTGTTGATGGCCACCAGTGACAGGGGCCTGCTGGACGTGGAGCGCTTCGACCTCGATCCGACGCGTCCGGTACTGCACGGACTGCTCGGCGACCTTGGCGCCGCCGAGCTCGCAGGCCTGTCCACCGAGGACAAGGTTCCCCACGTGTTGCGGATCCTCGATGCCGCCCGGCTGTCGCCGCGCATGGCAGCGTCCCTGTTCGAGGTGGGCAAGACGCTGTCCACCTGGCCTCAGCTGTCGGCCGAGGTCTCGCTCGGAGCTGCGGTGGTGGCGGAGTCGGTCCGGCGGATCGGGCTACGCGAGCATCTGCCCTCGGGCCGGGTGCGGATCGACGCAGGCGCCCTGCTGGACCGCATCGACGACCCGCGCACCGACGCCTATCCCCAGCCGCCCAACCAGGACACCGACGATCCGGAGGAACCCGCGGAATTGTCCGGCGCCGTGGCGGCGGCAGCCATCCGCGCGCCGTCGGGCGGCAATGCGCAGCCGTGGCACATCGAGATTGCAGACAGCGCCATCACGCTACGCCTCGCCACCGAACTCACGTCCACGATGGACCTCGGGTTTCGCGGCAGCGCCGTCGCCCTTGGCGCAGCGGTCTTCAACGCCCGCGTCGCCGTCGCGGCCCGCCGACATCGCCCAGAAGTCTCGCTCGCCCAGGGCGACGAGCGCGCACCGCTGCAGGCCACCGTGCGGTGGGTAAGCGGGGAGGAACCCGACCTGGCCGAGCTGTACGGACCGATGCTGCGCAGGGAGACCAACCGGCACCAAGGGACCGCCGTGCCGATCGACGATGCCGTCGCGTCGGCGATGGTCACGGCTGCCGAGCGCGAAGGCGCCCGGTTTCGGCTTCTCACGTCGCGGAACGACATTCAGTCCAGCGCCATGCTTCTTGCCGCTGCGGACCGGATCCGTTATCTCACCCCGCACCTGCACGCCGAGATGTTCGCGGAGCTTCGCTGGCCGTTCGACCCATCGCCGGAGTCCGGCATCGACATCCGCAGCCTCGAGTTGCCCTCGGCTGACCTGGCCGTCCTTGACGTGCTGCGCCGGCCGGAGGTAGTGGCCCAGCTCGCGCAGTGGGACGCCGGAGAAGTGCTCGGCGACGACACCCGCGACAGGGTGAATGCGGCCGCCGCGGTCGGAGTTGTATCGATGCGTGGCTTCACATTGCCGGACTATGCGCGGGCCGGATCGGCGATCGAGGCGGTCTGGATCACCGCGCAGCGACACGGCTTGGCCGTGCAACCGGTTTCGCCGGTCTTTCTCTACGCCCAGGACGACCGCGACATACAGGAGTTGTCGCCTCCGTTCCGCGATGAGCTGTACCGGTTGCAATACAATTTCCGAGAACTCGCGAGCACTCCACCGGACGAAGCGCAGGCCCTGGTGCTTAGGTTTACCGGCGCCCCGCGACCATCGGTGCGAAGCCGCCGCCGCGCGCTTCGCCAGCACCTTTCACCGCAAGGCTGACGAGATATCGGAGGAACGGGTGCAAAGCAGCCTCGATGTCGTCGTCACCGCGGTGGCGACGCGTCTGATGGGAGTCGACGCGGCCACCTCTGGCGAGGTGAGCAGCCAGGTGTTGGCCGACCTCATCGCCCACTTCGACGTCGATGTCAGCTTCCTGCGCCACAACGACCACCGAATTCACGCCACCAGGTTGATCGCGGAGTGGCCACCGCGACCCGACGTCGGGGAAGTCGATCCACTCGAGGTGATCTACTTCGCCGACGCCGATCCCGTTTTCGCCCTCGCCGAGAACATCCAGGAGCCGACGGTGTTTCGCGCCGAGGCAGAAGAGGACTATCAACGCACCATCGAAGAGGGCAGGCAGGTACCGACCACGTCCATGGCGTGCGTCCCCTTGTTGTCCGGTGACGTCACCACCGGCGTGCTCGGTTTCGTCAAGTTCGGCATCCGCGAATGGAGCGTCGCCGAACTCAACGCGTTGATGGCGATCGCCTCGCTGTTCGCACAGGTCCAGGCACGCGTCGAGGCGGAGGACCAGCTTCGCTACCTGGCCGAGCACGACGATCTGACCGGACTCCACAATCGCCGGGCACTACTGGCATACCTGGACGCGCGACTGGCGCCAGGGCAGCCAAGTCCCGTTGCTGCACTGTTCATCGACCTGGACCGGCTGAA
>NZ_JAVRPS010000648.1:0-5991 GCF_032162105.1 Mycobacterium sp. | reverse complement strand
TGCTCTCGGCCTACCGCACCGGCGCGGTCCCCGGGGTCGGCGCACGCTTTCTGGCGCAACCGGATTCGCGAGTGGTAGGCATCGTCGGGCCCGGCGTCATCGGTCGCAGCTCGCTTGCGGCGTTCATGACGGCATGTCCGAAGGTCGACACCGTCAAGTTCAAGGGCCGCGACCGCGCGAGCATCGAGACGTTCACCGCCTGGGTGGCCGCCGAGTGTCCCCAGATCACCACCGTCACCGAGGTCGACTCCATCGAAGCAGCCGTTCGCGACAGTGACATCGTGACGTTCTGCGCGACGGGCGCCAGCGGTGATCCTGCGAATTATCCGACCGTAGAACGAGATTGGGTCAAGCCAGGCGCGTTACTGAGCATGCCCGCGATCTGCAACATCGACGAGGGAATGCAGGCATCCGACGTACGCAAGGTAGTCGACAACACCCGAATGTACGTGGCGTGGGCGGCTGAGGTGGGGTATCCGACGCACCGCCGTGAGTCACTGATCGGCTGCAAGTTCATGGACATGATCCACGAGGGAACGATGAACGCGGACGACCTTGTCGACCTCGGGGCGGTCGTGACCGGTGAGTCCGAGGGTCGTCGCAGCGAGGATGAGATCGTGCTCCTGTCCATCGGCGGCATGCCCGTCGAGGACGTCGCGTGGGGGACCACGTTGTACCGCAATGCGGTCGAAAGGGGAATTGGGACCAAGCTCAATCTGTGGGAGAGGCCGGTACTGGCATGACGAATGCCGATCGCAGGGACGTCGTCGTCGTCGGATTGGGCTCGATGGGGTCGATGGCATTGTGGCAGTTGGCCAAACGCGGAGTCGACGTTCTCGGCCTCGAGCAGTTCGGGCAGGTACACACCTACGGCGCCTACGCCGGTGAGTCACGACTGTTCCGGGTCGCGGCAAAGGAAGGGCAGCTGTTCACCCCCGCTCTGATGCGTTCACGGGAACTGTGGCACGAGCTGGGGGTTGCCTACGGCCAGCACCCGCTGATGCCCGTCGGCGCGCTGAGCCTCGGGCCGCAGGGCCATCCGGATCTCGAATCGACGCTTCGTTCGATCCAGGAGTACGACCTGCCGCACGAAACCCTCGGTGCTGCCGAACTGCGCGTGCGCTACCCGCAGTTCCACGTCCAGGACGACGACATCGGCGTACTCGACGCCCTGGGCGGGGTGATGCGGTCGGAGCTCGCGGTCGCGGCTGCCAGTGAGCAGGCGCTCGCGCACGGAGCGGAGGTTCAGTACGACACCACCGTCGTGGCGCTGGAACCCGTCACCGACGGCGTCCGCGTGGCCACGTCCAGGGGCGAGGTGATGGCCGACCGCGTCGTCGTCAGTGCGGGCCCGTGGACGACGCGGTTACTCCCCGAGCTGGCCGACGTGGTAAAGGTGGTCTCCTACAACCTGATCTGGTTCATCCCCCGACACATCGAGATGTTCACCCCCGGTCGCTTCCCCGGGTTCATGCGCGACCTCGATGGCGTACACGCCTTCGGCATCCCGACGTTGGACGGCTACAGCGTCAAGGCGACCCCGAACATACAACACGCACTGGTCGAGGACTGGGATGATCGCGGCACCACCCTGACCCGTGAGCAGTTGACGTGGGCCGGTGTGCAGATGCAGAAGATGATTCCCGATCTGATTCCTACTGCGTCGCGATGGTCCGTGCACGGTGAATCGTTGGCCGCCAACAAGATGCCGATCATCGACACCGTTGCTGACGGTTCGATCGTGGTGGCAACGGCGTTGAGCGGCAACGGATTCAAATTCGCCCCGGTGTGGGGTGAGATGTTGGCAGACCTCGCGACGTCGGGACGGGGCAGGTTCACAGAACATGCGTTCACAGTCGCCGCCCACCGGCAGGTACCCAGTGTGGTGGGCGCCTCGAGTTGAGGAAGGGCTGTCGCGGGTGATCTCGTGGACTAACTTGCACTACTCATGAAGCCTGGCGGCGAGGCGGTGGTACGTCACGCGTCGTCCGCTCTCGCCGACGTCGACATCAACGGCTGGACCCAACGCATTGACCTGCTGTCTGATCGTGCTCGAACCGTTGGGACTGTCGTTCTCGCAATGCATGCATGCGGATCCTGTCCCACTCGCCAGGTAGGTCCAATGCGGAATTCGCCCGCGACGTCCGTTGGCGATGAACATGGTGGTCCGTGGCCTGCACGAGCGCGGCCTGGTGGCCAGGCCGGCAACCGTGGCGTCGGGTCGGTCACTGCCCGCCGGACTGACCCGCGACGGCACGGCCCTGCTCGGCCGGATCGATGCGGGCGTGCGCGACGCCCGACGGAAGGTGCTGGCCCCGCTCAGCGAGCAGGACCGCCGGCGGTTCCAGCGGTGGCTCGCCGAGCTCGGCAGTGTCCTGAGTCATTTTTTCGGGTGCAGGAGTTGGCGATGATGGCCGGGGTTTGATCGGCGGTCTTGGTCAGGAGACGTACGGGCGCGGGTTGTCGTTCCAGGTGTCGATCCAGGCTCGGATGTCGGTGTTGAGTTCGCGCACCGAGGTGTGGGTGCCGCGGTGGGCGGCATCGGCACCACACCGTGGTCCTCGATGTCGACGACCTCCATCTTGTCGAGGTCGAACGTGACGATCAGCCCCTCGACCGGCGGCGCGTAGCCGTGTTTTGACGGCGCCGCCCGCATGAACGTCAACGGCCGGCACAGCAGCGCGGAATTGTCGTAATGGTCCTGCTGGCCGTAGTAGCCTGCGGGGCAGGGGTCGATTATCGCGAGGTCGAAGTCGGTGACGCCGCGTGTGAGCATCGCCGCCTGCCACCGCGGATCCTCACGGACGATCTCTTCGACTCCGGTCATGTGCTCGACCAGATGTGACGGGAAGCGCCCCGGAATCGGCTTCCACGAATCGATCACACCGGCCACAATGTCGACGACGCTCTCGTAGACCATCTTGACCGCTGCGTCGTACGCCGTCACGAACGCCCGCCGCGGCACCGGAATCGCCGGATCGAAGGTGAGCTCCGGTGTCTTCTCCGGTTCCGCCAGCTGAATCATCACGAATTTCAGTGTCGGACTGCTGTATTCGGACCCCGAGATGATCCGGGCCGCCGACTCGATCTCGGAGCCCGACAGCGGATCCAGCGGATAGCCAACGCTATCGCCGGTGCCGGTTGTGCGCACAATTGTGCTGTCCATCGTCATAGGTCAAACCGCCTCAGTGGTTTCGGACTTCTTGAGATCGAGCACGGCCAGATGCGCCAGCGCGTCGCCCTCGGTCATCTTGGCCGCCGAACGCCTACCGAAGAACCACACGATCGCGCCGAGGATGACCGTGGCGCCTGCGATACTGCTAAGCCAGGTCATCCAGGTGCTGACCGGAACGGGCAGCCACGGCGCCGCGTACGAGTAGTACACACCGGCCGCGGTGGCGATCAGGCCGACGACGACGACAGTCCACATGCCGACCTTGCCGCCGGGGATGCGCCAGAAGTCCTCGTTGACATAGCGATCGGCGTACTTCTTGCGGGCGATGACCACGGGGATGAAGAAGAAAATTCCCGAGATCAGCCACACCACGCTCAGCCCGCCCTGCAGGTAGATCGTGACATTGGCCATGCTGCTCTGCGAATACAGCGACACCAGGACCAACGAAGAGATGGTGCCCTGGACCAGGATGGCGGTCACCGGGTTGCGGGTGCGCGAGTTGAGGTGGGTGAAGATCCGCGGCAGGTGCCGCTCCAGCCCGGACACGAAGATCAGCCGGGAGTAGGCCACCTGATAGGTCACCATAGCGACGAAAATGACGACGGCCAACACCACCGCGCACACTTCCATCAGACCGGGGAAACCTGAGGTACTCAGGTTGCCGATCACGCCGGTGACCGGATCGATCTGGTCACCGGGCAGCACCAACATTGTGGCGATGGTCGTCAGCAGGTAGATCCCTACCAGTGCGGCAGAGCCGTAGGCGACCATCTTGGTGGCGCTGCGCTTCACCGAGAGGAACTCGGCACCCATGTTGAACGGGGTTTCCACGCCAACCAGGTACAGCAGCACCGTGCCGAACAGGAAACCGCCCACGGCGAAGTTTGGCACCAGGGCGTCGTGCAGGTTGAACGGGGTTCCGGTGTGACCCTGCTTGACGGCGTAGATGACACCGCCGATGACGATAGTCAGCGTCAGCGCACCGTAGACCCAAAAGGTCACGTTGATCACCCGCTGGTTGGCGGCCAGCTTGGCCAGCGCCAAACCGACTACGCCCCAGAGGATCACCAGCTGCAGAATGATGCTCGCCGTCAGTCCTATCTCGGCATGGAATGCCAATAGCAAGAACTGAACAATGATCGCCGGCGACGAGGCGGCGCTGATGATCACCGGCACCCAGGACAGATAGCCGCCGACGAAGGCCCATGTATCACCCATCGTCCGGTGGGCCCAGATGTACACACCGCCTTGGCCGGGCCACAGGTTGCCGAGCTCCGCGACCGCCATACCGGCCGGGATGACGAAGGTGATGATGCCGAGAACCCACATCGGGATCGCGGTCCAGCCACCGGTAGCCATCACCGAGGAACCGGTGATCCAGCAGATGATGAATACGTAGGTGGCTGTCAGCCCGAAGGTGCCGAGCACCTTGGGCAGAATCTGCTCGGGGATGAGCTCGGTAGTCATCAGGGCGTCGCGGCCGGCTGGCCGTGTCGCGTCGATCTCTTGTGTCATTGCTTCCCTCTCAATCGGATCGAATCCCACACGGGGGATCGGGTCAGTTGACGATCTGTCCGTCTTTCATCCGGATGACGCGGCTTGCCTCCTCGGCGACGGTCGGGTCGTGGGTGCTGGCGACAACGGTGACGCCCATGGTCGAGCACAGGTCGCGCAGCATTCGCACGACCGTCTCCCCCGTCTTGTGATCCAGGTTGGCGGTCGGTTCGTCGGCGAGAACCAGGGTCGGGTTGCTGATCAGCGAGCGCGCGATGGCGGTGCGCTGCTGTTCACCACCGGACATCTTGGTGGGTTGATGGTGCATTCGGTGACTCAACCCGACGAGGTCGAGGAGTTCCAACGCCCTCTTGCGCAACGACTTTCGGTCGTAGGGCTCGAACATCAACGGCAGCTCGACGTTCTCGACGGCGGACAGGAACGGAATGAGGTTGTAGCTCTGGAAGATGAACCCGATGGTTTCGTGTCGCAATGCGGCGAACTGGCTTTCGGTGAGCAGACCGGTGTCCTTGCCTGCGACCTTCACCGAGCCCTTCGTCGGCCGGTCCAGACCTCCGATGATGTTGAGCAGCGTGGACTTGCCACTGCCGCTCGGGCCCATCAGGCAGACGAATTCGCCGGGCATGACCTGTAGTTCGGCCGCGACGAGTGCCTTGACGACCTCGTCACCCAGCTTGTGCAGCTTCCAGACCTCGGAGATTTCGATGACCGGGGCCACATCGGTTGGTGCGCCCGACGCGGGCGCCTCGGAATCGGCGAACTCGGTGCCGTCGTCGGTGTCCTTGATGACCGTCATTACTTAGCCTCCCGTGGAGAGCGAATGGATCGGTGGCCGCGACGCTGCGATCCAGGTGGGAACGATGCTGGTGGCCACTGCGGCGATGATGCTGACACCGACCGCGATGGCGGAGCCGGTGACGAGGCCGCCGACCCCAACACCGGTGGGCACGAAACCCGTAACGCCAAGAGCGAGGGTGACGACAACGGCCAGCGCGGCGCCCGCGACCGCGCCGAGCATTGCGGCGATGACGGGCTCGACGAGCAGCGCGGCCACCACCGGTGTGCGCGGCATTCCGTTGCACCGAGCACCCCGAGTTCTTTCGTGCGGTGGGCAACCGTGCGCGTGGTGGCGACGGCGACCTCGACGACGGTGTCGACCTTCGGACATGCCGTGATGAACGCCGCAAGCGAGCTGCGACCGATGACGCCGGGCCCGACGATGCCTACCACTCGCGAATCCGGTTGCGCCAGAAAGCGTGCGCCGACCCCGGGGACCGCGCCGGTGCGGTAGGCCGAGAGCA
>NZ_JAVRPS010000647.1:0-5919 GCF_032162105.1 Mycobacterium sp. | reverse complement strand
TCGAAACTCGACGAGCCCGATCCGCGGCACCTTCCGCTACCGGGGGTTTCGTTAGGGTGGCGGGCTGGTTACTGACGCCCGTGCCGATTTCAGCACATAACCACGCGGTACGCCGGCGTATTGCGAGCAAAATTGACATTGACGTCAGTCGCGATCGGGTAGTCGTTGCTGAAAATGCACGCTCGGGCGGGAGTTCGACGTCGGATTGGTCGATTGTGGCCACGCAGGGACTGCGGGTCGGGAGTCGAAATTGATTACTGTTGGATACGTCAATTCTAATTCTGCTGCAATGAATGTGATGGCGGTCATGCGCCGATCGGGGCCGTCGCGACGGAATTCCCGAACGGGTCGATCGGGCGGTGCGCAATTCGGCTCGGCGAGGGCGTCGCAGCGATCTCAAATGCCGTGCGGGTGTGACTGAATTCATCATCGCGACCCCGATATGGGCAGCGCTCTAGGTGCCGTCGACGGGCCCCACCTCTGTGGACGGGCCCAGCTCGCCTCAGGGCCACGCGCAGTACGTGGCCGCAGTCGGCCCACTCATAAGGGCAGGTTTCCTTTACAAGATCGGGAACGCCCCGAACTCGACGCAATTGCTCGACCCGTCGATCCCGCCGCACTGTCGACGTCGGCCTATCCCGCGATCAAGATCACCGATCAATCGGCGATCGCCACCCCGGAGATTTAGGTCCCGTCATCGGTGTCGAGTACGTCACCGTGAATCCGCCGCGAATGCACGGTGCGCCGCGACATTCGCCGACGGTGACGTTCAACTCGAATCCGGATGACGACGGGCAAGGCCGGGCATTGGCCGGCGACGATGCCGAAAAACCGATGATCCACGGGCCGATCCGCCGCCAGCGAAGATGAGTGCGCCGTCAGGGTTTCGAACCCCGGACCCGCTGATTAAGAGTCAGCTGCTCTACCAACTGAGCTAACGGCGCGCGTGAGCGACTTTAACAGGCCCCGCTGCGCAGATGAAATCCCGCGCCCGGCGGGGGAGTGGCGGCTCGAAGTGGTAGCCCCGGACTCCCAGGTTGCCCTTAGACTTACCGGCAAGTAGTCAATCATCCTGTCGAGTCCTAGGCGTGAGGTGGAGCAAAGTATGTGGCAGGTCAATTCGGTGGCCCGTCCGCGCCGGACGTCAACGGTGTTGGCGGCGCTGCTACTGGTCCCGGCCGTGATCTTCGGCATCAGCGCCTGCAACAGCGCGCCCGCCGCCCCGCCCCAGCCCCAGACCATCACCGACAAGGGCACCCCGTTCGGTGACCTGCTGGTGCCGAAGCTCACCGCCTCGGTCACCGACGGCGCGGTGGGCGTTACGGTCGACTCACCCGTCACGGTCGCGGCCGAGGACGGCGTCCTGGGCGCGGTGACCATGTCCGACGAGGAGGGCGCGATGGTCGCCGGCCGCCTGAGCCCCGACGGGCTGAAGTGGGTCACCACCGGTCCGCTCGGCTACAACGAGCGCTACACCCTCAGCGCACAGTCGCTCGGCCTCGCCGGCGTCACCAGCCAGTCGATGACCTTCCAGACCCACTCGCCCGAGAACCTGACGATGCCCTATCTACTGCCGGGTGACGGCGAGGTCGTCGGCGTGGGGCAGCCCGTTGCGGTGCGGTTCGACGAGAACATCCCGAACCGTCTTGCGGCGGAGAAGGCGATCACGGTCACCGCCAACCCGCCCGTCGAAGGCGCGTTCTACTGGCTGAGCAACCGCGAAGTGCGCTGGCGCCCACAGAATTACTGGAAGCCGGGCACCACGGTGGACGTCGCGGTGAACACCTACGGCGTCGATCTGGGTGACGGCTTGTTCGGTCAGGAGAACGTCACGACGCACTTCACCATCGGCGACGAGATCGTCGCGACCGCGGACGACGACACCAAGACGCTCACCATCCGGCGCAACGGCGAGGTCATCAAGACCATGCCGATCTCGATGGGCAAGAGCAACACGCCGACCAACAACGGCACCTACATCATCGGGGACCGGTTCTCGCACCTGGTGATGGATTCGTCGACCTACGGCGTGCCGTCGAATTCGCCCAACGGCTACCGCACCGAGGTCGATTGGGCCACCCAGATGTCCTACAGCGGCATCTACGTACACGGTGCACCATGGTCGGTGGGCAGCCAGGGCTACAGCAATGTGAGCCACGGTTGCCTGAACGTCAGCACCAGCAATGCGCAGTGGTTCTACGAGAACACCAAGCGGGGCGACATCGTCGACGTCGTCAACACGGTGGGGTCGACGTTGCCCGGCACGGACGGCCTCGGCGACTGGAACGTGCCGTGGGATCAGTGGAAGGCCGGCAACGCCAACGTCTGAGCCGACGAAAACGGGCCTGCACGCACTCTGCGGCACGCCCGTTTCGCATTCTCGGGGTGGCTGACGGGGCTCGAACCCGCGACATCCAGGATCACAACCTGGTGCTCTACCAGCTGAACTACAGCCACCATTGCCGCCTAGCCGATCGGGCTTTGCAGCGCCGTCGATCTTAGCCCGTCGGACCGTCCGCGGCCGAATCGATTGCCCCTAGATCTTCGCCGGGCGGGCCGAGCTCGGCAGCCACCGCGGCGATGTCGCTGGTGGAGGGTCCGGGCGGGTTCACGAACGCGGTGCGCCGGTAGTACTTCAGCTCCCGGATCGACTCGTGGATGTCGGCGAGCGCCCGGTGGGCAAGGCCCTTCGCCGGCTGGCCGAAGTAGATCCGCGGGTACCACCGCCTGCACAGTTCCTTGATCGAGCTGACGTCGATCATCCGGTAGTGCAGGTAGCCGTCCAGCGCAGGCATGTCACGGGCGATGAAGCCGCGATCGGTGCCGATCGAATTGCCGGCCAGCGGCGCCGTGTTGGGCTGCTTGACGTGGGTGCGGATGTAGTCGAGCACCAGCTTCTCGGCCGCGGCCAGGTCGACGGTCGACGCCCGCACCTCCTCGGTGAGGCCCGACTTGGAGTGCATCTGCGCGACCACTTGGACCATGCCGTCCAACGCCGCGTCGTCGGCGTGAATCACCACGTCGACGCCGTCGCCCAGGATGTTCAGCTCCGCATCGGTGACCAACGCCGCGATCTCGATGAGCCGATCGGACCCAAGGTCCAGGCCGGTCATCTCGCAGTCGATCCACACCAGTTCGTCACGCACAGCGTTAAACAGTATTCGCAGCGCCGACAAGCGGCTCCCCATACCCACCGGGACGGGCGCCGACAAGTACTCTCTGCCGCATGACAACCGAATCGACAGGGACTCCCGCGCAGCAGATCGCTGCTGGTTACGCGGTCGAAGGCCAGGCACTGGAGCTCGGCACCGTCGTCGTGGACGGCGTCGCCGACCCGACCGCACAGGTTCGCATCCCACTGGCCACCGTGAACCGCCACGGACTGGTCGCGGGCGCCACCGGCACCGGCAAGACGAAGTCACTGCAGGTGATCGCCGAGCAACTGTCGGCCGCCGGGGTCCCGGTGCTCATGGCCGATGTCAAGGGCGATCTGTCCGGACTGTCCCGGCCCGGCGTCGCCAGCGACAAGACCGCCCAGCGCGCCACCGACACCGGCGACAGCTGGACGCCCACCGCGTTCCCGGTGGAGTTCCTGTCGCTGGGCACCTCGGGCATCGGGGTGCCGGTCCGCGCCACCATCACCAGCTTCGGGCCCATCTTGCTGTCGAAGGTGTTGGGGCTCAACGCGACCCAGGAGTCGACGCTGGGCCTGATCTTCCACTGGGCGGATCAGAAGGGGCTGTTGCTGCTCGATCTGAAGGATCTGCGCGCCGTCATCCAGTTCCTGACCAGTGACGAGGGCAAACCGGAACTCAAGGATCTCGGCGCAGTCTCGCCGACCACCGCCGGCGTCATCCTGCGCGCGTTGGTCAACCTGGAGGCCGAGGGCGCCGACACGTTCTTCGGCGAGCCCGAACTCGAGCCGAAGGACCTGATGCGGCTCGACGCGCAGGGCCGCGGCGTCATCACGCTGCTGGAGCTGGGTGCGCAAGCGGCCCGGCCGGTGATGTTCTCGACGTTCCTGATGTGGGTGCTCGCCGATCTGTTCACCGAGCTGCCGGAGATCGGTGACGTCGACAAGCCCAAGCTGGTGTTCTTCTTCGACGAGGCGCACCTGCTGTTCACCGACGCCTCGAAGGCGTTCCTCGAGCAGGTCGAGCAGACCGTCAAGCTGATCCGCTCCAAGGGCGTCGGCGTGTTCTTCTGCACCCAGTTGCCCACCGACGTGCCCAACAACGTGCTGTCGCAGTTGGGCGCCCGGATCCAACATGCGTTGCGCGCGTTCACGCCCGACGACCAGAAGGCGTTGAACAAGACGGTGCGCACCTACCCGAAGACCGACGTCTACGACCTGGAGAAGGCGCTGACATCGCTGGGCATCGGCGAGGCGATAGTCACGGTGCTCTCCGAGAAGGGCGCCCCGACGCCGGTGGCGTGGACTCGGATGCGCGCTCCGCGGTCGCTGATGGACACCATCGGTCCTGAGGCGATCGCGGCGGCGGCCAAGGCGTCCCCGCTGCAGGCCGAGTACGGCCAGACCGTCGACCGCGAATCGGCCTACGAGCGACTCACCGCCAAGGTGGCGGCCCCGCCCGCGGCGAACGACGCCCTGCCGCCGCCCGTCTACACCGGCGGAGCAACGGTCCAGGGTCGGGTGAAGGCGCCGGACGCCGTCGAAGGCCCCGGAATCGTCACCGAGGCGCTGCAGAGTTCGGCGTTCAAGAGCTTCCTGCGATCGGCCGCCACGGTGGCGGGCCGCGAGATCACCCGCAGCCTCTTCGGCACGGGTCGACGCCGCCGCTAGTCTCCGCCGCCTTCAGCACGTCGAGATTGCGTCTACGGCTGTGGAACTGGATCACGACCGTCAACGCAATCTGAACGACCCGAAGCGTCAATCGCCGCCGAGCTTCTTGTAGACGGCGCCCACGATCGGCGAGACGATCGCCCGCGGCGCGTAGCCGGTGGCCATCGACATCGCCTTGGACGTCACGCCGGGGACCACGCGCATCTTGTTGCGGTCCAACCCGTCGAGCGAGGCCTTCGCGGTGTACTCCGTCGAGATCCACAGGAAGTCCGGGATCAGCCGCTCGACGAGCGACTGCTCCGACGGATCGGGTAGATCGGTGCGCACCGGGCCGGGCGCCAGCACGGTCACGTGGACGCCCTGGCTCTTCACCTCGCCACGCAGCGACTCGCTGAAGGTGTTGACGAACGCCTTGGAGGCGGCGTACGTGGCGTTGTTGGGGATCGGCGAGTTGCCCGCTGTCGAGCCGGAGATCAGAATCCCGCCGGCCCCGCGCGTCACCATGCCCGGCAGCACGGCGAGGACGAGGTCGTGCACGCCCAACACGTTCAGCTGAACCTGCGCCTTCTCATCGGCGGGGTCGAGGCTGGCCACCGGACCGAACGTGGCGGTGCCTGCGTTGGCGCACAGGATCGAGACGTTGCGGGTAGCCAGCTCGTCGCACAGCTTGGCGCGATCGTCGGGGTCGGCCAGATCGGCCGCCCGGACTTCGACGGTGACGCCGTGGCGCTCGGTCAGCTTGACGGCCAGCGCGGCCAACACCTCCTCACGCCTGGCGGTGAGGATCAGATGATGCCCACGGGCCGCGAGCTCGGTGGCCAGCGCCTCGCCGATGTTCTGCGAGGCGCCGGTGACCACCGCGCGGGCGTTGGGGCTGGGAGCGGGTACTGGCATGGGGCCAATCGTAGGGACCAATAGAGTGCAGACATGAGCAGCCCCGGGGTGGATACCCAGACCCAGGGGCGGTCCCGAGTGGTGGCGTGGGCGTTGTGGGACACCGGCGCCACGGGCGTGAACGCCATCGTCGTGACGTTCGTCTTCTCCGTCTATCTCACCGGTCAGGTCGGCGCGGGCATGCCGGGGCCTACCACGCCCACTGCCCTGCTCGGATACGC
>NZ_JAVRPS010000646.1:0-14395 GCF_032162105.1 Mycobacterium sp. | reverse complement strand
GCCTCGGGATCGCCCTGCGGCGGCGGGATGTGCTCGAGCAGCACGTCGAACAGCGGGTCGAGGTTCTCGCCTTCGGGGTTCTCGCCGTTGGCGGGTTCGACCGTGCTGGCGATACCGGCGCGCCCTGAGGCGTACAGCGTCGGCAGGCCGAGCGCGTTCTCGGCGGCCTTCTGTGCTTCGTCGTCCAGATCGGTGGCGACGTCCAGCAGCAGGTCGTGGCTCTCCTCGACGACGGCGGCGATCCGGGCGTCGGGGCGATCGGTCTTGTTGACCACGAGGATCACCGGCAGGTGTGCGGCCAACGCCTTGCGCAGCACGAACCGGGTCTGTGGCAGCGGGCCCTCGGAGGCGTCGACGAGCAGCAGCACGCCGTCGACCATGGACAGGCCGCGTTCGACCTCGCCGCCGAAGTCGGCGTGGCCGGGGGTGTCGATGACGTTGATGACCGTCATGGCGCCGTCCGGGTGGTGGCGGTGCACGGCGGTGTTCTTGGCCAGGATGGTGATGCCCTTTTCCTTCTCCAGGTCACCGGAGTCCATCAGGCGCTCGACCGTGTCGTCCCCGCGATGGGTCAGCGCGCCGGACTGACGCAGCATCGCGTCCACGAGCGTCGTCTTGCCATGATCGACGTGGGCGACGATGGCTACGTTGCGAAAGTCCGGGCGCGAATCCACACCCAGATTGTCGCAGCGCAGGCATCCATTCGCGAAAACGACGGAAGGGTCATGTGAAGTCCAGCACGTTCGCCGGGATCACGCCGAAGAAGAAGTGCTGCCGCAGCAAGCCGCGGTGCAAACGGTGTCCGGTGGTCCTGCACAAGGTTCGCAAGGCCGAGCTATCCGGCCTGCGCGGCAAGGACCTCGTGAAGGTGTTCAAGCGCACACGATTGTCCTGACGACCTCGACGAACATCGGCGTACCGTAAAAACGTTCGTTCGAGGTTGGAGGTATCCATCATGACGTTTTACGAAGTGGCAACCATCGCACTCGTGGTGGTACTTGCGACTGCGACGACAGTTGCGATCTACGTCGGTCTGCTGAACTGGATGGGCGCGTTCTACGTCGTGCGGTGTGCGGCATGTCACCACCTGACGTTCTCGTCGGCCAACCAGGCGCAGGGCTCTTGCCCGCACTGCCGCCATCCGGCCCTGCTGCACCCGATGTACGCGGCCCGCCACCGACGCAGCCCGGTGCGCGTGGTCGGCGACCGCCTCCGATACTGACCAGCCGCGCTACGGCGTCGACAGCAGCACCAGTACGCGGCGGTTGCCGGACGGCTCGGGGGAAATCGCCAGGGTCAGGGCGTAGTACGTCGAGGCCGTAATACTTCGTCTGGTCCTCGGTGATCTCGTCGATCACCCTGCCCTGACCGTGCACCACGCGGTCAGACGAATCCCGCATCAGGCCGATGAAGTCGGACACCGTCATCGACTCGGCCAATAGCAGCGCCTCACCACCCGAGGCCAACTCGATCAACATGCCGGCGCCTGCGTAGTTGTTGCCACCTCTAGGCATCGGGACAGATCGGTGACCCGCGTGTTGGCCTGCGGCTCGTCGAAGTGCGCCACAGCCGTCCCACCGGTCCCTGGCTCGGGCGGTGCTGAAGGTGCCCACCTACGAGCGACTTTCGGGTCGCCCCTCGTCGGGCACGGTCACCGCCCGGCCCGCTCGACTCTGCATGGATGGCGCGGGTTACTCACACTTTTGCACCCTGCTCGCAGAGTCAACGCCCGAGGCAACGACGACTTTGCCCGTCTACGAGCCGAAGGCGCCGATTGTCGCTCGTAGGTGGACACGAAGTGCACCCGTTGGTCCGGCGACTCGCGGGGCCCGTGATGAACGCGTGCCGTGCGGGCCTAGCCGGAGCGCAGCGCCGCGGTCAGGTCCGGCACCCAGCCGCGGTCGGCGGGCACCCACGCCAAGCCGTCGAGCTCCTCGGCGGTCACCCAGCGCAGCGCGCGGTGGTCGCGAGGCTGCACGCTGCCGCCCATGCGGGTGATCAGATATGCGCGCAACGTCATGGCGGCGCCGAGCGCCACGTCGTGACCCAGCCGGGCGCCCACGGTGACCTGGATCCCGAGTTCTTCCTCGAGTTCGCGCGCCAACGCCGCGGCGTCGGTCTCCCCCGCCGCCACCTTCCCGCCCGGCAGCTCCCACAACCCGGCCAGCTCCGGCGGCCGCGCGCGTTGCGCCACCAGTAGCGTGCCGACGGAGATCAGCGCTCCGGCGACCACGATCTGGTTCGGCACGGCAGCGACGGTATACCGTCGGGTGATGGCTGTGTTAACGGACGAACAAGTGGACACCGCACTGCCCGACCTCGACGGCTGGGAACGCTCCGACGGCGCGTTGCGCCGGTCGATCAAGTTTCCGGCGTTTCTCGCCGGGATCGACGCGGTGCGCCGAGTGGCCGAGCACGCAGAGCAGGAGGATCACCACCCCGACATCGACATTCGTTGGCGGACAGTGACTTTCGCGCTCGTCACGCATTCGGAGGGCGGTATCACCGACAAGGACGTGGCGATGGCGCGCGACATCAACTCGATCGTCGGCTAGCGGCGATCCAGCCGAGCGTCGCCAGCGTCGCCACGATGTAGATCAGGCCGGCCCAGGCCAGATACCAGGGCCGCTCGATCTGCCAGATCGTCGGCTGGGCGAAGCTCAGCAGCCACGGCACGCCGATCAGGGTCAGGATCAACCAGCCCCAGCCCAGGACGCGCGCCCCCCGGCGATCGCGCAGCGCCCCATGCAGCAGCCAAATCATCAACGGGATCAACCACACCCAGTGGTGGGTCCACGAGATCGGTGACAGCAGCAACCCAAACACCTGCACCACGACGATGGCCCCCAGTCGATCGTCGGCGCCGACGGCACGCCACGCCAGAATCGCCAGCACGGCCGTGACCGCCACCGCGGCGAGCACCAGCGGCCCGTATCCGGCGTCGTGGCCGAGGATGCGGGAGATGCCGCCGCGCCAGGACTGGTTGAACGACGTGCCGATGGGCCCGATCCGGCTGGCGTCGCCGAGCAGGTCGGTGAAGTAGAATCGCGCCTGCTCCCCGAGGACCAGCACCGACACGCCGATGGTCGCGAAGAACACCACCGCCGAGAACACCACGGCGCCCCAGCGACGGGCTCCGAGGAAGTAGAGCCCCGACACCGCGGGCGTCAGCTTGATTCCTGCCGCGAGTCCGACCAGCAGGCCGGACAGCCACCACCGGCTGCTGTAGACCGCGCAGAGCACGGCGAGCACCAGGATGACGTTGATCTGGCCGTAGTCGAAGGTGCTGCGCAGCGGCTCGGTCCAGATGCCCACCGCCGTCCACAGCATGGCCAGGCGGTGGTCGGCGCGGCCGAGCAGACGCAGGCTGACCCACACCACGCCGTACAGGGCGACGATGATCCCGACCTGCCAGACGAAGGCGAGCAGTCCGAACGGCACAAGGTGCAGCGGTGCGAACAGGACGGCCGCGAACGGCGGGTAGGTGAAGGGCAGCGGGAAGTCGGGCGTCTGGTCGGCGTAGACGTAGTCGTAGAGCGGGTGGTCGGTGCCAAGGGTGGCCGCCCCGCCGACGTAGACGTGCAGGTCGACGAAGTTGGCGCCGTTGGGCACCAGGTACGTCCAGGCGAACCGTGCGGCGACGCTGGTCAGGAGCAGCCAGGGAGCCATCGTCGCCAGGCGGGTCGCGGCCCGTTTCGAGACGGGTGGGACGGGTTGGACGTCTATCCGTCGACTGTAGCGATCGGTCACCGTATGCCGTCATGTACGTAACGGTCGGATAAATGCCACACGTGTCACTTGAGTAACTCCAGTAACTCCGTAGCTTCGGTTGCAGACGTGCCGTCAACGGATCGGGAGAACCATGCACTTCACCAGAAAACTGTTCGCCACCAGCATGATTGCGGCTGCGGGCGCGATTCCGGTCGCCCTGGCCCTCAGCGCCCCTGCGACGGCCGACCCGGCGCCTCCGCCGCTGCCCGCGATTCCCGGCATGTCGGGCCTGCCGTTCCTCAGCAGCGCGCCGCAGATGTTGCAGAGCGCTCCGCAGATGCTGCAGGGCCTGGCGTCGATGTTCTCGGGGACGGCTGCTCCGGCGGCCGCCGCAACCCCGGCCGCTGCTGCACCTGCTGCGACCGCGTCCGTCACCCTGCCGCAAGCACCGGCGGCGGCTCCGGCTGCTGCTGCGGCCCCGCTGAACACTCTCGGCGCGCCTGCCGTTCCCGCCGCCGTGGCTCCGGCGGCACAGGGTCTGGTTCCGACCGCCGAGGTGCAGCTTCCGCAGGTGCCGATGAACCCACTGCCGCTGCCGCAGCAGGTCAACTTCCCCGGCGACCTGGCCTCGCTGATGCCCGCTGGCACGCCGCTGGCCAACCTGCTGCCGAAGTCGCCGGCGGCGGTGCCCGTTACTCCGAGCCTCCCGGCTGTCGCGGCACCTGTAGTCGCAGCACCGAGCGGTCTGGGGCTGCCGCCGATGATGTTCCCGACCTCTGCACTGCCCTGAGCCACGCCGCTCTAGGCCGCCGCAGGAACCACTGAAACCACGGGGAGAGTCATGTCATCGACCAGGACGTTGCTCGTCGCACTCGGTGCGTCGGCCACGCTGACGCTGGGCGGCCTTCCGGTCGCCCACGCGGATCCGGCGCCGCCGTTGCCGATGCCGATCAGCGGTTTGCAGGCGCCGGGGTTGCCGGCGATGCAGAGCCTCGGACCGGCCATCCAGCAGGCGGCGGCCGATCCGACGAACGCGGCGTCGATGCTGATGGCCGCCGCGGCGGCATTCGCGGGCAACAGCGCGGCGCCCGCCGACTCGAAGAACGTGGCTGCGGCGGTCAACCAGTTCGTCGCCGATCCCCAGGTGGCGCACGTGCCCGCCGCGGGTGCGGTGCCGGGCGTCGAGGCACATCTGCCCCAGGGCGTGGACCCGGCGCACGCCGTCGGGCCGGCTCCCGATGCGGTGCCCGAAGCCGCGCCTGCAGCGGCACCCGCCCCGGAGGCCGCGCCCGCCGCTCCCGCGCCGGAGGCCGCTCCCGCGCCGGAGGCCGCTCCCGCGCCGGAAGCCGTCCCCGCGCCGGAGGCCGTCCCCGCGCCCGCTCCCGAAGCCGTCCCCGCCCCGGCACCCGACGGCGCTGCCGCCCCCGGCCCTGCGCCTGCGCCGAGCTTCGGCCCTGACGCCCCCGTCACGCAGGACTTCATGTACCCGTCGATCAGCAACGGATGCACGAAGGACGGCGGAAACGTTCTGGCGACGGCGATCTCGGTGGCCGGCCCGGCGAAGATCCCGAACCCGGGCCCGGGTCCCGGCCAGACCGCCTACGTGTTCACCGCGGTCGGCACGCCCGGCCCCGCCGCCGAGCAGAAGCTGCCGCTGAACGTCACCTGGGTCAACCTGACCACGGGCAAGTCGGGCGGCGCCACGCTCAAGCCGCAGTCCGACATCAACCCCGACGGCCCGACGACGCTGACCGCCATCGTCGACACGGGTTCGGGCAGCATCATGTCGACGATCTTCGGTCAGGTCTCGACCACCGAGAAGCAGTGCCAGTTCATGCCCACCATCGGCTCGACGGTGGTGCCGTGACGGCGAGTTGCGCCCGTCAGTAGGCCATGAACAGGATCATTTCGCGGTCGTACTCGCGGCCAGGGTGCGCCTCGGCGAGGTGCGTCTGAGTCTTCTCGACCAGATCGTCCTCGTCGGAGCCGGTGATGGCCTCCCCGCAGGGGCAGTTCAGATGTGTCTTCGCCATGTACCAACGATCCCACGAGATGTACCCACGCTCCCACCAGCATGATGGGAGGGATGGAGCTATACGACGTTATGCGCACGACGGGGGCGGTCCGACAGTTCACCGGCGACCCCCTGCCCGACGACGTGCTCGAGCGGATCCTCGACAACGCCCGGTTCGCGCCCAGCGGCGGCAACCGGCAGGGCGTGCGGGTGATCGCGGTCCGCGACAGCTCGACTCGCGAGGCGCTCGCCGACCTGTCGATCCCCGGCGCGCGCCGGTATGCGGCACAGCTGGTCAACGGCGAGTCGCCGTGGAACCCGTTGCACCCGTGTGGGGTCGACGCACAGACGGTCGCGGCCACCGAAGCGCCGGCACAAATGACGGCCCCGTTGCGAGAGGCACCGGTCGTGCTGGTGATCTGCGTGGATCTCGGCGTGGTCGCCGCGACGGACCAGGACCTCGACCGGATCGGTGTGATCGCAGGCGCGTCGGTCTATCCGTTCGTCTGGAATGTCATGCTGGCTGCGCGCAACGAGGGCTTCGGCGGCGTCACCAACACGATGGCGGTTGCCGAGGAGCCGCGGGTGAAGGAGCTTCTGCAGATCCCCGACGAGTTCGCGATCGCCGCGCTGGTGCCGCTCGGTAAGGCCGTGCATCAGGTCAGCAAGCTCAAGCGGAGGCAAGTCGCCGAGTTCGCGACCCGCGAGCGGTTCGACGGCGAGGCGTTCTAGGCCTTCGCCTTCGCCTCATCCATGGCTCAGGCCTTCGCCTTCGCTGCCGCCTTGGCTTGCTTCTTGTACGACCGCACCTTCTCCAAGGAACCCGCGTCGACGACGTCGGCGACCGACATGTGCGTGCCCGCCTTGCCGTAGTCGCCTGCGGCCTCGCGCCAACCCGTCGGCGTCACCCCGTACTGCTTGCCCAACAGGGCCAGGAAGATCTTGGCCTTCTGCTCGCCGAACCCCGGCAGCGCCTTCAGCCGACGCAGCACCTCGCGGCCGTCCGGGTCCCCTGCCGTCCACAACGCGGCGGCGCTGCCGTCGTAGTCGTCGACGATGGCCTGCGCCATGGTCTGCAGCCGCTTGCCCATGGAACCCGGAAACCGGTGCACGGCAGGGCGTTCCGAGCACAGCGCGATGAACTTGTCGGGGTCGTAGTCGGCGATCTCGCGGGCGTCGACCCCACCCATCCGGTCGGCGATCTTCTTCGGCCCGGCGAACGCCACTTCCATGGGAATCTGCTGGTCGAGAAGCATCCCGGCCAGCAGCGCGAAGGGGTTCGACTCGAGCAGCTCATCGGCCGCCGGATCTTGCACAAGCTGCAGTTTCGCCATCGGACCAGTTTAAGGTGACGGACAACCGCCCAAAACGTGTGAGGTGATATGCCGGGCGAGATCGCGATTGGGTTGGCGGCGGCGCTCATCCTGGCCACTGTGGCCGCCGCTGTCATCGCGGTGCGTACCCGTCGGGTCGTCACGACCCCCACCGAGCGAGCCGTGCACGCCGCGCTGCACACTGCGTCGCTCGCCGCCCACGCGTTGCGCCACGGCCTCGACGCCGACTCCGCGCAGCGGGCCGTGCCGTTCCTCCGTCGACTCACCGGCGCCGATGCCGTCGTCTTGTTCGACGAATCCGGCCAGCGGTCGGCCCGCGATCCCTCCGACCGGTCGACGTGGACACCGGACGCCCTGTCGGCGGCCGAGCACGCCGCCAAGGAGGCGCTCACCGGGCAGCGGCGCATCATGTCGACGCACCGCGCGAGCGCGATGGTCGCGCAACCCCTCCTCACCGACGACGGTGACGTACTTGGCGTGCTCGTCGCGGTGACCTCTCGCGAGCCAGCGCCGGGCATGTTGGGTGCCATCGGCGAGGTCGCCCGCTACGCGGCCAGTCAACTCGAGCTGGCGGACCTCGACGCCTCAAGGGCCCGGCTGGATCGTGCCGAGGTGTTGGCACTGCGCGCCCAGATCAGCCCACACTTCATCTACAACGCGCTCAACACCATCGCGTCGTTCGTGCGCACCGATCCCGACCGGGCCAGGGAGCTGATCCTCGAGTTCGCCGACTTCACCCGCTACTCCTTCCGCGCGGCGGGCCAATACACCACTCTCTCCGAGGAACTGGGCAACATCGACCGCTACCTGACTCTCGAACGGGCCCGTTTCGGCAACGCGTTGACGGTCAGGCTGCAGGTCGCGCCGGAGATGCTCAACGTCGTCGTGCCCTTCCTCGCACTGCAGCCGTTGGTGGAGAACGCGGTCCGGCACGGATTCGCGGGACGGGGCGGAGGCACCGTCGAGATCGTCGCGCGAGACGACGGCACCGATTGCGTCGTCACCGTCGAGGATGACGGCGTTGGCATGGATCCCGACGCCCTGCGATCGGGCCCCGCCGACGCACTGGCCGACGTAACCCCGGACGCGCCCAGCCATTCAGCCCACGTCGGCCTCACGAACGTGGATCACCGTCTGCGCGCGGCATTCGGCAACGACTACGGTCTGGTGGTCGAGACGGCGATGGACGCGGGCACCAAGGTCATCATGCGGGTCCCGAAGTTCCGATCGGGTGTCCGGGCCGGCGGAGGTGCATTCAGTTGAGCAAGACGTCGAGCGGGACCCTCGTGGTGCTCGCCGTCGACGACGAGGCGCCTGCCCTCGACGAGCTGGCGTTTCTGCTGAGCGAGCATCCCGACATCGCAGAAGTGAGTCGGGCCGGCGACGCGACGTCGGCACTGCGAGAACTGAACCGGCGCACGATTGACGCGGTATTCCTCGACATCAACATGCCGGGCCTGAGCGGTCTCGAGCTGGCGGGCGTGCTGACGAACTTCTCCTACCGTCCCGCCGTGGTGTTCGTGACGGCACATGACGACAGGGCGGTCGCCGCATTCGACGTCGGCGCGGTCGACTACCTACTCAAACCCATCCGGGCGAGCCGGCTCGACGAAGCGGTGCGCCGGGTGCTTGCCGCGCGCGCAGACACCGCACGCAACGACACCGGACGTGCCGAGGAGGACGGCGACCAGGACGCCGACGTCATCCCCGCCGAGCTCGGCGGTATCACCCACCTGGTGCCGAGGGACAGCATCGGCTGGGTGGAGGCCGAAGGCGACTACGCGCGGCTGCATTCCACATCCGGTGCACACCTGGTGCGGATACCCCTGAGCGCCCTCGAATCTCGGTGGCGGGAAAGAGGTTTCCAACGCATCCACCGCTCCTACCTGGTGGCGTTGCGCATCGTCGTCGGGCTGCGCACCACCGACGGTGCCGTGCTGGTCCGCCTGCGCGCGAACGGCGCGTCCCCCGCCGTGGAGCTGCCGGTCAGCCGCCGGCAGGCGCGTGAGCTTCGGGACCGGTTGGTCCGCGACCCGATGCGCAATCTCCGTCCCGCAGGAGGCGGAGATGACTAGCGGACGTCCGCAACGCGAGCGCGTGGTGCTCTCCCACCGTCGGGGCGCGAGGATCGTGCGCACGCGTGCGGAGGTCCAGGAACAGACTCAGGTCGGCGACGCTTTCGTGCGCGGACTGGTGCGCGCCCAACTCGGACTGGCGCTGCGACTGGCCGCGGTCGTGGTGGCCTCGGTCGCCGCCGTTCCGTTGCTGATCGGCCTCTTTCCCGGGGTCGCCGCCGTGACGGTGTTCGGCATCCGGCTCAGCTGGTTGCTCCTGGCAGCCGTGGTCTATCCGGTGATGTATGGCGTCGGACGACTGTACGTGCGCTTGGCCGAACAGAGTGAGCGGGACTTCGTCCGCGTCGTTGACGGCGAGCCCTGATGACCGGCGCACCGTTGACCGCCGCCGCTCTGATCGCCGCCGCGGCTGCCACGATCGCCATCGGCATCTACGGAATACGACTGTCCCGCAATACGTCCGACTTCCTGGTCGCGTCGCGCAGCATCGGGCCGCAGTGGAATGCCGCGGCCGTCTCGGGTGAATACCTCTCGGCAGCATCGTTTCTCGGCGTTGCCGGGCTGATCGCCAAGTATGGCGCCGATGCGCTGTGGTATCCGGTCGGCTTCACTGCAGGCTATCTCGGGCTCTTGCTGTTCGTGGCCGCGCCGCTGCGCCGCTCCGGCGCATACACGGTGCCCGACTTCGCTGAGTTCCGGCTGGCCTCGGCCCGACTGCGCAAGGTCGCGATGCTGGTCGTGGTGGTCATCTGCGTGTTCTACCTCGTCCCGCAGTATCAGGGCGCCGGACTGGCCCTCAAGACACTTCTGGGGCTTCCGGTTTGGGTGGGACCGGTAGCCGTCGGCGCCATCGTGATCGTCAACGTGGTCGGTGGCGGCATGCGGTCGATCACGTTCGTTCAGGCCTTCCAGTACTGGCTGAAGCTCACGGCGATCGCCGTGCCAGCGTTGGCCCTGCTCACGGTGTTTCTGCGCGACGGCACCGATCTGGCAGGGCCGCTGCCGCCGACCGTGCACCAGCAGACCACCGTCACCATCGAGACCGACGTGGTGGTGCAGGTCGCCGAACCGGCCGGGATCACGGTGGTCGGCACTGTCGACGGGCAGCGCGTCGACGGTGCGCCGTTCCGCGCCCCCGGCCGGTACTCACTCCAAAAGGGCACGACGCTGACGCTGGCCGCCGGGTCGGCGACACCCGTGGTCGCCGGTGCACCGAGCTCAGGTGACGACTGGATCGCGTCCGGCGGCGGCTTGGGCGGGGATCACCCGTCCTACCAAGTTCTTTCGATCATCGTCGCCACGTTCCTTGGCACCATGGGTCTGCCGCACGTCTTGGTCCGCTTCTACACCAATCCCGACGCCCACGCGGCACGGCGCACCGCGCTGGCGGTCATCGTGCTGCTCTCGCTGTTCTATCTGTTCCCCACGCTCCTCGGCGTGTTCGCCAGACAGTTCGTGCCGCAGCTCCTGATCACGGGCACCGCTGACGCCGCAGTGCTGCTGCTGCCCAGCGCCGCGATCGGCGGCATGGGTGGCGCCGGCTTGGCCGCACTCGTCGCGGCAGGCGCCATCGCCGCGTTCCTGGCGACGTCGTCGGGCCTGCTGGTCAGCATCGCGGGCGCGCTGTCGACCGACGTGCTGCGCGGCCGCGTCCGCGACTTCCGGGTGGCCGCACTCGTCGGCGGCATGGTGCCGATCCCGCTGGCACTGCTCGCATCGTCGCTGGAGCTGTCCCGCAGCGTCGGCCTCGCGTTCGCGGTCGCCGCGTCCACACTGTGTCCGCTGTTGGTGCTGGGCATCTGGTGGCGGGGACTGACCAGCGTCGGCGCAGCGTGCGGACTGGCGGTGGGCGGCGTGTCATCTGGAGTGGCAACGACATTGGCGATCACGGGTGGCGTCGACGAACGCCTGCTCGGCGGCTGGCCTGCCATCGTCGTCGGCTACCCCGCCGCGGTCACCGTTCCTCTGGCGTTCCTGACGATGGTCGTGGTCAGCCGTGTCACGGCATCGACCAGGCCGCCCGACGTGGCGAGGATCTTTGCGCAGATGCACGTGCCCGAGCGGCTGGGGATGGGCGTGGAGAGACTCCCTGGCGACTAGCCGGACCGTCGGGCGGGCAACCGCTCATCGCCGCCGATCGACCGTTCACCGCAACACTCGAGGACTTCGCCGTGTAAGCACCGGGAAGTCGGGGTATGTGACATACATCTCAATTAAGTTCGCCGCAGAGCGAGTTCACCGTCGAGATCAGGAGTGACCGTGCCCGAAACCGACCTTCCACCCCGCGCAGCCGCCGCCAGCGGCATTGACTTCGAAGAAATCCAGGCCAGCCCCGAGTTTCAGGAGCTGCGAAGCAGATTGCGCCGCTTCGTTTTCCCGATGAGCGCGGTGTTTCTGATCTGGTACGCCGCCTACGTGATGCTTGGCGCGTTCGCCCACGACTTCATGGCCATCAAGGTCTGGGGCAACATCAACGTCGGCCTGCTCGTCGGCCTTGGCCAGTTCCTGTCGACCTTCATCATCACCGGCATCTACGTCCGGTTCGCCAACCGTGAGCTCGATCCACGGGCCGCGGCAATCCGCTCCGAGTTCGAAGGCACTGCAGCATGAAACTCCTCGCCGCCGACGGCGCCACCATCGGAAATCCCGCCGCCAACATCGGCATCTTCATCCTCTTCGTTGCCGTCACGCTCTACATCGTGATCCGCGCCAGCAAGAAGAACGCCACCGCAGCCGAATTCTTCACCGCGGGGCGTTCGTTCACCGGACCGCAGAACGGCATCGCGATATCCGGTGACTACCTGTCCGCCGCCAGCTTTCTCGGCATCGCAGGCGCCATCGCGGTATACGGCTACGACGGCTTTCTGTACTCGATCGGCTTCCTGGTCGCGTGGCTGGTCGCCTTGCTGCTCGTCGCCGAATTGCTCCGCAACGCAGGCAAATTCACCATGGCCGACGTGCTGAGTTTCCGGCTCAAGCAGCGGCCGGTACGGATGGCTGCAGCGACCACCACCCTTGCCGTATGCCTGTTCTACCTACTGGCGCAGATGGCAGGCGCAGGGGGTTTGGTGGCCCTGCTGCTCAACGTATCGAGCGACATCGGCCAGGCACTGGTCATCGCCGTCGTCGGTCTGCTGATGATCGTCTACGTGCTGATCGGAGGGATGAAGGGCACCACCTGGGTGCAGATCATCAAGGCCGTGCTGCTGATCGGGGGTGCGGCATTGATGACGGTGATGGTGCTCGCCAAGTTCGGAATGAACTTCTCCGACATCCTCGGCGCCGCCCAGTCCTCGGTATCCGGGTCCGCCAATGAGGCGGTGGCCAAGCGCGACATTCTGGCTCCCGGCGCCCAGTACGGCGCATCGCTGACCTCGCAGATCAACTTCATTTCGCTTGCGATCGCTCTGGTGCTCGGTACCGCCGGCCTGCCGCACGTGCTGATGCGCTTCTACACGGTGCCCACCGCCAAGGAGGCCCGCCGTTCGGTGGTGTGGGCGATCGTGCTCATTGGTGCCTTCTACCTGTTCACGCTGGCACTGGGCTACGGCGCCGCTGCCCTCGTCGGCCCCGACGAAATCCTGGCGGCGCCAGGCGCCCAGAACTCAGCGGCACCGCTGTTGGCATTCCACCTCGGCGGGGTGGTCCTGCTCGGTGTCATCTCGGCGGTCGCGTTCGCTACGATCCTCGCCGTGGTCGCAGGCCTGACCATCACGGCGGCGACGTCGTTCGCGCACGACATCTATGCAAGCGTGTTGAAGAGCCACCAGGTGACCGAGGAGGAGCAGGTGCGGGTGTCCCGCATCACCGTCGTGGTGATCGGCGTCCTTGCGATCGGGCTCGGCATCCTTGCCAACGGCCAGAACATCGCGTTCCTGGTCGCGTTGGCGTTCGCGGTCGCCGCGGCCGCCAACCTGCCCACCATCGTGTACTCGCTGTACTGGCGCCGGTTCAACACCCGCGGCGCGCTGTGGAGCATGTACGGCGGCCTGATCTCGACGATCGTGCTGATCGTCTTCTCCCCCGCGGTGTCGGGCGCGAAGACCGCGATGCTGCCCAGCCTGGACTTCGCCTGGTTCCCGCTGGCCAACCCTGGCATCGTGTCGATTCCGCTGGCCTTCATCCTTGGCATCCTCGGCACGCTGTCGTCTCCCGATGACGAGGATCCAGAACTCGCCGCCGAGATGGAGGTGCGCTCGCTGACCGGCATCGGAGCGGAGAAGGCGGTCGCACACTAGCCGGGCAGGCCGTCGGGGAAGTCGGGGCGTCCTGTCGACGTTTACACCGGACGTGCCCGACACTCAACGCGTGACACCCGCCGACCGACCCCGCCGCTACGGGTTCGCCCTGCTCGCGTACGCATTCGCCGTGATCATGGTGGGCACCACCCTGCCGACGCCGATGTACGCGCTGTACGCCAACCACATGCACTTCGCCGTGTTCACCACGACGGTGATCTTCGCCACGTACGCCGTCGGGGTGTTGGGCGCGCTGCTGCTGTTCGGGCGCTGGTCGGACGCGATCGGCCGACGGCCGGTGCTCCTCGCCGGTGCTGCGTTCGCCCTCGCCAGTGCGGTGGTGTTCCTGTTCGCCGACGACGTCGCGCTGCTACTGGTCGCGCGACTGTTGTCCGGCCTGTCGGCGGGCATCTTCACCGGCACCGCAACCGCTGCCGTCGTCGAGGCCGCCCCACCCGCGCAGCGCGACCGCGCCGCCGTCGTCGCGACGATCGCCAACATCGGCGGGTTGGGCGCGGGCCCACTGCTGGCCGGGGTGCTGGTCGAGTACGCGCCGCACCCGCTGCAGTTGTCGTTCGTGGTGCACATCGTGCTGGTCGTGCTGGCCATCGGCGCGGTGCTGTTGGCGCCCGAGACGTCGGCGCGGACCGGCCGCATCGGCTTCCAGCGGCTGTCGGTGCCCGCCGAGGTGCGGCAGGTCTTCATCACCGGGGCCACCGCAGCATTCGCGGGCTTCGCCGTGACGGGCCTGTTCACCGCGGTCGCGCCGTCGTTCGTCGCGGAGGTCATCGGCATCGACAACCACGCCGTCGCGGGCGCGGTGGCGTGTTCGATCTTCGCCGCGTCGGCGGTCGCGCAACTGTCCGCCCGTCGGATGCCAACGCAGCGCGCCGTCGCGATCGGCTGCGCGATCCTGGTGGTCGGCATGGTGATACTCGCCGTCGCCCTGCACTTTTCGTCTCTGGCGGGCCTGATCGCCGGCGCTGTGGTGTCGGGTGTCGGCCAGGGCATCAGCTTCAGCCG
>NZ_JAVRPS010000645.1:0-3589 GCF_032162105.1 Mycobacterium sp. | reverse complement strand
TCCACGCCGGTCAAGAACGAACCCCACCGCGTGGTACCGGACAGCGCCGCCGCCACCTCCGGTGAGCCGTCATCGACCCACGCCCACCGCCCCGCGGGGACCTCCCCCACCGCCGAGCGACCCTCACACAGGAATTGCCACAACGATTCCGGGCCAGCTATGTCACCCGGGAAGCGGCATCCCAGACCGATGACGGCGATCGGCTCGTCCATCGATCCTCGCTCGCCACTCACGAGCACCTCGGGCGCGGCATCGGGCTCCGACCCCGTCAGAAACCGCGCCAGCGCATCGATCGTCGGGTACTGCCAGAACTCCACCGGCGAAACCACCCGACCCAGCAGCTCCGACAGCTCACCGGTGAGCACCACCACGTCGGCCGAACCGACACCCAGATCGTGCATCGAGGCATCCACGTCGACGTCATCGGGACTGCAGCCGATGTTCATCACCAGATAGTCGACCAACCACCGGCGCACCGCGCCCTCGTCAAGGGCCGAACTCATGCCGAAACGTCCAAACGACTGAACTCGTCCAGCCGGTAGCGCTCCACGCAGGCCGAACGCCGCACCTTTCCGCTGGTCGTGATCGGAATCGAACCCGGCGACACCAGAACCAGATCCGCGACCCGCACGCTGTGCGACTTGGAAATAGCCGACGTGACTTCCTGTTTCACCGTGCGCAGCCGGTGCAGCGCCTCCTCGTCGGAACTCCCCCGCTTCTTCAGTTCCACGATCGCGACCAGCTGTTCCGTGCGATCGTCGTGGATCGATATCGCCGCGACCCGGCCGCCGGTGATCTCCTGAATCGTTGCCTCGATGTCATCGGGATAGTGGTTGCGCCCGTTCACGATCAGCAGATCCTTGATCCGGCCAATGATGAACAGCTCACCCTCCGACATTGCCCCCAGATCCCCGGTACGCAACCACGGCCCCTGCGGCGTGCCCGGCGACGGATCGACCAGCACGGCGCCAAAGGTGGACTCCGAAGCTTGGGGGTTTCGCCAGTAGCCGGCGGCGACGTTGTCGCCGTGTACCCAGATCTCCCCCACCCTCCCCGAGGGGTTTTCAATCCGGGTGTCGGGATCGACGATGCGCACCGTCGATGATCTTGGCGCGCCGTAGCTGACCAGCTCCGAACCACAATCGGTTCCGCAGCGCATCGCGTGTCCGGCGGCCAACTTCTCATAGTCGAACCGCACCGTCGCCCGCGGCTGGCCCGCCGGCGCCGACGCCACGTACAGCGTTGCCTCGGCCAGGCCGTACGACGGCCGCAGCGTGGTGTCGGGCAGGTTGAACCGCGAGAACCGCTCAGCGAACCGCCGGATGGTCGCGGCGTGAATGCGTTCACTTCCGCTGATGATCCCCAGCACGTCGCCCAGGTCGAGCCCGGCCATGTCCTCATCCGACGTTCGTCGCCCCGCCAACTCGAACGCGAAGTTCGGCGCCGCCGACCACGTGTGGCTATTGGTCGCCAACAACTGCATCCACCGGGCCGGCTTCTGCAGAAACGACACCGGACTCATCAGCACTGCCGGTCGTCCGACGGTTCCGCCTGCGACGCCGGCAGGGACCAGCATCGGCGCGAAAACCCCTTGTATCAGCCCCATGTCGTGGTATAAGGGCAGCCACGACACAAAGGTGATGTCTGGCGGTGGGACGCTTCCGCGGTCCTCGAAGTAGTCGGAGAATACCTGTTCGAGGTTGGCGATGACGTTGCGATGCGACACCACCACACCGGCCGGCTGGCGAGTCGACCCCGATGTGTACTGCAGATACGCCGCCTTCGGACATGGGCCGACATCCGCATCGAGCATCCGTGGCGAATCGAAGTCCAGCGCATCGATCTCTACGACCGCCGGCGCGAATCCGCCGGGCTGCGCCACGGCATATGCCATCACGTCGTCGACGACCGCAGACGTCGTCAGTATCACCACCGGCGAGCAGTCACGCAGCGCCCCCGACACCCGCTCGTCGTGCGTACCGAATTGCGGCACCGAAAGCGGGACCGCGATGAAACCAGCATGCATCGCGCCAAGGAAGGCGACGATGTAATCCAAGCTCTGCGGAGCCAGTATCGCTGCTCGATCCCCCGCCGAGCCGTAAGCCAACAACTCCTCGGCGACGACCCGCGCTCTCCGATTCACCTGTGACCACGTCAAACGCTCGGCAAACCCTGCGGGGTCCAGCTCGTAGTCGATGAACGTGAACGCCACGTCATCCGGCTGCTGCCGCGCACGCTCGGCGAGTATGGCTGGGATGGAGTCAACCACCGGCATCACGAAACCTCCGTTTGGTTTGCCGCGTACTGGCCACTCCCCACCGGGTAAGCCGACCGGTATCCGGTAAATGGAGATCTGGGCCACGGCTCCCTCGAACCGAGGCTAACACCGCTTTCTCCAACTCGCCGGACGAGCGTCTTGTGAAGCGGGGTCCGTTAACCTCCTCGTAAGGCTAATTATTCCCGGTTTCCCAGTTTGCGTGCGTAACTAGAGCTTTACGTTGCCGTAATCGCATTCTTTGGTACGGAAAGCAACGCGGCCTGCCGCTGGGCGGTAGCTGTGACGCACAACATCGCGTCGCAATGCGGCGCCAACTGTCTGTGTGACTACGAGCCTCTGCAGTGCGACGCGATTTTGTCCTCGACGTCGCCGACCAGTTCCGGTAAGTGGTCGTTGAGATAGAAGTGATGACCGGTGAACACCCGCGCTGTGAATTCCGACGCCGTGCGCTGCGACCACGGCATTACCTTGTCGTAGGTGGCGACTTCGTCGTCATCGCCTACGAACGCGAAGATGGGGCACGACACGGTCGCATCCGGTGGACACTCGTAGTTCGCAATCGCCTTGAGTCCCCGCAATGTTGGCAGGATCTTCGCAGCGAACTCCTCGTTCTCCAGGAACTCGGGATTCGCACCGGTCATCGCGCTCACTGCATCGAGCAGGCCGCGGTCGGACTCCGGAATGTGGTCGTAGCCGATTCGACCCGGTGCGGCACAGGCGGACACGAACAGGGCTGCAATGGGGTTGCCCGCCGCTTCGAACCGACGGGCGACTTCGAATGCCACCAAGGCGCCCATGCTGTGGCCGAAAAAAGCGACCTCTCCGTCGGATTGATCCGCCGGGGGGAGCTTCTCGCACACGCCATCGGCGAGGTCGGGAATGCTGGTGAAAGACGCAAGGTCGTGAGTACCCCGCCGTCCCGGATACTGAACCGCGATGCGTTTGATGTCGCTGGAGAAGGCCTTGGCGAAGGGCACGTAGAACTGCGCCGATCCACCGGCATGGGGGAAGATGTAGAGCTTCGGCGTGCGCCCCGTCACGCGCCCACAGTACCGCCGACACCGCCAACGCATCCGCTCAACCAACTGGGCGCGATGTACAACCTCACCTACCGCGTGGTCGGTCTGCTCCGTTCGTGCGACTGGCGCGCGATTTCGACACCATCGCCTGGGCTATTCCGTTGTGTGCTGGTTCGTTACGTGCGTTGTACGCGATCTTGTTGTGACGCTGGCATTTCCGCTAGCGGCCGCGCGCTTACGATAGGCCCGAATCCTATGGTGACCGAGATGGCGCTGCACTGGGATTCGCTGC
>NZ_JAVRPS010000644.1:0-7645 GCF_032162105.1 Mycobacterium sp. | reverse complement strand
CCGATCACGCACACCTGGGCCACCGAGGGATGTTCGGCGACAACGTCTTCCACCTCGCGCGGGAACACGTTGAAACCGCCGGTGACGATCATGTCCTTGGTGCGGTCGACGATGTACCAGAAGCCGTCCTCGTCCTCGCGGGCCAGGTCGCCGGTGTGCATCCAGCCGTCGCGAAACGTCTCCGCGGTGGCCTCCGGCAGGTTCCAGTAGCCGCCGCACAACAGCGGGCCGGACACGCAGATCTCCCCGACCTCGCCCTGGGCGACGGGGTTGCCGTCCTCGCCGAGCAGGGCGGTGCGGGCGAACAGCGTTGGCCGTCCGCAGGAGGTCAGCCGCTTCTCGTCATGGTCGCCCTTGGCCAGGTAGGTGATCACCATCGGCGCCTCGGACTGCCCGTAGTACTGCGCGAAGATCGGGCCGAACCGGTCGATGGCTTCGCGCAGGCGCACCGGGTTCATGGCCGAGGCGCCGTAGTACACGGTCTCCAACGAGGACAGGTCGCGGGTGTGCGAATCGGGGTGATCCATCAACGCGTAGATCATCGACGGCACCAGCATGGTCGCGGAGATCTTCTGCTCCTCGATCACGCGCAGCACCTCGGCTGGGTCGAACTTCGTCAGCACGATGAGCTCGCCGCCCTTCACGATGACCGGCGTGAAGAACGCTGCGCCCGCGTGCGACAGCGGCGTGCACATCAGGAACCGCGGATTGTCCGGCCACTCCCACTCAGCGAGCTGAACGGTCGTCATGGTGGTGATCGACTGCGTCGTGCCCATGACGCCCTTGGGCCTACCGGTGGTGCCGCCGGTGTACGTCATCCCGCCGATGTGATCCGGAGGAAGGTCCGCGGCCACCAGCGGCTTGGGCTCGTACTTCGCGGCCTCGGCCGTGAGGTCGACGGCCGCGTGCCCGGCCAATGCCTCGGGCACGGGGCCGATGGTCAGGATCTGCTTGAGCGAGGGCACCTTCTCGAGCAGGCCCAAGGCCCGTTCGACGAACATCGGATTCGGATCGATGATCAACGACGTCACCTCGGCGTCGGAGAGCACGAAGGCGTGGTCGTCGAGCGAGCCGAGAGGGTGTAGCGCCGTGCGCCGGAAGCCCCGCGTCTGGCTGGCACCGATGATCATCAGCACCTCGGGTCGATTCAGCGACAGCAGGCCCGAGATGCTCCCGGTGCCTGCGCCGAGCGCCTCGAACGCCTGAATGTACTGGCTGATGCGTTCGGCCAACTGCCCGCCGGTCAGTGTGGTCTCGCCGAGGAACAGCACCGGCTTGTCCTTGTGGCGCCTCAGCGCCTCGGCGGTGATGTGTCCCGAGTGGATCGGATGGCGCAGCAGGTCGTCACTCATGGCAACCAGACTAGAACGTGTTACAGAAACCGTTCATCGGTACCGCCGTAATCGCCGCGCCGGCGCGGTCCTACTCGCCCTCGGGCAAATACCCGTCGCGAAGTCGGGTAGTCCGCTACTCGCGACCCCTGCCTGACGCGGGAATAGCTTTCAGACGACCGTGAGCGCTGGCTTGCGGCGAAAAATCCACTGGCACTTGCCTGTTCGCCGGTGCATCTGAAGGAGATCGACATCATGACTCGAAGTAGCGCAAGACAGTGGGTGCTTGTCCTGCTGTCGGTCGCAGCATTCGGGGCCCTCGGCGTGATCGCCGCGGTGCCCCCGGCGGCGGCTGCCCCACCCTTGCCCTACGGGCCGGACACCTGTATCCAGGGCTTCGTCTGGCGCGAGGCGCGGTCGGGCGACACGGTGTGCGTCACCCCGGACGTCCGCAGCCAAACCGCTGCACAGAACGCCGCGGCGGCGCAGAACAAGGAGCCCAACGGGGGCCCGTACGGACCGAACACCTGCAAGCAGGGCTTCGTCTGGCGGGATGCCTTCGGCGGCGATCAGGTGTGCGTGGTGCCCGGCGTCCGCGACCAGGCCGCCGCGGACAACGCCGCGGCCGCGTCACGCAGGCAGGCCAGTCAGCCGGAGCCAGCACCGCCGCCTCCTCCGCCACCGCCACCCCCGCCGCCCGCGCCAAAACAGGGTCCGGCTGTGTCGTGGGATCCGCGGATCGGTGGTCTGACGGCGCACATCACCGACCGCAGTGGGGTCGCTTCGCAGTGCGTCTACGACTCCGACGGCTATCACCGCAGCTTCTTCCTGGCGGCGAAGGCGACCTACGACCTGGTGATCGTCCCGGCGATTCCGAAGTTCTCGAACTGGGACGTCAACATCACCTGTGACAACGGGACGAGTACCCAGACCTCGACGTTCTTCTGAGCCCCAGCAGCAGCGCAGTCCCCGGCGATGGGTTACACCGCCGGGGACTGCGTCGCGTCGGCACTACTTCCAGACGCCGTCCTTCTTCCACTGAAGTTCCTTCTGGATCCACTCGTTGTCCTGATCGAACTCCTCGGTCTCGGACACGCGGCGCACCTCGAGCCTGGCGCCGGTGCCCAGCGGGCACTTGAGCGCCCACTGCTTGGCCTCGTCGATCGACGACACGTCGAGGATCCAGAAGCCGTTGAACAGCTCCTTGGCCTCGGTGTAGGGGCCGTCGGTCACGGCGGGCGGATCGGAATCGAAGTTGACCGCGAAGCCCTCTTCCGGACCGGCCAGACCCTCGCCTGCGAGCAGCACGCCCGCCTTGATGAGCTCCTCGTTGTAGCGGCCCATCGACTCGATGATCTGGTCGAAGTCGATGTTCTGCTCCGCCATCGCCACTTCGGCCGCCGGGGTGGACCGCAGGATCAGCATGTAACGCGCCATTGTTCTGTCTCCTTCTGGTTGGTGGACGGGGCCGGTCCATTCTTGTTCAAGTGCCCCTCGTTACTCACGTCGAACGGCAACCCCCGAAATCGACACGCGCCACGAAAGTTTTCTGAAGAATCCTTTCCGTGACTTCGCCTGGATGCGTTCATGCCTGCTGAGCTGGTCTTCTTCGGGACGGTGCTGACCGTGGACGATGACCGTCCCACCGCCGAAGCGCTCGCGGTGGCCGACGGGCGGATCGTCGCGGTCGGTGACTGCGCCGACGTCGCCGGGTGGATCGGACCCGGCACCGAGACCATCGAACTCGGCAACGGCTGCGTCATGCCTGGCCTCGTCGAGGCGCACGGGCATCCGATGATGGAGGCCATCGTGCTGTCCGATCGCATGGTCGACATCCGGCCCGTCACGATGCGCGACCCCGACCAGATCGTCGAGGCGATCCGCAACGAGGTGACCAAGCGGGGGGCCGACGGCGCCTACCTCAACGGCTGGGATCCGCTGCTGCAATCCGGCGTGCCGGAGCCGACATTGGCATGGCTCAACGGCGAGGCACCCGATACCCCGCTGGTGATCGTCCACAATTCCGGGCACAAGGCCTACTTCAATTCCGCGGCGGCGCAGCGGGCCGGCGTGACCCGCGACACCCCGGACCCCAAGGGCGCGAAGTACGGCCGCGACGACAACGGCGACCTCGACGGCACCGCCGAAGAGACCGGCGCGGTGTTCAGCGTGCTGGGCGGTGCGATCAAGCCGAGCGACTATCCCGCGATGCTGCACGCCGAACTCGGCAGGCTCAATCGCGTCGGCCTCACCACGTGTTCGGAGATGGCGTTCGAACCGGCCTTCCGGCCCGTCCTCGAGCAGATGCGCGGCGACCTCACCGTGCGCCTGCGCGTCTACGAGGTCTCCAACGCCGAGATGACCACCGACATGACGCCGGTCAACGGCGATGACCTGTTCCGCCAGGTCGGCATCAAGATCTGGGTCGACGGGTCGCCGTGGATCGGCAACATCGACCTGTCCTTTCCCTATCTGGACACCGACGCGACCCGCACCATCGGCGTGCCCCCTGGGTCGTGCTGACACGCCAACTACACGCCCGAACAGCTCGTAGAGATCGTGCACGCCTACTTCCCTCGGGGCTGGCCGCTGTCGTGCCACGTGATGGGCGACGCCGGCGTCGACACCATCCTCGACATCTACGAAGAGGCCCTGCGGCGCTGGCCCCGCGACGACCACCGGCTTCGGCTCGAGCACGTCGGCGCGATCCGGGACGAGCAGCTGCAGCGCGCCCACGACCTCGGCGTCACCTGCAGCCTGTTCGTCGACCAGATCCACTACTGGGGCGACATCATCGTCGACGGTCTGTTCGGGCCCGAACGCGGAAGCCGTTGGATGCCATGCGGTTCCGCACTCGCCACCGGCATGCGCATCTCGCTGCACAACGACCCGCCCGTCACGCCGGAGGAGCCGCTGCGCAACATCAGTGTCGCCGCCACCCGCATCGCGCCAAGCGGCCGGGTGATCGGCCCGCAGGAGCGGATCACGGTCGAGCAGGCCATCCGGGCGCAGACCATCGACGCGGCCTGGCAGCTGTTCGCCGACGATGTGATCGGCTCGCTGGAGGTCGGCAAGTACGCCGACCTGGTGGTGCTGTCGGCCGACCCGCGGGCCGTCCCACCGGAGGACATCGCCGACCTCGTGGTCCGCACGACCTACCTTGCGGGTCGCCGCGTTATGCCGATTCCGATTGACGGTCGGCGTTGACGTGGCACGCTCGATTCATGTCTGAGCTGCCTGAGCCCCGCTTCCTCGACGAACGTTTGGCGCACTGGGCGAAAGCCAAGCCGGATGCCGAAGCCGTCACCTATCTGGACCGGAGCTGGACGTGGTCGCAGTGGAACGACCGCGTCCGGCGTCTGGCCGGAGCGCTGACCGAGCGAGGTGTCAAACGCGGTGACGTCGTCGCGTTCCTGGACAAGAACCACCCGGCCTGCGTGGAGTTGACGGTCGCGGCCGCGTCGATCGGCGCGGCCAACGCCATCATCAACTTTCGCCTTGCGGCCGACGAGATGGACTACGTGCTCAACGACTCGGGCGCCAAGCTCCTTGTCGTCGGGGCGGAGCTGAAGCCGGGCGTCGAGGCGCTGCGCGACAAGCTGCCGCACGTCGAGCAAGTCATCGAGGTCACGCCGGAGGGCGGCGACGGCGACGAGTACGAGGCGATGCTCGCGGCGGCTACGCCCGCCGACCGCTCGCCCGACGTCGACCCCGGCGACGTCTGCATCATCATGTACTCCTCGGGCACCACCGGAAGGCCCAAGGGCGTGGCGTTGACGCAGTCCAACATCATCGCGCACACCGTCAACGGGTTCGACAATTGGGAACTCGACGAGGGGGACAAGAACCTGGTGGCGATGCCGATGTTCCACGTCGCCGGTTCGTCGTATGCCCAGTTCGGTCTGCACAGCGGGAGCGCCAGCATCATTACGCGCGACGTCGACGGGATGTCGTTGGCGGGCGGAATCCTCAAGGGCGCCAACCGGACCTTCCTGGTACCTGCCGTGCTGGCCAAGGTGCTGGAGTCCGGCGACGATGCGGTGAAGTTGTTCAGTGCGCTCAAGACCTACGCGTACGGCGCATCGCCGATGCCGATGCCGCTGCTGCGGGCGGCACTGAAGGCGTGGCCGAACACAGACTTCATTCAGGCGTACGGACTGACCGAGGTGTGCGGCGTGGTCAGCCGGTTGATGCCCGAGGACCATCGCAGTGAGAACGAGGAGCGCATGACCAGCGCGGGCAAAGTGGTGCCCGGCTCGGAGGTTCGGGTGGTCAATCCCGACACGCTTGAGGACGTACCCGCGGGCGAGCAAGGCGAATTGTGGTTCCGGACAAAGCAATTGATGAAGGGCTATCACAACAAGCCGGAGGCGACTGCCGAGGCGATCACCGAGGACGGCTGGTTCCGCAGCGGCGACATCGGCCGCGTCGACGACGGCGGCTACATCTTCGTCGAGGACCGGCTCAAGGACATGATCATCTCCGGCGGCGAGAACATCTACTCCATCGAGGTGGAGCGGGTGCTGGCCGAGCATCCCGCGGTCGCCGAGGTCGCCGTCATCGGCGTGCCCGACGAGAAGTGGGGTGAAGCGGTGAAAGCCATTGTGGCGCTTGACGGCGAGGCTACGGAGGCGGAGATCATCGCGTTCGCCCGCGAGCAGCTGGCTGCCTACAAGTGCCCCAAGACCGTCGACGTCGTGGACGCCTTGCCGCGCAACCCCACCGGCAAGATCCTGAAGAAGGATCTCCGCAAGCCGCACTGGGAGGGTAGCGGCCGCGCGGTCTAGCCTTGGTCCGTGACCCCGTCAGTCGAGGATCTTCTCGAGCGTTTGCACGTCGTCGCGTTGCCGATGCGAGTTCGGTTCCGCGGCATCGACGTTCGCGAGATGGCGCTCATCGAAGGACCGCTGGGCTGGGGTGAGTTCGGCGCCTTTCTCGAGTACGGGCCAGCCGAGGCCGCCCAGTGGTTGGCTTCGGCGGTCGAGGCCGCCTACGAGACGTCTCCCGTTCCGGTGCGGACGCGCGTCCCGATCAACGCCACGGTGCCCGCGGTCGACGCGGTGCGGGTGCCCGAGGTGCTGGCCCGGTTCCCCGGCGCGCGGACGGCCAAGGTGAAGGTGGCCGAGCCCGGCCAGACGCTGGCCGACGACGTCGCGAGGGTCAACGCCGTGCGCGCGCTGGTGCCGACGGTCCGCGTGGACGCCAACGGCGGCTGGACCGTGCCGGAAGCGGTTGCGGCCGCTCTAGCTCTGACCGCCGACGGCCCGCTGGAGTACCTGGAACAACCCTGCGCGACGGTCCCCGAGCTGGCCGAGGTGCGCCGCCTCGTCGACGTGCCGGTGGCCGCCGACGAGAGCATCCGCAAGGCCGACGACCCGCTGCACGTGGTGCGCTCGAAGGCCGCCGACGTGGCGGTGCTGAAAGTCGCGCCGCTGGGCGGGGTCGCGCGCCTGCTGGACATCGCGGGCCAGATCGACATCCCGATCGTGGTGTCGAGCGCGCTGGACTCCGCTGTCGGCATGTCGCGCGGCCTGTTGGCCGCCGCGTGCCTGCCCGACCTGCGTCATGCCTGCGGGTTGGGCACCGGCGGACTGTTCGTCGAGGACGTCACCGACCCGTCGCCGCCGGTGGACGGTTACCTGCCGGTCGGGCCCGTCGTGCCCGATCCCGCTCGGCTGGCCGCGCTGGCCGCCACGCCGCCGCGACGGCAATGGTGGATCGAGCGCGTGACGGCCTGCTACCCGCTGCTTTTCGAGTAGCCCGCTACTCTAGGCGCCCACCCGCAGCGTCGAAAGACTGAGCCGCAACGACGAAAGGGCTCAGACATGGCTGGCTTCCGAGTGGGCATCATGGATCCGATCATCGCCGCGCGTCCGGCGGCCGACGCGTTCACCAGGGCGAGTTACCTGAGTGCGGTCGCGGGTCGCGTCGATTCGTTCTGGGTGCCCGACCACCTCAACGCGCTATTCCCGCGCTCGCTGTGGCAACCGAAGTACTGCGGCGGCGCACGGATCCTGCCGTCGGCGGATGCCTACCTGGAACCGTGGACCATGCTCGGCCACATCGCAGCGCGCAACCGGGTTGGCCGCCTGCGTCTGGGCGTCGGTGTGACCGACACCGGTCGGCGCAACCCGGCCGTCACGGCTCAGGCCGCGGCGACCCTGCACCTGCTGACCCGCGGGCGCGCCATTCTGGGCATCGGCACCGGAGAGCGCGAGGGCAACGAACCCTACGGAGTCGACTGGTCCAAGCCCGTCGCGCGCTTCGAGGAGGCGATGGCCACCATCCGTGCCCTGTGGGACTCCAACGGCGAA
>NZ_JAVRPS010000643.1:0-3532 GCF_032162105.1 Mycobacterium sp. | reverse complement strand
GGGTGCAGGAACGCGTGGGCAGCGCTGACCCGCTGGCCGTCCTTGATGGTGCGCGCCGCCGGTCCGATTCGCTCGTCATCGCTGTCGTTGATGTCGTCGGTGCGCGACCAGCCCATCTTCCTGCCCGCTTCGATGACCTCGTCGCAGATGTCGGGAAGGTCGGGGTCCAGCGACACGGTCAGTGGCCCGCCGGCACCGCGCATTGCATTGGCGCCCAGCTGGTGATCCTCGATGGCCTTGAAGATGGGCAGCATGGTGTCCCACCCCCACCCGGGATTACCGCGTCGCGCGAGCTCGTCGTAGTCAGCGCGATGACCCCGGTTGTAGACCATCCCGTTCACTGCGCTGGAGCCGCCAAGCGTCTTGCCTCGCACCCATTGCTCGACCTTGTGATTGGGTCCGATGGGCCGTACGGGGTGATGCCAGGCCAGCTTCGGGTTTCCCAGAATCTTCCCAAAACCCTTGGGTATCTTGATCATGGGACTGCGATCTCTGCCGCCGGCCTCCAGCAGCAGAACCCTTGTTCGTGGATCGCGACTGAGCCGGTTTGCCAGCACACAGCCAGCCGACCCGGCGCCCACCACGATGTAGTCGAACGTCATCGTCATCGGTTGATCCCGTTCAGGAGCCGGCCGGGCTGGCGATGGTCTTGACTTGCAGGTAGTCGCGGAATCCGTCCTCGCCGTGCTCGACGCCGTCGCCACTGATGCCGTAGCCGCCGAAGGGCGCGTCGGGGGAGAGGTAGAACGAATTGTTGATGTTGACCGTGCCCGCCTTGAGCCGATTGGCCACGCGCCACGCCCGCTGTTCGTCAGCGGACTGAACATATCCCGACAACCCGTACCGACTGTTGTTGGCCACGCGGACCGCCTCGTCGTCGTCACCGTCGTAGCGCACGACTGTCAGCACCGGCCCGAACACCTCGGTTTGGGCGAGCTCGGCGTTCTCGTCGACGTCGGCGACAACGGTCGGCAGATACCAGAATCCCTTGCCGCCACGGTCAGCGCGGTGACCGCCGACGACGAGCCGGGCGCCGTCGGCAACGGCCCGGTCGACCAGCCCTTCGATGCGGTCGAGTTGCTCGGCGCGGATGATCGGCCCGACGACGGTGCTCTCATCGCCGGGATCTCCCCAGGACAGTGCAGCCACCGCGGCCTGCAGGCGCTCGACGACCTCGTCGTAGATGTCGGCGTGCACGACCATCCGCGTCGCCAGGGCGCATCCTTGTCCGCTGTTGGACATGCACATGCCCACACCGACGGCGCATGCCATGTCCAAATTGGCGTCGGGTAACAGGATGTTGGCCGACTTGCCGCCGAGTTCCAGGACGGTGTGACGGATGCCGACGGCGGCGTTCTGCGCGATGCGCTGCCCGACCTGTGGTGAGCCGGTGAAGTGCAGCAGCCCGACCCGTTGGTCGGTGGTGAGCGCCTCGCCGGCGATGGCCTTGTCGGCCGAACTGATGGTGTTCAGCACACCAGGGGGCAGATCGGTCTGCTCGGCGGCCACCTTCGCGATCAGCGCGGCGGTGAGCGGGGTGTCGGGCGCGCTCTTCAACACGACCGCGTTGCCGGTGGCCAGCGCATGACCGACCTTCCAGATGTTGGTCATGAACGGGGCGTTCCACGGCGAGATGGCACCCACGACACCGTAGGGCTCGTAACGAATGCGCCGCTTGCTTTGCATGCCGAGCAGCTCGTAGGCGGGCAGATCCCGTTCCCACGGCCAGGTTTCGATGAGTCCATTGAAGTAACTCATGTCGTCGATCTGAGCCGTCACGTGCGTCAACGTCGCCGAGTACGGCGTACCCGCCTCGGCCACGGCCAGTGCACGGAACCTGTCGGCTTCCTCGTGAAGCGCGCTCTGGAGTTGGTCGAGGCACTTGCGCCGGAACGCGTGATTGGTCGACCAGTCAGTCGAGCGCACCGCGTTGTCGGCGGCCGCCACGGCGCTGCTCATGTCCTCTGGATCGGCGTCGACGGCAGTGGCGACCACCGACTCATCGGCCGGATTGATCACGTCGTATCGGCGGCCGGAGACCCCCTCGGTGAACTTGCCGTCGATGAACAGCCGGCCCTCGAAGCCGTCGTTGAACGTCATGGTCGCTTCCCGTCGTAAACATTGGCCGGACCGCCGAACCCCAGGCGATCGCATCTATCGGAGCCGAACTATACATGTATAGTACCGAGATGTGAACGGCCTCACAGCGCGAATTTCCGAGTGCGGCACCGGGCCGGGACTCGTCGGTGCCGCCGACGTTCGAGGAGCCATTGTGGGGTTGAATCCCATCGCTGAGAACCTGTTCTGCGAAACCGACGACGGGGTGCACCTCATCGGAGGCCGATGCAGCGACTGCGCGCGCGTCACCTTCCCCGCACGGACGCGCTGCGGACACTGCTATGGCACCTCGATCGTGGACGAGTTGCTGCCCCGGCGCGGCACGGTGTGGACCTGGACCACGCAGTCCTTCCTGCCCAAGGCGCCCTACGCCGGCCCGGAAACCGAAGACGACTTCGCCGGATTCGTCGTCGGGTATGTGGACCTTCCCGGCGCCTGCCGCGTGCAGGCACGCCTCGACGTCCCCGTCGACCAGGCCGCACAACGCGCCGCGATCGGCACCGAAATGGAATCGGTGGCAATCGAATTCAACGTCGACGAAGAAGGACGCCCGATCCACGTCTACGCCTTCCGGCCCGTGACCCCCGCAGCTACCCACCAGGAGGCGCACCAGTGAGCACCATGGCCATCGTCGGCATCGGCATTCACCCCTTCGGTCGCTTCGACTCGACCGCCCAGCAGATGGCCCTCTCGGCGATCGGCGACGCCCTGGCCGACGCCGGGGTGCGCTGGGCCGACATCGAAGTCGCCGTCGGCGGAAGCCTCGACGGCGGCCAGGCCGACGTGATGGTGGGCGCGCTGGGCCCCACGGGCATCCCCTTCATCAACGTGCTCAACGGATGCGCCACCGGTGCGGCCAGTCTCATCACGGCGCGCAACATGATCACCGCCGGGATGGGGGACCTGGGCTTGGTCGTCGGATTCGACAAACATCCCCGCGGCGCGTTCGCCGCAACCGATGTCACGACGTGGGGCGTGGGCAGTTGGTACGGCGAAATTGGGATGTTCCTCAATCCTCAGTTCTTCGGCCTCAAGGCGCAACGCTATCTGCACGACCATCGCATCCCGGTCGAGACGCTGGCCGTCGTCGCTGAAAAGGCCTTCGCCAACGGCGAACTCAACCCCAATGCCTGGCGCCGCAAACCGTTGACCCGCCAGGAGATTGCGACGTCGCGACTCATCAACGATCCGCTGCGCCAGTACATGATCTGTTCTCCTAGCGAGGGAGCAGTGGCCTTGGTGGTGTGTCGCGCCGAGGTGGCCGACCGCTACAGCGACAACCCGATCTATCTGCGCGCGGCCGAACTTGTCAGTCGCAAGGACGGATCGTTCGAACTGTTCCAGACCTCGCTGCCCAGTGAACTGCCGCCCACCCCGTCGGAGCTGGCGTCCCAACGTGCCTACGCCGCAGCGG
>NZ_JAVRPS010000642.1:0-11042 GCF_032162105.1 Mycobacterium sp. | reverse complement strand
TCCCGTCGACCCCCGCCGCGTCGAGCATCTCCCGAGCCAGCGCCAGGGTCAGCTCGACCACGTCGTCGGGGCCGCCGCCTGCGAGCACGTCGAGTGACTCGGCGACTTCCACCGCGTTGCCGACGGCCCGTCCGAGTGGCCGGTCCATGTCGGTGAGCAGCGCGCGGGTGGCGACGCCGTGCGCGGTGCCCAACTCGACCATCGTGCGGGCCAACTCGCGCGACTCCGCCTCCGTCTTGAGGAAGGCGCCGCGACCCACCTTGGTGTCCAGCACCAGTGCGTCGGCGCCCTCGGCGAGCTTCTTGCTCATCACCGAACTCGCGATCAGCGGCAACGACTCGGTGGTCGCGGTGACGTCGCGCAGCGCGTAGATCTTGCGGTCGGCCGGCGCCAGGTCACCTGCGGCGAAGACGGCCGCGCCGATGTCTCGAAGCTGTTGGCGGATTTGATCTTTGGAGAGTTCGGCGGTGAACCCGGCGATGGCCTCCAGCTTGTCGAGGGTGCCGCCGGTGTGGCCGAGTCCGCGACCGGCCGCCTGTGGCACCGCGGCACCGCAGGCCATCACGACGGGCACCAGCGGGATGGTGATCTTGTCGCCCACCCCGCCGGTGGAGTGCTTGTCCACCAACGCGAGTGGCTTGCCGTTGCGGCGGATGTCGCTGAAGTCGAACCGCTCGCCGGAGCCGATCATGGCCGCCGTCCAGCGGGCGATCTCGCCGGGCGTCATGCCGCGCAGGAAGATCGCCATCAGAAGCGCCGACATCTGTTCGTCGTGCACCCGCCCGTGTGTGTAGCCGTCGATCACCCAGTCGATCGCGGCATCCGACAGCACTCCCCCGTCGCGCTTGGTCCGGATGACGGTCGGCGCGTCGAAGGTGAACTCCGTCACGGGTTCTCCACGCGAGCCATGTCGTCGGGACCGAAGGCGTCGGGCAACAGTTCGGACAGCGGACGGGGGCCCGCCGGATGGTCGATCGACATGTCCGGGCCGCCGTGTTCCAGCAGCACCTGTCGGCACCGGCCGCATGGCATGAGCAACCCGCCAGAGGCATCCACGCAGGACAGCGCGACGAGCCGCCCGCCACCGCCCGAATGCAGGGCGCAGACCACAGAACACTCGGCACAGAGACCTAGGCCATATGAGACATTCTCCACATTGCAGCCGACCACGATTCGACCATCGTCGGTCAGCGCGGCCGCCCCGACCGGGAATCGCGAGTACGGCGCGTACGCCCGCGACATGACCTCGATTGCACTGTCCCGCAACAATTTCCAGTCAACATCGATCGCCATGTCAGTTCCGCGCCCGGCAGTCTGAATGCATTCCGAAACCTCCGTGTCACGGCCCGAGTTCGTAGATAGGCAACCCTAACTTCTTCTTTGGGACGGCTGCCGGCGCTACCACGCTAGTTCTTTCGGCAAGACAATGGGTTTAGAGTCGCCCCGAGGGTTTGGGCACAGGTTGGGCAACGTAGACACGAGGTCCCCACCCGCTGCCCCGAGCGTCCACCGATGCCGTTGGAGGTACGGAAGTGAGTACTCGGAAATGACGCAGACAGCCGCGGATTCCGCCACACCGGCTCCGCGATCGTCACCACCGCGCCGCCGCACCCTCTATCGCGGCGACCCGGGCATGTGGTCGTGGGTGCTGCACCGCATCACAGGCGCCACCATCTTCTTCTTCCTCTTCGTCCACGTGCTCGACACGGCGCTGGTGCGGGTCAGCCCCGAGGCCTACAACGAAGTCATCGACACCTACAAGACGCCGATCATCGGTCTCATGGAGGTGGGTCTGGTGGTGGCGGTGCTCTACCACGCCCTCAACGGCATCCGGGTCATCCTGATCGACTTCTGGCAGCACGGGCCGAAGTACCAGCGCCTGATGCTGTGGGTGGTCCTGGGTGTCTGGATCGCGGTATTCATCGCCGCGATCGGAGTGATCGGCATGCACATGGCGGAGCAGTTCCTATGAGCCCCACCGGAGCCGCAGGGCCGGCGATATCGGGCCGGGCGGAGAATCCCTACGACCACGTCAGCGAGCGCGGCGGCCCCGCGCCCATCATGCAGCGCAGCCACGATCGGCCCGCAGGCCTGGACAACCCGAGGGCGCCACGGCGCAACAGCGGGATGCCGAACTTCGAGAAGTACACCTGGCTGTTCATGCGGTTCTCCGGCATCGTGCTGGTCTTCCTCGCGCTCGGCCATCTCTTCATCATGTTGATGTGGGAGAACGGCGTGTATCGGATCGACTTCAACTACGTGGCGCAGCGCTGGTCGTCGCCGTTCTGGCAGATCTGGGACCTGCTGCTGCTGTGGCTGGCCCAGCTGCACGGCGGCAACGGCATGCGCACGATCATCGCCGACTACGCGCGCAAGGACTCCACCAAGTTCTGGCTGAACACGCTGCTAGCGCTGTCGATCTTGTTCACGCTGGTGCTGGGCACCTACGTGTTGCTGACGTTCGACGCGAACATCTCGTGAACGGGCGAGCGAAGCGACGGGAGATATTCGTGAGTCAGGGAGTGCTTCGAAGATGATTACCGAACACCGCTACGACGTCGTCATCGTCGGCGCAGGCGGCGCAGGCATGCGCGCCGCCGTCGAAGCCGGCCCAAGGGTGCGCACCGCCGTGCTGACCAAGCTGTACCCGACGCGCAGCCACACCGGCGCCGCGCAGGGCGGCATGTGCGCCGCCCTGGCCAACGTCGAAGAGGACAACTGGGAGTGGCACACGTTCGACACCGTCAAGGGTGGCGACTACCTCGCCGACCAGGACGCCGTCGAGATCATGTGCAAGGAAGCCATCGACGCCGTCTACGACCTCGAGAAGATGGGGATGCCGTTCAACCGCACCCCCGAGGGCCGCATCGACCAGCGCCGCTTCGGCGGACACACCCGCGATCACGGCAAGGCACCCGTGCGCCGCGCCTGCTACGCCGCCGACCGCACTGGCCACATGATCCTGCAGACGCTGTATCAGAACTGCGTCAAGCACGACGTCGAGTTCTTCAACGAGTTCTACGCACTGGACCTGGTGCTCTCGGATACGCCTGGCGGACCCGTGGCCACGGGCATCGTGGCCTACGAGCTCGCCACCGGTGACATCCACGTGTTCCACGCCAAGGCGATCGTGTTCACCACCGGCGGGTCGGGGCGGATGTACAAGACGACGTCCAACGCGCACACCCTGACCGGCGACGGCCTTGGCATCATCTTCCGCAAGGGACTTCCCTTGGAGGACATGGAGTTCCATCAGTTCCACCCGACGGGCCTGGCAGGCCTTGGCATCCTGATCTCGGAGGCCGTCCGCGGCGAGGGTGGGCGACTGCTCAACGCCGACGGCGAGCGGTTCATGGAGCGCTACGCGCCGACGATCGTCGACCTGGCGCCCCGCGACATCGTCGCCCGATCGATGGTCCTCGAGGTGCTCGAGGGCCGCGGCGCGGGCCCCAACAAGGACTACGTCTACATCGACGTGCGTCACCTCGGCGCGGACGTGCTCGAGGCCAAGCTGCCCGACATCACCGAGTTCGCCCGAACCTACCTGGGCGTCGACCCGGTCACCGAACTGGTGCCGGTGTACCCGACGTGTCACTACGTGATGGGCGGCATCCCGACCACGGTGCACGGCCAGGTGCTGCGGGACAACAACGCGATCGTCCCCGGTCTGTATGCGGCGGGCGAATGCGCGTGCGTGTCGGTGCACGGCGCCAACCGACTGGGCACCAACTCGCTGCTGGACATCAACGTGTTCGGCCGCCGCGCGGGCATCGCCGCCGCGAACTACGCACTCGGACACGACCTGGTGGACCTGCCGGAGCGGCCGGCGTCGATGGTGACCGACTGGGTCGGCGACATCCTGTCCGACCACGGCAACGAGCGGGTCGCCGACATCCGGAGCGCGCTGCAGCAGTCGATGGACAACAACGCCGCGGTGTTCCGCACCGAGGAGACGCTCAAGCAGGCGCTGACCGACATCCACGCGCTGAAGGAGCGTTACGCCCGGATCACGGTGCACGACAAGGGAAAGCGCTACAACAGCGACTTGCTGGAAGCCATCGAGCTGGGCTTCCTGCTGGAGCTGGCCGAGGTCACCGTGGCCGGCGCGCTGAACCGCAAGGAGTCAAGAGGCGGTCACGCCCGCGAGGACTACCCCAACCGCGACGACACCAACTACATGCGCCACACCATGGCTTACAAGGTTCCAGGGGGCGGGAGCGAAGTGACTGGGGGGGCATATCGCGCCACCGACCTGCTCTCCGATGTCAGGCTGGACTACAAGCCGGTGGTGCAGACGCGTTACGAGCCGATGGAGCGGAAGTACTGACATGAGCGCACCCGCGATCGAGAAGCAGGACACCCAGGACACCCCACCGGTCCCCGAGGGGTCGGTGATGGTGACGATGAAGATCGCCCGGTTCAACCCGGAGGATCCGGATTCGGCAGGCTTCCAGAGCTTCCGGGTGCCGTGCCTGCCCAGCGACCGGCTGCTCAATCTGCTGCACTACGTCAAGTGGTACCTCGACGGCACGCTGACGTTCCGGCGGTCCTGCGCGCACGGGGTGTGCGGCTCCGACGCGATGCGCATCAACGGCGTGAACCGGCTGGCCTGCAAGGTGCTGATGCGCGACCTGCTGCCCAAGAAGCCGGGCAAGCCGCTGACCATCACCATCGAGCCGATCCGCGGGCTACCCGTCGAGAAGGACCTCGTCGTCGACATGGAGCCGTTCTTCGACGCCTTCCGCGCGGTGAAGCCGTTCCTGATCACCAGCGGCAATCCGCCCACCAAGGAACGCATTCAGAGCCAGACCGACCGCGCCCGCTACGACGACACGACCAAATGCATCCTCTGTGCGTGCTGCACGACGAGCTGCCCGGTGTTCTGGAACGAGGGCAGCTACTTCGGCCCCGCGGCGATCGTCAACGCGCACCGGTTCATCTTCGACAGCCGCGACGAGGCCGCCGCCGAACGGCTGGACATCCTCAACGAGGTCGACGGGGTGTGGCGGTGCCGCACCACGTTCAACTGCACCGAGTCCTGCCCCCGCGGTATCCAGGTGACGAAGGCGATCCAGGAGGTCAAGCGGGCGCTGCTGTTCGCCCGCTAGTCCCACACCCGCGCTGCGATTTGTGAGCGCGAACGTTCGCGCAGCGACGGTTTGCGCTCACGAGTCGCAGCGGGGGTGTCACACATTTGGGGGCTGTCTCGTCCAAGAGGCATGAACCCGACACGAATCCCCGCCCTTCCCCCCGCCAAGGCGCCGCTGCTGGCCCGGCTGATGTACCGCTACGCCAAGCGGCGCTTCGGCGAGGTGCCCGCGCCGTTTGCGGTGGGCGCGCACCACATGCCGCTGCTGGTGGCCAACGCCGTCCACGAGACGCTGCTGGAGCGCGGCTCGAAGAAGCTGCCGTCGAACATCCGCGAGCTGGCCGTGTACTGGACCGCCCGCACCGTCGGCTGCTCGTGGTGTGTCGACTTCGGCGCCATGCTGATCCGTCTCGACGGGCTCGACGTCGAACGCCTCAAGTCCGTGGACGAGTATGCGACTTCTCCGCTTTTCACCGACGACGAGCGCGCCGCGATCGCCTACGCCGACGCGATGACTACCGACCCGCATACCGTCACCGACGAGCAGGTCGCCGATCTGCGGCGGCGATTCGGTGACGCGGGCACGATGGAGCTGACCTATCAGATCGGCGTCGAGAACATGCGGGCCCGGATGAACACCGCGCTGGGCATCACCGAACAGGGCTTCAGCTCCGGTGACGCGTGCCAGGTTCCGTGGGCTACAGAGGATTCGGGGCCTGCCGCATCGGCGAACCGCTGAACTTTTCCGGGTTCGCGACATCCCAGATGGCGCAGATTTTTCCATCGCGGACGGTCAGCGCCTGGATGTGCGGCTGCAATTCGGGCCACTCACCGTCCATGGCCACGCGCTCGTTGTAGATCCCGAGTTCACCATTCACGAGGGCCAGCTGCCCGACTTCGAAGAACCGCGGGCCGTAACGCTTGGCCAACCCGAGGATGAAGCGGGACACCTTGTCGGAGCCGTGGATGACGCGGGCGGCGGTGGGCGCCTTGCGGTTCGAGTCACCGGTGAACGTCACGTCCGGGTGCAGCACGGCGACGACGGCGGCCATGTCCCCCGCCGCCATTGCGGCCATGAGCCTGCCGACCACCTCATCATGGGGGGCGGAGTGCGGCGCATCGCGCGCCGGCGCCTCCGCATCGGCGACCGTGCGCCTGGCCCGCGACGCGAGTTGGCGGGCCGCCGCCGCGGTGACTCCGAGCACGTCGGCGATCTCGGCGAACGGCACCGCGAAGCCGTCGTGCAGGACGAACGCCACCCGCTGATCGGGGGTCAGCCGTTCGAGCACCACCATCGCGGCGAACCGGGCGTCCTCCCCTGCGACGACCGCCGCAAGCGGGTCCGACCGGTCGAGCGGCGTCACCACGGGTTCGGGCAGCCACTCGCCGAAATAGGTCTCGCGCCGGTGGGCCGCCGATCGCAGCCGGTCGAGCCCGATGCGGCTCACCACTGTCGTCAACCACGCCCGCAGATCGTCGATGCCGTCTCGATCGGGCCCCAGCGCGTGCCAGCGCAGCCAGGCGTCCTGTACCGCGTCTTCTGCATCGGCGAACGTACCGGTCAGCCGGTAGGCAACGGACAGCAGATGTGAACGCAGTCCCTCGAATTCGTCGGTCCTTTGCGCCGTTGTCACAGCCCCAAGTCTAGTGAGGTCGCCCGCATCGACGGCGGCGTGGGAACGTTGCGATATGCCGTCCAAGCCGCCAAATTCCCAAGCCTTGAAGCACTAGTGGCACGAATTTCGTTGTTGACACGCGATTCGACGACTGAAACCGTATTCTCCAACGGTTCGGCTACATGACAAGGGGAACGCGTGAGCACAGGTGATACCGCCGTCGACCCGGGAAGCTCCGGGTCGACGGTCGAAAGCAAGGGTCTCAAGGGCGGGGCGCTGGGCCTGCTGTCGAGCGTAGTGGTCGGCATGGCATCCACTGCCCCGGCCTACAGCCTGGCCGCCACCCTGGGTCTCATCGTGGCCAGCGGCGGCGCGCTGCTGTCGGGTGTGAAGGCGCCGGCCATCGTGCTCATCGCGTTCATCCCGATGTATCTGATCGCGGTGGCTTATCAGGAACTCAACAAGGCCGAACCTGACTGCGGCACCACCTTCACCTGGGCGTCGCGCGCCTTCGGGCCAATCATCGGCTGGCTCGGCGGCTGGGGCATCATCGCCGCCGACGTCATCGTGATGGCCAACCTGGCCCAGATCGCCGGCGCGTACTCGTTCACCTTCGTCGGCGACTTGGGCTGGCACTCGGTCGCGGACTTGGCCGATAGCACGTTGTGGTCGACCGTCGCGGGCGTCATCTGGATCATCGTGATGACCTACATCTGTTACCGCGGCATCGAGGTGTCGGCGCGCATCCAGTACGCGCTGCTCAGCATCGAACTCGTTGTCCTGGTGATTCTTTCGGTGGTCGCGCTGTACAAGGTGTACACCCACAACGCCGAGGACTACTCACTGTTCCCGTCGCTGTCCTGGTTCTGGCCCGGCGGACTGGACTTCGGCACGATCATCGCCCCGGCGATTCTCACCACCATCTTCATCTACTGGGGCTGGGACACCGCGGTGGCCTGCAACGAGGAGTCCGACGACCCGGGCACCACACCCGGTAAGGCCGCGGTGCTGTCGACCTTCCTGCTGCTGGCGACCTACGCCCTGGTCACCGTGTCGATCGTCGCGTTCGCCGGCGTCGGCACCGACGGCATCGGATTGGGGAATCCGGACAACTCCGGTGACGTCTTCGCCTCCATCGGCCCAGACCTGTTCGGTGACAGCATCCTTGGAAAGATCGGCCTGCTGCTGCTGTCGGCGTCGATTCTGACCTCGGCGTCCGCGTCTACGCAGACGACGATCCTGCCCACGGCACGAACCACTCTGTCGATGGGTGTGTACAAGGCGCTGCCCGATTCGTTCGCAAAGATCCACCGCCAGTACCTCACGCCCACCACGTCGACGATCGTGATGGGCGCCGTTTCGATCGGGTTCTACGTCCTGTTTACGCTGATCAGCGTCAACCTGCTGACCGCATTGATCGGGTCGGTCGGGTTGATGATCGCCTTCTACTACGGGCTCACCGGCTTCGCCTGCGTCTGGTACTACCGCAAGACCCTGACCGGGTCGGTGCGCGACTTCGTCATGCGCGGCGTCGTCCCGCTACTGGGCGGGACCATCCTGCTCGTCGTCTTCATCTACGGTCTGCTGCAGTACGCCAAACCGGACTGGCTCACCGACGACGACGGCAACAACGTCACGATCTTGGGCTTCGGCGCCGTGGCAGTGGTGGGTATCGGTGCGTTGGTCCTCGGACTCATCCTGATGGTGATCTGGCGGCTGATGTCGCCAGGCTTCTTCAAGGGCGTCACCCTGCCGCGCCGCGCCGACCTGCTCCTGGAACCGGCCACCGCCTCGGTGGCGCACTTCGGTCTGCCGGACCTGTCCAACCTGCCCGAAGGCGAGACGGCGATCGATCCCGCGACGGGCGAGGAGTTCACCAAGGGCGGCTCAACGCCGCCGACGGTTTAGCGAGCGGGAGCACAGGCGTTCGCGGCGGCCTCGACGGTCGCCGTCAGGAGCGTGTCGTCCATCGGACCGATGGTGGGCAGCACGGCGCGCAGCAGCAGCGGGCCGGTCAGCAGGTCCGAAACGATGTCCGGTCGTTCGACCGGGGCAATCTCACCGCGGTCGGCGGCGCGGGCCAGCATCGCCGCGACCGAGCGCCGGCGGGGCGCCATGAACCGCTCGTAGAACACACCGCCGAGATCGTCGTCGACGGTGATGTCACTGAGGACCCCGGCCAACCCGGCCTGGATCACCGGATGGGCGAAGAATTCGCGTTGCAGCCGCTGCAGTAGCAGTAGATCGCGGCGCAGCTGCCCACTGTCCGGGGCGGGGTCGGATCCGAATCGGCTCACCAGCAACCCGACCACGAGTTCGCCTCGCGTCCTCGCCCGACGGTAGATCGCCGCGCGGGTGGTGCCGGCGAGCTTGGCGACGCGATCGATGTTCACGGCGGCATAGCCGTCGGACAGCAGCACCGACGCCGTGGCGTCGGCGATCGCGGTGTCCAATGCGTTGTCGCGCGGGCGACCTCGAAGACCTGACATCAGCGTTTCGCACCTTACGGTTTGACCTATTAACGATGCAGAGTGTATCGTTAATAGCCATGAAAGCAATCTGGATATTTGGCGCAACTGGCCTCAGTGGACGCGGGGTCGCTCGCGAACTGGTCGAGGGCGGTGCCGACGTCGTTCTCGTTGGGCGCGATCAGGACAAGCTCGCGTCGGTGGCTCGAACCGTGGGCGGGCCGGTGCGTACGAGGGTGGTCTCCGGGGTCGCCGAGCTGGTCGGGCTGATACCCGTCGAAAGGCCCGCCGTCCTGGTGAACGCGGTCGGCCCATACAGCGCGACGACCGTGCCTCTTGCCCAGGCCTGCCTTGCGGCCGGAGTGCACTATCTGGACCAGGCCAACGAGCTCGAGCCGGTGCGGGAGTTGCTCGAACTCGACGACGAGGCCAGACGCCGGGGCGTCACGCTGGTCACCGGGGCCGGTTTTGGGGTGCTGGCCACCGAGGCGCTGGTGATCGAGTTGCGAAGTGATCGACCTGCGGCAGCGCGCGCCGTGGTCGCCGCCGTACCCGCCGTGCAGGAGCTCGGATCGTCGGTGCTTGCCAGCGCCGTCGACGCAATTGCCTACGGCGGCAGACGATACCGGGACGGACAACTCGTCCGTCGCCGGCTTGGCGCGGACCACGAACGGATCCCGATCCCTGACGCGCCGCCGAGAGACGTACTCGCGGTACCGACCGGTGAACTCGAGGCTGCGCGGCGGGCATCGGATGCCCGCGACGTGATCGCATACTCCAGCGAGATACCGAGCGGGCGGGCGGCGCGAGCGGTCATGCCTGCGATGTCGGCGTTGTTGGCCGTGCGGCCGATCCGGGCCACCGCGCAACGTCTGATCACCCGGATGCGCCTCACGCCACCGGTGAAGACCGGCAACGTCTCCTGGGCGTACGCGCGACTGGAGTGGGCCGACGGCACACGTCGGGAGGCGTGGCTGCGTACCGGAGAGGGCTACGCGTTCACCGCACGGGTCGCCGCCTTGGCGGCCGGGCAGTTGGGCGAAGCGTCGACAACGCGCGGGGCCTTCACTCCCGGTGCGCTGTTCGGTGCCGACTTGGCCAGGCAGACCGGCGGCGAGATCATCACGAAGGGACACGTCAGCCCATGACCAGCGACCTCAGCCGACGGACCGACGTTCGGATACCGGCAGGCCACGGCGAAGAGATTGACGCCTGGGTGTACCTGCCCGATGGACCTGGTCCGCACCCCGTCGTCGTGATGGCCCACGGCATCGGCGGGGTGAAGGCCGCGGGGCTGGCCCCATTCGCCGAGCGGTTCGCCGACGGCGGGTTCGCGGCGGTGGTGTTCGACTACCGACATTGGGGCCGCTCTACCGGACAGCCCAGACAGCTGCTATCGATTCGCCGTCAGCTGGACGACTACCGCACGGTACTGGCCTGGGTGCGCGCCCACGCTGAGTTCGATACAACGCGTGTATTCGTTTGGGGCACTTCGTTTGCCGGCATGCACGGCGTCGAACTGGCCGCAGCTGAGCCCGGGCTGGCCGGTGCCATCGCACAGTGCCCGCTGGTGGACGGCCTGGCCGGAGTCGCGCAGATACCGTTGTCCCGAGGGCTCCGGCTCGCCGCCCACGCCGTGGCTGACTTGTTCGGATCGGCGCTCGGCCGGCCACCGCACTACCTGCAAGTCAGCGTGCCTTCGGGCCAGTTGGGGGTGATCGCCACCGAAGACGCGATGGCCGGCTACGCCCGCCTCGACCCAGGCGACGACTCCTGGCCCAACGACATCACCGCCCGCTCTGTCCTGGACGTCACGGTGCGCCGGCCGGTTCGGCGCGCCCGACGTACTCGTTGCCCATTGCTGATGGT
>NZ_JAVRPS010000641.1:0-3016 GCF_032162105.1 Mycobacterium sp. | reverse complement strand
CCGTCGCGCACCTCGCCCAGTCGGGCCGCGACCTCCATGATCGTGACGGGCCGCCCCGAGCAGACGTTGAACGCCGCGAAGCCGTCGACGTCCGAGGCGACCGCCGCGACGTTGGCCGCCGCCACGTCGTCGACATGCACGAAGTCACGCATCTGCCCGCCGTCCTCGTAAACCCTTGGCGGCTCACCTCTTTCGATTGCCGACCGGAAGATCGCCGCCACCCCCGAGTAGGGCGTGTCGCGCGGCATGAACGGTCCATAGACGTTGTGGTAGCGCAGCGCCACGACCGAACCGCCCGTCGCCTCCGCCCACGCCAACGCGTAGTGCTCCTGCGCGGCCTTGCTCGCCGCGTACAGACTGCGCGGCCGCAGCGGCGCGTCCTCGCCCACCAACCGCCACACGAGCGGTTCGCCGCCGACCGGACAGCGGTGCTCGAAGACTCCGGCGTCGAGATCGGCACGGATGCGCGGCAGCGGGTCGACGACGCCGTGCACCGGACACCCGTAGGAGCCCTGGCCGTAGACGACCATCGACGACGCCAGCACCAACCTCCGGCAGCCGGCGGCGAACATCTCGGCGAGCAGCACGGTGGTGCCGTAGTCGTTGTGGCTGCCGTAGGACGGAGCATCGCTCGCGTCGACGCCGGCGCCCACCACCGCGGCCTGGTGACACACCAGGTCGATGCCGGGCAGTAGCGACGCCAGGCCAGCGGCATCCCGGACGTCGACCTCGAGCACGCCGCCGGGAGGTACGGCCCGCGCCCCGTGTGCGGCGGTGAGCATCGCGTCGACGGCGACCACGTCGTGGCCAGCGGCCGTCAGCGCCGCGCACACCCGCGTCCCGATGAAGCCGGCGGCACCCGTGACCAGAACCCTCACGGCAGCTCGAAGGGCAGCGTGACACCCTGGTGCGCCAGGCAGTGCGTGCAGGTGCGCTCGACCGCCACCTGATCGATGGCTTCGTGCACCAGCTGCTTGAACGACACCAGGTTCTTCTCGAACTCCGCAAATACATCAACAGCCGTGACGGCCGTTCCGGCATCGATGCCTGCGTCCAGGTCGGTGACCAATGCGATTGCGGCGTAGCACATCTCGAGCTCCCGGGCCAGCACGGCCTCCGGGTAGCCGGTCATGTTGACCAAGGTGAAGCCCTGGTTTGCGTACCACCGACTCTCGGCGCGGGTGGAGAACCGCGGACCCTGGATCACCACCATCGTACCGCCGTCGACCACCCCGGGCAGATCCGTTGCCGCGGCCCGCAACGTCGGGCAATAGGGGTCGGCGAAACCGACGTGGATGCCGCCGGAGTCGAAGTAGGTGTCCGCCCGCGCACTGGTGCGGTCGACGAGTTGATCGGGCACCACCATCGAACCCGGGCCCAGTTCGGGCGTCAGGCTGCCGACCGCGCAGGGTCCGAAGATCCGCCGCACCCCCAGCGCGCGCAGCGCCCACATGTTGGCGCGGTAGGGCACCGTGTGGGGCGCGAACTCGTGGTCGACGCCATGGCGGGGCAGGAAGGCCACCTCGTGCTCCCCGACCGTGCCCACGGTGATCGGCGCGCTGGGCGTACCGTACGGGGTGTCGAGCCTGACGCTGCGGGCGTCGGGGCCGAAGAACGTGTAGAAGCCGCTGCCACCGATGACTCCGAGCATCCGTCCATTGTCGTGCACGCCTTGGCGAAACCTTCATGCCCGGTAACCCGTGCGTGTACAGCGCGTGCACGTCTGCGCCTAGTGGCGCGTGCGCGGGTTGGATGGAGCTTGTCCCGACTCGTCAGGAGCGTATTGCCATGACCGCTGTGACCACCAACTGGCGCTCCGCCGACGTCCAGACGTTGAGCGACGAAACGCTCGCCCAGCTAGACGGCTGGTGGCGCGCCGCCAACTACCTGTCCGTGGGACAGATCTACCTGTTGAGAAACCCACTGCTGCGCACGCCGCTGTCACGCGAGGACGTCAAGCCGCGGCTGCTCGGCCACTGGGGGACCACACCCGGGCTCAACTTCATCTACGCGCATCTGAACAGGATCATCAAGGAGCGCAGTCAGTCGACGATCTACGTCACGGGTCCGGGTCACGGCGGTCCCGGCCTCGTCGCCAACGCCTACCTCGACGGCACCTATTCGGAGACCTACTCCGACATCACCCAGGACGTCGACGGCATCCAGCGGCTCTTTCGACAGTTCTCCTTCCCTGGCGGCATTCCTTCCCACGTCGCTCCCGAGACACCGGGCTCGATCCACGAGGGTGGCGAGCTCGGCTACGCCCTTTCGCATGCCTACGGCGCCGCGTTCGACAACCCAGACCTGCTCGTCGCCGCGGTGGTCGGCGACGGTGAAGCCGAGACCGGGGCTCTCGCGACGAGCTGGCATTCCAACAAGTTCACCAACCCCGCCAACGACGGCGTGGTGTTGCCGATCCTGCACCTGAACGGATACAAGATCGCCAACCCGACTGTGCTCGACCGCATTCCGCTCGAAGAGCTGCGCAGCCTCATGGTCGGCTACGGCCACAACCCGTACTTCTTCGAGGTGAAGGAGGGCCCCGAAGCCGCGGACCCTGCGGACGCACACCGACGGTTCGCCACGCTGCTCGACGCCGTGTTCAACGAAATCTCCGAGATCAAGGCGAACGCCGCCGCCGGCGACGAGCGGCGGCCCAACTGGCCGATGATCATCTTCCGCACGCCGAAGGGCTGGACGGGTCCGGACTACATCGACGGCAAGAAGACCACGGGATCCTGGCGCGCACACCAGGTTCCGCTCGCCAGCGCCCGCGATACCCCCGAACACCTGAAGGTGCTCGCGGATTGGCTGGGTTCCTACCGGCCCGACGAACTCTTCGACGAGCACGGCAAACTCGTTCCCACAATCGCCGATCTGGCGCCTGCGGGCACGCTGCGGATGAGTGACAACCCGCACACCAACGGCGGGGTGCTCCTCAAGGATCTACGGCTGCCCAACTTCCGGGATTACGCCGTCGACGTCCCCGCCCCCGGCGCGACGGTCGCCGAGGCCA
>NZ_JAVRPS010000640.1:0-4498 GCF_032162105.1 Mycobacterium sp. | reverse complement strand
GCGGCACGATGAACGACTTGATCGCCGCGCGGCCAAGCGACTTGTCCAGCGTCGCCCACACCACGATGTGGCTGGCCCGCGAACCCGCGGTCACGAAGATCTTCTCGCCGTTGATCACGTACTCGTCGCCGTCGAGCTTCGCGGTCGTCGATACCGCGGCCGAGTCGGAGCCGAAGCTGGGTTCGGTGATGGCCATCGCGGCCCACACCTTGCCGAGGCGCTCGAGTTGCTCGTCGGTCGCCACGCCGGACAGCGCGGCGTTGCCTAGACCCTGAAAGGGAATCGACAGCACCAGCGCAACGTCGCCCCAGCTGACTTCCATCGCGTTGAGCACCGCGGACATGTTGCCGCCGTTGACGTTTCCGTGCTGGGCTTCGCCGTCACGGAACGCCTCGGCGCCGGCCATGGCGAAGACCTTGGCCTCGGAGATTCCCTCGAAGAGGTTGGCCAGAGTGTCCAATTCGACCGGGTAGGCGTGTTCTTTCAGGTCGTACTTGCGGGAGATCGGGCGCAGCATCTCGGCGGCACCCTGATGGCCCTTTTCGATGACGTCCTGCAGCTTCTTGGGCAGTTCCAGATTGATTGCCATGACAAGTCTTCCGTTCTTGTTGGTCGGAGACGGCTAGAGGACGACGACACCCTCGGCGACGCCGAGTGCCCGCAGATCGCGATACCAGCGTTCGACCGGGTGTTCCTTGGTGAAGCCGTGACCGCCCAGCAATTGCACGCCGTCCAGTCCGATCTGCATACCCTTGTCGGTGGCGAACCTCTTGGCCAGCGCGGCTTCCCGCGCGAACGACAGTCCCTGCTCGGCGCGGGCGGCGCCGCGCCAGGTGATCAGGCGCAGCCCGTCCAGTTCGATCGCGATGTTGGCGCACATGAACGCGACCGACTGACGGCGGGCGATCGGTTCGCCGAACGCCTCGCGCTCCTTGACGTAGGGGATGACGTAGTCGAGCACCGCGTGTGAGGTGCCCACGGCCAGTGCGGCCCAACCCAATCGGGCCAGCGCGATGGCTTCGGAATAATCGCTGTCGACCGCGCCGTCCTCGCCCAGGCGGTTCTCCAGCGGCACTGCGACGTTGTCGAGCTCTACGCGGCCCAGCGCCGCGGCGCGGATGCCCATGCTCGGGTCGGCCGTGACCGTCAGCCCCTTGGTCTCGGCTTCGACGATGAACATCGCCGGCTTGCCGTTGAGTTGCGCGCCGACGATGAACAGTTCGGCGTTCGCCGCGGCGGGCACCAGTGACTTGACGCCGGACAGCCGGTAGCCGCTCGGCGTGCGCACCGCGGTGGTCTTCAGCGCAGTCGGGTCGAACAGCGCGTGCGGTTCGGCGATCGCGACGCATGCCTGCGGGACGTTCTCACCGGCGAACTCGGACAGGTAGGTGGCCTGCTGGCCGGAACTGCCCCAGTGGGTGAGGGCCGCCGCGACGCCACCGGGGGCCAGGATCGGCAGGGCCAGGCCCATGTCGCCGTAGGCCAGCGCCTCGGCCACCAGGGCGTTGGTCACCGTGTTGCGGTGAGCGGCGATGCCGTCGAAGTCCTCGGGGATGTTGATGGCGGTGATGCCGAGTTCGGCGGCCTTCGCGATCAGGTCCGCCGGATGGGCGGCGGCATCGTCGGCGTCGTATGCGGCGGGCCGCAGGATCTCCGCGGCGAACTCGCCGACCGTCTCGAGGATCATCTTCTGGTCCTCATCGGGGGCCAGGTCGAAGTAGTCGGCGCCGCTCGGCCGTAGGCGCGTCGGCGCCTTGCCAAGGCCCTGTACCCGCTTGAACTGACGTGTCGACGCACCGATGGTGGAGAACGCCGTCTTGACGCCGTAGCGCAGCCCACGGTTGAGCGGGTCGCGCAGCCCGTGCCTGTCCAGGAACTCCTGACCCAGGAACGGTGTGATCAGCGCCAACCCGATGTCGGTCGCTGTCCGCTTGTGCCGCTGCAGGCCCACGCCGCTCTCGGATCCGGAGCGTTTGGGGCGCTGCTTGGTGCCGTTCTTGTCCGGCAGGGTGTTGGTCATTTGCAGCCTCGCGTCGTTGGGGCAGTGCTTCTGGACCGTATCTTACTCTCGAGTAAGGTCAGCTGTGCCTGTTGGCCGGGTCACACCGCAGACAGCCTGGTCAGCACCCGGTCGTGCAACAGGCCGTTCGTCGCCACCGCGCTGCCGCCGTGTGGGCCAGAGGTGCCGTCGACGGTGGTGAACGACCCACCCGCTTCGCGCACCAACACGTCGAGCGGTGCCAGGTCCCACAGCTTCACCTCGGGCTCGGCGGCGATGTCCACCGCACCCTCGGCCACCAGGCAGTACGACCAGAAGTCGCCATATCCGCGCACCCGCCAGACGGCGTCGGTGAGATCGAGGAAGTTCGATCGCCGTTCACCCCAGCCGGTGGTGAGGTCGGAGAACGACAGGCTCGCCGATCCGATGTCGTCCACGCCGGACACCGAGATCGCGCGGGGGGTGCCGCGGAACGACGTGAAGGCGCCCTCGCCGGTGCCTGCCCACCACCGCCGTTGCATTGCAGGCGCGCTCACCACGCCGACCACCGGAACGCCGTCCTGCAGCAGCGCGATCAGCGTCGCCCACACCGGCACCCCTCGGACGAAGTTCTTGGTGCCGTCGATCGGATCCAGGACCCACTGCCTGCCCTCGAAGACCGCGGTGCCGCCGTACTCCTCGCCGAGAACCGCGTCGTCCGGCCGATGTTCGGCGAGCACGCCGCGGAGGAGTTCCTCCGCCGACCGGTCGGCATCCGTCACCGGGGTCAGATCGGGTTTGGTCTCGATCCGAAGGTCCAGCGCGCCGAACCGATCCAGGGTCAACGCATCGGCGCGGTCGGCCAACTGCAAGGCCAGAAGGACGTCGTCGGCGATTGAGCTCATGGCTGCAGTCCTACCATGGTCGATGTGTGGGAATTCGCTGTGCTGTTGCTGTTGCTCGGTGCCATCGCATTGATAGTGGTGCCGCGGATGCGCAAGGGGGGCCCACGCGGCGGCCCAGGCAGGGAGCTGATGCACGGCACTCTGCTGGTTACCGGCGTCAGCCCTCGCCCGGATGCCGACGGCGAACAGTTCGTCACCATCACCGGCGTCATCAACGGCCCCACCGTCAACGAGCACGTGGTTTATCAACGGATGGCCGTGCCCGTGACCGCCTGGCCGTCGATGGGCCAGTTGGTGCCCGTCGTGTACTCCCCGAAGAACCCCGACAAATGGGGCTTCGCGCCGCCGGAACCGCTTGAGCCGCCGCCGCCTGCGCCGTACAGCTAGAAGCCGGTACTGGCGTCATGCGAGGTATCGCCTTCAGCCATGTCGACGTCTTCAGTCAGTCCCCGTTCGGGGGCAACAGCCTGCCGGTCTTTCCCGACGCCCCGGACCTGAGTGCTGAACAGATGCTGCGCATCACGCAGGAGATGCGGCACTTCGAAGCAATCTTTCTCCAACCGACGGATCAGCCGGGCACTGTCCGCGCGAGGATATTCGATCTGTTCGGCGAATTGCCCTTCGCCGGACACCCGGTCATTGGAGCGGCGGCCGTCCTGCACGAGCGTTCCGGAGTGGTTGGTGCGCAAAGTTGGCAATTCCAATTGGCCGGCAAGACAGTCGAAGTCACCACGGACGTCACGGCTGGAAGCTACTCAGGTCTGCTGGATCAGGGCGCCCCGGAGTTCTTGGGATCGGTAGACGACGTTGCGCGGGTCGCCGCTGCGTTCAATCTCGCTGCTGATGATCTCGCGCCGGACCTACCGCTGGAAGTCGTGAGCACCGGGCTTCGCTACCTCATCGTGCCGGTCCTGCCGGGCGCGTTGGCGCGGGCTCGAATCTCTCGCGACATCACGGAATTGGTGCAGGGTGCGGGCGCCGAGTTCGCCGTCTTGCTCGACGAGGCGGCCGTCGAAGTCCGGCATTGGAACAACGACGGAATCGTCGAGGATGTCGCGACGGGTAGCGCCGCAGGGACGATCGGCGCCTACCGGCTGCGCCATGGACTGGTCCGCGGTGGCGACACGTTCATCCTGAATCAGGGCCAATATACCGGCCGCCCAAGCACTTTGCGCGTGCAGCCGGTGGGCAGCGCGAATCGTATCGAGACGGTGAAGGTGGGCGGCGACGTCGCCTTCGTCGGGCATGGCGTCATCGAAGCCCTGCCGTGAACTTCACCGGATCGTCTACGCGGCGTGTTTGGCGATGGCGATGCCGATGTCGACTTCCATTGCGCTGCGTTGGAACCGTACGGGGCCGGGTAGTGGTGGTGCGGTGGATTGGTGGCGGGCTCCGGTGGGTGTGATGAATTCGGCGTGGTGACACCCGGTTTCATCCTGGGTGGTGGTGACTTTCCAGCCGGGTGCTTCCTTGGCGTAGTTACACGCTTCGCATGCCCCGAGCCCGTTGACGCCACTGGTGCCACCACCGCGACCGTGCGCGGTGGCGTGGTCGTGGTGGCGGATCGGGGCGTCGCAGTATGGGGTGCGGCAGGTGTCGTCGCGCAGGTCGATGA
>NZ_JAVRPS010000639.1:0-4114 GCF_032162105.1 Mycobacterium sp. | reverse complement strand
ACCACTGGTCGTAGGAGATCGACCACTTGTCGTCGTAGGACTCGGCCACCCAGTCGTGGTACAGCACCTGCGCGAGCTTGGTGTCGTGTCGGCAGGCTTCGACCTGTTAGGCAGTGGCGTGCGGGTTCGGGACCGGAGCCGGGTCGGTACTCGTCATGAAGGGCAGCCTAACGGCCGTCACAGAAGGCGGCCTTCGCGGCAGCCAGTACCGCAGGTGAGGCGTCGGCAAAGCGGCCAGCCCAGGCCACCGCGGCGTCGTACACGTGGTCGGGCGCCGCCATCTCGTCGATGAGCCCCATCGCCTGCGCTTCCTTGGCGCCGACGAACCGCCCGCTGAACACCAGGTCCTTGGCCTTGCTGTCGCCCACCGCCCTGGCCAGCCGCGCCGCCCCCGCGGGTGGCAGCCCGTCCAGGATCTCCGTCGCGCCGAACTTCGCGTTGTCGCCACTGACCCGCCAGTCCGCGGCCAGCGCCAGCGTCAGGCCGCTGCCCAGCGCGTAGCCGGTGACCGCGACCACGGTGGGTTTCGGGATGGCCGCCACCGCGTCGATGGCCCGGCGGCAAGCGTCCGCCGCGGTCGCCATCTCATCCGGGTTTAGCGTTCGCAGCTCGGGCAGGTCGTCGCCTGCCGAGAAGATCTCGTGGCCACCGAACACGATGACCGCGTTGACGTCGTCCCGCTCGCCCAGCTCGCCGGCAGCGGCGGTCAGCTCGCGGTACACCTGCCGCGTCAACGTATTGGTCGGCGGTCGCGACAGCAGCAACGTCGCGATTCCCGGCTGCTCCGCATGGGTGTGGACGCCGACGAATTCACTCATGGGGCCCGATGCTTGCGCGCCGCGTTGTACCGGTCGCTATTGAAGAACTCGATCTCCCAGTTCCCCTCGGACAGAGCCAGATGCGGCTCGACTGTCACGATCTTCCTGTCGACGGCGAGCACCTCGGCGACGGTGCGGCCGTTGAGCGAGTCCAGCTGCGTCCAGGTCGGCGGCAAGAGGAACGACCGCCCCTCGGCGAACTCGTCGAGCGCGGATTGCGGCGTCGCCCAGCCCACCCGATCGGTCTCGGTGTTGTCGCCGTCGGCGCGCTGGCCCTCAGGCAATGCACCCACGAAGAAGTAGGTGTCGTAGCGGCGGGTGCGCTCCTCCTTGGGCGTCACCCAGTTCGCCCACGGCCGCAGCAGGTCAGCGCGCAGCACCAGCTTCTCGTCACGCAGGAACTCGCCGAACGACAGCGTCTTGGCGTCCAGCGCCTTGCGGGCGTCGCGGTACACCGATGCGTCGGCGACGATCTCGTCCGGGTCGCCGACCGGGCCTGCGAACAGCACGCCGGACTCCTCGAAGGTCTCCCGCGCCGCCGCGCAGACCAGTGCTTCGGCGAGGTCGACGTCGACGCCGAGCCGCTCGGCCCACCACGACGGCTCCGGGCCGTACCACGCGACGTCAGCGCTGCGGTCGCGGTCGTCGACCCCGCCGCCGGGGAACACCATCACCCCTGCCACGAACTCCATCTGCATGTGCCGCCGCATGAGGAACGTCTTGATGCCCTCGGCGGTGTCCCTGATCAGCATCACGGTCGCGGCAGGCCGCGGGGTCAGCGGTTCTTCACTCATGCACGCCTCCTGTGCGCCGCGCGGGTCCTGGTCCGACGCGCGAAGTAACGCCCGTCCATGACGTCCAGGGCAATGGACTGGCCGAACGCCGTGGACAGGTTCTCCGGGGTGAGCACTTCGGTCAGCAGGCCCGAGGCGACGGCCTTGCCCTCGGAGAGCAGCAGGCAGTGACTGAAGCCCTGCGGGATCTCCTCGACGTGATGGGTGACCAGCACCGTCGCCGGGGCATCGGGGTCGGCGGCCAGGTCGGCCAGCCGCGCCACCAACTCCTCGCGGCCGCCGAGGTCAAGGCCCGCCGCGGGTTCGTCGAGCAGCAGCAGTTCGGGGTCGGTCATCAGCGACCGCGCGATGAGCACCCGTTTGCGCTCACCCTCGGACAGGGTGCCGTAGGTGCGCTCGGCGAGGTGCTCGGCGCCGAGGCTCTCCAGCATGTCGACGGCCTGCTCGTAGTCGATGTCTTCGTACTTCTCGCGCCAGCGGCCGAGCACGGCGTAACCGGCCGAGACCACCAGGTCGCGGACCACCTCGTGATCGGGCACCCGCTGGCTCAGCGCGGAACTGCTCAGGCCAACCCGGGAGCGCAGTTCGGACATGTCGGTGCGCCCCAGCTTCTCGCCGAGGACGTACGCGGTGCCCGAGGACGGGTGTTCCATCGCGGCGGCGATCCGCAGCAGCGAGGTCTTGCCCGCGCCGTTGGGTCCGATCACGACCCATCGTTCGTCGAGTTCCACCGCCCAGGTGATGGGGCCGACGAGGGTTTGGCCACCGCGTCGCAGCGATACCTTCGCGAAGTCGATCAGCAGGTCGGGGTCGACTGCGTCAGTCCCCGTCGCTTCGCTCGCCTCAGGGCCATTTCCCGTCGCTGCGCTCGCCCCAGCGTCGTCTTCGGCTCCTCGCACTCGCCCATCGTAGTCAGGCTGGAATCCGTGAACGCCCAGCCACTCGCGGCCAACCACCGCCGCGGGGTCCACCGCACGAACAGTTGGACCAGTGGCCCAATGCCGAGCGCGTACACCACCGTGCCGACGCCAACCGTGCCGCCGAGCAGCCAGCCGACGGCCAGCACCGTCGCCTCGATCGACGTGCGGACCAGCCGCACCGAGAGCCCGGTGCGCGCCACCAGGCCGGTCGTCATGCCGTCGCGTGGTCCCGGGCCCATGCCCGCACCGATGTAGAGCACGGTGGACAGCCCATTGAGCACGACGGCGCCGAGCATCATCGCCACCCGCACCGGCAGCGACTCCGGCGTTGGCAGCAGGGCCATCCCTGCGTCCACCGTGACGGCGATGACGATGACGTTCGCCACGGTGCCGATGCCCGGCCGGTTGCGCAGTGGAATCCACGCCAGCAGGACGGCGACACCGACGACTGCGGACGCGATGCCGATGGTCATCCCGGTCCGTCCGGCCAGACCTTGGTGGAACACGTCCCACGGGTCAAGGCCGAGGCCGGCGCGCACCATCAGCGCCATCGAGAAGCCGTAGCCGGTGAGGCCGATCAGCAGAACACCCGTGCGGGTGATGGCCCGCTTCACGAGTGGTCGGGGAATCGGGCGCGGATCGCGTCGAGTTCGATGCGCATCCGGCGGGCGTCAGCATCGCTCTCGACGTGTCCGCCGGGGCGGGACGGGGTGCGGAAGACGCGGCCCAACTCACTCGCCTTGCGAGTCATCCGGGAGGTCCAGTTTCGTGCCATGACTCGATACTGGCCCTTGACTACCCTTGTCTTCAATAGCCAGTTGGGGCAAACTGGCATCGATGATGGAGGAATTGGCCGGGCGAAGGCTCGATGTGGACCTGCTCGCACGGGAGCTGGGTAACTGGCGCACGTCCAGTAACAGCGGTCCGGCCTATCAGGGGCTCTCCGACGGTCTGCGCATGCTGATCGTCGACGGCCGACTGCCCGTCGGTGCCCAGTTGCCCAGCGAGCGGGCGCTCGCCGATGCGCTGCGGGTGTCCCGCACCACGGTCACCGCCGCGTACACGCAGATGCGCGACGACGGCTACCTCAACGGACGTCGGGGTGCGCGCAGCACGACCGCGCTGCCCGTCACGCGGACCGCCGTCGCCAGCTACACCGAACCCGCGGCGATCAACCTCGCCGCCGCCACGCTGGCTGCGCCCCTCGCCGCCGTCTCGCAGGCGTTCACCGAAGCGGCCCACGACGTCACGCCCTACCTGCACGACATCGGGATCGAGCTGACCGGGGTGCCGCCCCTTCGCGTCGCCATCGCCGAAAGATACTGCGCGCGAGGCCTTCCCACACACTCCGACGAGATCATGGTCACCACGGGTGCGCTCCACGCGATCAGTCTGATTCTGGCCACCTACACGCAGCCCGGTGACCGGGTGCTGGTCGAACAGCCCACCTACCACGGCGCCCTCGCCGCGATGGCTACCTGCGGGATCCGACCGGTTCCGGTGGCGATGACCGGTGACGGCTGGGACCTCGACGCCGTCGACGCCGCGGTGCGCCAGCTGTCACCGAGCCTGGCCTATCTGG
>NZ_JAVRPS010000638.1:0-4840 GCF_032162105.1 Mycobacterium sp. | reverse complement strand
AGCGACCCGATGCTCGACATCGCCCGCGCCCGGGCCGGCGAGCTTGGGCGCACCGCCACCCTGCTGCAGGGCGACGCTCACGCGCTCCCGTTCACCGACGCCTCCTTCGATACCGTCGTCTGCACATTCGGGCTGTGCGCGATCCCTGACCCCACCGTGGCCATCTCCGAGATGACCCGAGTCCTGCGACCCGGTGGACGACTCATCCTCGTCGATCACATCGAAAGCTCCTCGCGGCCCACGCGTGTGGTGCAGCGCGTCCTGGAAACCGTCACCGTCCCATTGGGCGGCGAACACTTCCTGCGCCGCCCACTGAACCAGGTCCGCGCGACCGGATTCGACATCGAACGTGTCGAGCGGTTCAAGCTGGGCCTCGTCGAACGCCTCGTCGCCCGCAAACCCAGCACCCCATAACAGGCAGTGAACGCCGTTCGCGACCGGTATCGACCACAGCCGCACCCGACGGTCACGGGTCATCAGCCAGCACACGCATTGGGAACCAATCCCAACCCGGATATCAGGAGTCACCGCATGAGCCGCAACAACGTCCTGGTCACCGCCGACTGGGCTGAGCTGAATTTGGACAACCCGAACGTCGTATTCGTCGAGGTCGACGAGGACACCACCGCCTACGACGGTGGTCACATCGAGGGTGCGGTCAAACTCGACTGGCGCACCGACCTGCAGGACCCGGTGCGCCGCGACTTCGTCAACCAGGACCGGTTCTCCGAGCTGCTGTCTGACCGTGGCATCGCAGGCGACGACACCGTGATCCTCTACGGCGGCAACAACAACTGGTTCGCCGCCTACGCCTACTGGTACTTCAAGCTCTACGGGCACGACAAGATCAAGCTACTCGACGGCGGCCGCAAGAAATGGGAACTCGACGCTCGCCCGCTGAGCACCGAGGCCGTCGACCGGCCGGGCACCCAATACAAGGCCGAGGCGCCGGACGTGTCGATCCGCGCGTTCCGCGACGAAGTCCTCGACGCCATCGGGACCAAGAACCTGGTCGACGTCCGGTCCCCCGACGAATTCTCCGGCAAGATACTGGCCCCCGCGCACCTGCCACAGGAGCAGGCACAGCGTGCCGGTCACATCACCGGCGCGATCAACGTGCCGTGGAGCAGGGCCGCCAACGAGGACGGCACGTTCAAGTCCGACGAGGACCTGACGGCGATCTACGCCCACGCCGGCCTGGACGGATCCCAGCCGACCATCGCGTACTGCCGCATCGGTGAGCGATCCTCGCATACCTGGTTCGTGCTGCGGGAGCTGCTCGGGCACTCCGACGTGAAGAACTACGACGGCAGTTGGACCGAATACGGCTCCCTCGTCGGTGTACCGATCGAGCTGGGCGATGGTCAATGACGGTGCGGCTCAGGGCGCATACGCAAGGCGAACTCGCGATCTGCGAGTTCATTCCGGAAATGTGAGGAAAGGGTAGACGATGATGATGTGGTACGGCAGTAACGGCTGGGGATGGGGCGGCTGGATCCTGATGACCGTCGTGATGGTGTTGTTCTGGGCCGCGGTGATCACCGCCGTCGTCCTCGCCATCCGCTATCTGGTAGGCCCAAGCAGCACTGCCGCCGGCCCGCCCGGTTCCTGGCAGCCAGGCGCGCAGGATCTGCTCAGCGAACGCTTCGCACGCGGCGAGATCGACGACGACGAATATCGACAACGCCTCGCGCTGCTGCGCGAACCCCGGTGACCGCGATGCACTCCAGCATTGCCGGAGGGTACCGGTCATTGCGACCGCTACCGTCCCGCTCGCAACAACGACCACGGCGACCTCAGGCGGTCGCCGGATCATTGGCCGCCAAGGACATTCACCCCCGACGGTCGGTTCCCCGACGCATCACCATCGTGTGCGGGGGGCCGCCGCCTGCCTCGCCAGGTTGAAGCACTGCACCCGGTTCGTTCGGTCGGTCGTTGATGTGTCGACGCCGGTGACGAGTCGACATGTTTCGTGGCCTGCGCGGTCGCCGCGCGGCCAGTCGAGAACCACCGGCGTCCGCCGCGCCATGGGGGTGCTCGCCGTGCTGGTCGCATTGGCGGTGCTCAGCGTCGGTGCCGCCGGGACGGCGGCGGCGCACCCGACGCTGCTGTTCACCGATCCCGCCGCCGACACCGCGGTACCGATTGCGCCGCAGGCGATCACGCTGATGTTCAACGAACCGGTCACCATCGGCGCCGACGCGGTCGTGCTGCTCGACAAGGACGGCGCGACGGTGCCGATCGGCGTCGCGAGAACCGCGCGTGGCGGGCAGGTGGTGACCGCACGCCCGAGCGCGCCGCTGCCGCCGGGCAGCTACACCGTGCGCTGGCGCGCCACCGGCACCGACGGCGACCTGGTCGAAGAGGAATTCCGGTTCGGCGTCGGCTACGCGCTGACCGCCGCAGCGTCGGGCACCAACGGGCCGCCGATCGCCTGGCTGTCCGCAGGGCTGCGCTGGCTGCTGTTCGGGGGCTTCGCGATCGCGTTCGGCGGTCTGATCGCCCAACGGTTCACCTCCTCGGCGCGAGCCGAAAACCCGCGGCTTCCGCCGACGAGGTCATGGACCATCGGCGCCCTGCTGGTCGCGCTGGCCGCGGTGGCCGGCCTCGGGGCCGAGATGGTGGCCGAGGCCGGACGGGTGAATGTCTTGTGGCGCGACGGTTCTGGGATAATCCTGTCGGTCGAAGCTGCCGGACTGCTCGCGGCGCTGGCCGTTGTCGGTGTGCGACGCCGAGCGTGGGCCCTGCTGCCGCTGCTGGTGGTGGTCGGCGCGGAGGGATGGCGGTCGCACGCCCATACCGTGGCCGGAGTGTGGGGCGCGTTGCTCACCGGTGTGCACCTGGGCGCCGCGGCGATCTGGGTCGGCGCCCTCGTCGCGACGACGCTGGCGGTGCTGGCCTGGCGGGGTGAACCAGCGGCGCTGCGATGGGTGCTCAGCGGCTACATGCGGCTCGCGGTGTGGACGTTCCCCGTCGTCATCGCCACCGGTGTGGTGTCCGCGCTGGTGCTGCTACCGCTGTCCGAGGTGTTCTCCACCGACTACGGCCGGGTCCTGGTGGTCAAACTCGTCCTCGTCGCCGCCGCCGCCACGCTGGCCTTGACGGCGCGCAGGATCCAACGCAACGAATCCGGTATCTCGAAGGTGCCCAGCGTGATTCGCGTCGAAAGCATTACCCTGGTCGCGGTGCTCGCGCTCAGCGCGACACTGGTGTCCACGACGCCGGCGAGAGGCGCGGTGCAACCAGCGCCACCGGAACCCCGAGGTCTGGTGCTGCCGTTGGGGACCCTCGCCGGCCAGATCGGAGTCGCCGTCGCCGCCAGCGACGGGCAACTGGTGGTACGGCTGTCGGCACCACAACGTGGGGACTTCTACGCCGCGCAACCCGACCGGCACTACACCCTGTCCGGCCGGTTCGGCCGACCCGACGGTGCCGACGCGACACTGCCGTTTCGCGGCTGCGGGCAGGGTTGCTTCGTGGCCAGCGCGGCCTGGGGTGACGGCGACAACGTGTTGAGCCTGGCCGCCGGGGCCGACGACGCTCGGGGCGGCCCGGTGAGCCTGCTGGTGCCGTGGCCGACGCGCCCGGGCGCCGAGGACCTCGCTCGCGCCGTAGCCGCCACCCGGGCCGCCGGCCAGATCACCGTCTACGAATCGGTGACCAGCGACTCGACGTCGGGCGCCGGTGCGCCCACACCGCTGGAATTATCGGCAGAGTTCTTCGTGTCACAGCAGCCCTACGCGGCGGGCAGCGCCCCGCAGGCGGTTCGTGTCTCGAGCGGCAGCGGCGCGACCCGGCTCGCCCTCGGATACCCTGCCGCGTCGATCTCGATGCTCCTCACCCTCGACAAAGCGGGGCGGATCGCTGACGAAACCCTGACCGACCCAAGCCATCTCGTCACCAGGCGGATCGTGTACCCCGACCACGACTGATCAAGCGATGCCTACCGGCCGGCATTCAGCCTTCCCACCGGGAGCAAGGCCTCGGTGCCGCGACCATCGGTTCGGGGGCGGAGTCGCCACCCGCGTACGGACCCCACGCACCGGCGTCAGCAGAGTCGGCGCTAGCCGCATCCCAGGCCGCTCATCAGTGGGCCGGCATGCGCCGCAGCGGCAAGACCGAGCAGCGCTAGCGCGGCGGCGATCATGACCAGCGTCATCACCAAGGAGCGCGGGACCCCCGTGACGGGCGGAAGCGGCTCAGGAATGGGCGGCAGGTCTGCGGTGAGTGCAGCCAGCTCGCCCATGGTGCGCGACCGGTACACCGCGGCGGCACGGTCGGAGAACTCGTCCATGCTCAGCCGTCCGGCAGACGTGTGCCGCTCAAGCTCTGCGAGCGCGCGCTCACGGTCGGCGTCGGCTGCCCGCACGTCAGTTGCCTGCATGATCAATCCTCCCGGTTCGGCGATCGGAGCGCCCCACTATCTACGTACCTACATAGTAGACCCGGAGGAGCTGTCCACCGATCTGGATTCGTTCACACCTCGACGGCCGCTCGGCCCGCGGACCCGGGATCGGCCAGATCGCTTTCCAGGATCCAGCAGACCCCGGCCTCCTCGATCGGCTCCGCGGTGTTGGCGTGATCGAGCAGCGCGGCCAGATGGGTTTCCAAACTGGACAGTTCCGCGATCGTGGCCCGCACCTGATCGAGCCGAGCCTGCAGTGTGCTGACCACGTGTTCGCACGGAGCATCGCCTCGATCGGCGATGGCCAGCACCTGACGGACCTCCCGCAACGACAGGCCCGCGGACTGGGCGCGGCCGACGAATTCCAGCCGGTCGATGGACTCGGCTCCGTAATCGCGATAACCGGCCGGGGTGCGGGCGGGGGCGGGCAGCAGG
>NZ_JAVRPS010000637.1:0-3327 GCF_032162105.1 Mycobacterium sp. | reverse complement strand
CCGCCCGGTTCTTCGGGGCCGGTGACCGCGGGTCGGCCGTCGGGGAGGGCGTGCAGGCCACCTGGCTGGCGGTCGGGCTCGGGGTGCTCGTCGTGGCGGCGGTCGAGGTGGCGGCGGTGCCGCTGCTGCGGGTGATCGCCGACGGCGGTGAGATCGCCGACATGGCGCTGCCGTGGCTGCGGATCGCGATCCTCGGCGCGCCAGCCATCCTGATCTCGCTGGCGGGCAACGGCTGGATGCGCGGCGTGCAGGACACCGCGCGGCCGCTGCGCTACGTCGTCGCGGGATTCGCCCTGTCCGCGGTGCTGTGCCCGACGCTGGTGTACGGCTGGCTGGGGTTGCCGCGCATGGAGCTGGCCGGCTCGGCGGTGGCCAATCTGGTCGGGCAGTGGCTGGCGGCCCTGCTGTTCTGCCGCGCGCTGCTGGCCGAACGGGTGCCGTTGTCCGTGGACTTCACCGTGTTGCGGGCCCAGGTGGTGATGGGCCGCGATCTGCTGGTGCGCACCATGGCGTTCCAGGCGTGCTTCGTGTCTGCCGCGGCGGTGGCGGCCCGGTTCGGCGCGGCCGCGGTCGCCGCGCACCAGGTGGTGCTGCAACTGTGGGGTTTCCTTGCGCTGGTGCTGGATTCGCTGGCGATCGCCGCGCAGTCGCTGGTCGGCGCGGCGCTGGGGGCAGGTCAGCTGGCGCACGCGAAGTCGGTGGCGTGGAGGGTGACGGTGTTCTCCACCTTGGCCGCCGCGGTACTGGCAGCAGTATTCGCCGTCGGGGCGTCGGTGCTGCCCACGCTGTTCACCGACGACCGCTCGGTGCTGGACGCGATCGGCGTGCCGTGGTGGTTCCTGGTCGCTCAGTTGCCAATCGCCGGAATCGTTTTCGCGCTGGACGGGGTTTTGCTCGGTGCTGGTGACGCGAAGTTCATGCGCAACGCCACCCTCGTCAGTGCGCTGGTCGGCTTCCTGCCGCTGATCTGGCTGTCACTGATCTTCGGCTGGGGACTGCTGGGCATCTGGTCGGGCCTGACCACCTTCATGGTGCTGCGCCTGGTCTTCGTCGGCTGGCGCGCGTTCTCCGGGCATTGGCTGGTGGCTGGAACCGGCTAGCCCCTGTGCGCGACGACTGCCCAGCCATACGGGTTGGTGCGCACGTCGATCCGTTCGAAGCCCGCCGCGGCCAGGCGGACGGGGAGCGAGTCGGGGTCGACGGGGTTGTAGGTGTCGCCCTCGTGGTGGGCGGCCAACTCGTCGCTGGCGAGGCTGTCGCTGGCCACCAACGCGGCGCCGGGCCGCAGGACCCGGGCGATCTCGCCGAACAACCGGTCCTGCAATGGCACCGTCGGCACGTGGTGAAGCATGGTGAAACACGCTGCACCGGTGAATCTTTGGTCGTCATACGCCAGTGTCGTGGCATCGGCGTTGACGATCTCCACCGACGGCACGTCGGCGAAACGATCGCGCAGCATGGCGGCGAGCTCGGGGTCGATCTCCACCGACGTCAGCTTCGGCACCGACTGGCTCAAGACGTCGGTGGTGGCGCCGTACCCTGGCCCGACCTCGAGCACGTCGTCACCGAGGTCGGCATTGCCCAGCGCCCAGGGCAGGATGACCTCGCGGATCATCTCGCGCCATTCGTCGCTGCCGCAGTGCTGATGGGCTTCGTTCATGTCACTGCACCTGGGCGCGGCCGCGTTCGAACACGGCGTCGCGATTGGCGGCGATGTCGTCGCCGGTCGCCTCCTGCATCCACTGCGTGGCCGACCTCGCCTCGATCCACAACCCGGGGCTGGTCTGCTGCTCGTCGATGCGGTGGTAGGACTCCAGAAGGGCACGCACCGCCTTGGCGTTGTTGCCCACGATCGAGGCGGCGACCTTGCGGGCCGCGGGCAGCAGATCGTCGTGCGCGACCACCTCGGTGACCAGGCCGGCCCGCAGCGCGTCCTGCGCGGACAGGTAATCGCCGGTCAGGCTCATGCGCCGGGCCAGGCCGATGCCGACCTTCTGCGGCAACCGGACCGACAGTCCCCAGGTGGGCAGCAGCCCGACGCGGGCGTGGGTGTCGGCGAAGCGGGCGTTCTCGGAGGCGATCAGGATGTCGCAGTACAGCGCGAATTCGAGGCCGCCGGTGACGGCGGCGCCGTTGATCGCGCCGATCACAGGTGTGCCCATGGCCGGCCACTTGGGCGAGATGTCGGGAAGCTGCGTGGTGTCGCCGAGTTCCTTGAGGTCCAGACCTGCGCAGAACACCGGGTCGGCGCCGGTGAGGATCACGGCGTCTACGTCGCCGTCCGCCTCGGCCTCGGTCAGCGCCGCGTAGAACCGGGTGCGCAGGGCCGAGGACAGCGCGTTGCGCGCCTGGGGACGGTTTAGGGTCAGGGTGCGGACGCGATCGGTGGTGTCGATCAGCAGGACGTCATCTTCGGTGTCAGGCATGTTCTCACCGTATCGACATCGACATATGGTTGAAGCATGTGCCGGAACATCACCGAATTGCGCGGACTGGAACCCTCGGCGACCGCTGAGGAGATCGAGGCCGCCTCCCGTCAGTACGTCCGCAAGGTCAGCGGCATCACCCGCCCGACCGCCGCCAACGCCGACGCCTTCGAGGCCGCGGTCGCCGAGGTGACCGCGACCACCGCGCGTCTGCTTGCCGAACTGCCGCCGCGACGGCAGCCGCCCAAGACGGTGCCCCCGTTGCGTCGCCCCGAGGTCCGCGCCCGCATCGCCGCTGCGGCGAAGTGAGCGCGACCGCGCTCAAGGAGTGGAGCGCGGCCGTGCACGCGATGCTCGACGGCAGGCAGACGGTGTTGTTGCGCAAGGGCGGCATCGGCGAGAAGCGCTTCGACCTGGCCGCGCCGGAGTTCGTCTTCTTTCCGACCGTCGCACATGGTCACGCCGAACGGGTCCGCCCCGAGCACCGCGACCTGCTCGATGCCGCCGCGTCCGACAGCACCGAAGCGGAGGTGGTGGTTCGGGCCGGCGCGAAAGTGGTGGCCGCCGTTGCGGTTAACCACCCCGACGGGTTGGCGGACATCGAGCAGACGCACATCTGGACCGCCGAGTCCGTGCGTGCCGACCGGCTGGACTTCCGGCCAAGGCACCGGCTCACCGTGTTGGTGGTGCAGGCCAGGCCGCTGATCGAGCCGGTGCGGCTGCCGAGGGAACCGGCGTATGCGGGGTGCATCAGTTGGGTGGACTTACCGGTGCTTCCGGCGTGGGCCGATCCCGTGCACGACGATGCCGCGCTGGAGGCGATCGCCGAACTCGTTCGCGCCTCAGTTGGTTGATGGCGGCTGCGGGCCCGCGGGCAACACCAGCAGGGATGCCCCTTCCG
>NZ_JAVRPS010000636.1:0-8994 GCF_032162105.1 Mycobacterium sp. | reverse complement strand
CCCCCGACGGCGTGCGCTTCGGCTGACCGAGCAATGCGACCGTCGACAGGTCGAAGTGCGGCGGCGGCGCGACAGGCTCCGTTGCGGAGATCGGCTGCTCGTTCAGCTCGGCGACGATCTGCGCCAGCGGCAGGCCGTGCGGCGGGGTCGGTGCCGTCCACTCCGGCGGCACGGTCTCCGCGGGATCGCTGAAGCGCTGCTGCGCTCTGAACCCGGGCTCGGCCGCCGGGTGCTGGCCTGGCGCAGAACTCAAGGTCAGCCCACTCCGGCGTAGGAGTGCAACCCGGTGGTGACCAGGTTGATGAAGAACAGGTTGAACACCATCGCGACGAAGCCGGCCACGTTGATCCAGGCGGCCTTCTTGTCGCGCCAGCCCGCGGTCGACCGGGCGTGCAGGTAGGCGGCGTAGATCACCCAGGCGATGAACGCCACCGTCTCCTTGGGATCCCAGCCCCAGTAACGGCCCCACGCCTCCTCGGCCCAGATCGCTCCGAAGATCACCCCGAACCCGAACACGGGAAACGCGAAGATCGTCGTGCGGTAGGCGATGCGGTCAAGCGTCTGGGCGTCGGGCAGCCGTTGGAGGATGCCGGCGAGCCTGCCCTCGCGGTCCGGGGCGCCCAACGGCGACATCTTGGCCAGGAACAGGATGCTGGCCACGCCGGCGACCAGGAACACCCCGGAGCCCAGGCTCACCACGGACACGTGGATCGGCAGCCAATATGACTGCAGCGCGGGCATCACCGGCGCGGCGTTGGCATAGAGCCACCGGCCCGACACCGTCAGCAGGATCAGCACCGGCACTAGCACGAACGCCCACAGCGCCCGGTACTGGGGGCGGCGCAGCATGATCGCCGCCGCAACCAAACCGCAGAAGCAGGTCAGGTTGATGAACTCGTACATGTTGCCCCAGGGCACCCGCGCGGTGGCGAACCCGCGCAGCAGGATGCAGACCCCGAGCATGGCGATCCCGACGTAGACAAGCGCGAGCCCGGACCGCCCGATGCGTTCGTCGACCGGCCGCTTCGGGGTGTCGAGCACCCGTCCCGGCGCGTCGGCGTCGGCGACGGTGTTGGTTCCGGTGCCTGCGGCCACCAGTTCACGGTGCTCCACCTTGCGGCCGCGGCTGTAGGCGAGTTCGACGGCGAGCAGCACCAGTGCGACCACCAGCACCACGATCGACGAGGTGAAGGCCCAATCCGAGTATCGGGCCAGCCCGATGTCGATGTGCTCTGGGTTCATGCGCGATCCCGCTTCGCTTCTCGCTGGGTGTTCATGCGCCGATCCTCTCCCTTGGGCCCGGCCTCGTCCCGGCCTTCCAGCAGCCGCCCGGTGATCCGCTCGAACTCGTCGCCCCAGCCGGAGTTGTCGGTGCGCGCGAGGCCGCCCAGCTCGACGCTAACCGTACCCGGCCCGGCTGGCTCGATACGAACCCAGATCCGGCGCCGCCGCACCACCAGCGACACCAGCAGGCCGGCCATCATCGTCAACGCGAACCCGAGCACAAACACCTGCGCCGGGTCGTGCGAGACCTGCACGTTGATGAACGGCACCGCGCTGTCGAACCGGATCGTGGTGCCGTCGTCGAGCCGGGTCGACTCGCCGGCCCGCAGGTTGACCCGAGACTGCTTCTTCAGCCTGCCCTGCTCGATGAGCCGCGAATCGAGCGTGAACAGCGACTGGGGCCGGCCGGTGTCCAGGCCGGTGTCGCCGCGGTAGACGTCGATCGCCACGGCGGGATCGTTGAGGGCAGGGAAGCTCGACGACAGCAGCTTGCCGTCCAGCTGCTCGGTCGGGGCGAACAAGCCCTGCACGGCGATCTGGTTCTTGCGGCGTTCGCGTTCGTCGGGATACGTGCCGCCCGGCGGGTCGACGCGGATCACCCCGGACGACAGCAGCGTCAAGGGATCGTCGGGGCGCCACTGCACGGTCGAGGTGCGGGTCTGGCCGCCGGGGAACGTGACGGTGAACGTCGGCGCGTAACCGTGGCCCTGCAGATAGATCCGGTCGCCGCCGAGCCGTAGCGGATGGTTGACCTCGAGCCGGTACGGCCGCCAGGTGTCGGTGTTCAGGTCCGCCCCGGCCTGGTAATCGACGTTGGCGGCGAAGCTCAGCGCCTGACCCGTCGGCAGGTACTGCGAATCGAAGTCGTTGACCCGCAGGCAGATCGGGTGCAGCGACGTGCCGTCCACCGTGTTGCCCGCCCGGAACGAGTCGAATGCCGCAGGGGACGCCGAGCAGAAGCCAGGGCCGCCGTCGGCGATCACGATGACGTTGCCCTCGTAACCGAACAGCTTGCCTGCGGCCACCGCGACCAGCAGTCCCAGCAGCGAGAAGTGGAACACGATGTTGCCGAACTCGCGGAAATAGCCCTTCTCCGCTGAAATCTCCGTGATTTCGCCCTCGTGTCGAGTGATGCGCCGCCATCCGCGCAGCCGTTGCGTCACGTCGGCGACGAGGGTGTCGGCGTCCCCGACCACCTCGGCGGCGTGATGCTTCGGCAGCCGGGCCAGGTTCCGCGGCGCCGCCACGGGCTGCGCGCGCACGCTGCGAACGTGCTCGAGCAGCCGTGGCGTGAGGCAGCCGACCAGCGAGATGAACAGCAGGGCGTAGATCGCGGTGAACCAGAAGCTGGAGAACACGTCGAACGCCTGAAGCCGGTCCAGCAACGGACCGATCACGGAGTGGTCGGCGATGTACTGGTCGACCTTGGCCTCGTTGAGACTGCGCTGCGGCAGCAGTGCGCCGGGGATGGCTCCAAGCGCCAGCAGGAACAACAGCACCAACGCCGTGCCCATCGAGGTCAATGTGCGCCAGGTGTTCCTCGCGTACGCCGCGAGCAGTCGCAAAAGTGCTCCGACACGCCGGTTTTTGGGCACTTTTGCGTCTGTTCGCGGGGGGGACGTGGTCATATGGGCAATCGCATGTCGCTGACGAACGCGTCGCGCACCCAGGAGATGAAGTCGGCCCACATCCCGGTCACCAGCGCGGCGCCGACCAGGATCAGCAGCACGCCGCCGAAGATCTGGATGCCCCGGGTATGGCGACGCAGCCAGCCGAGCCCCTGCACCGCCCGCGCGGACCCGAAGGCCAAGAGCACGAACGGGATTCCCAGCCCAAGGCAGTACGCGATGACGAGCAGGACGCCGCGCACCACGTTGGCGCCCTCGGTCGCCGACGCCACCGCGATCACCCCGGTCAACGTGGGGCCAAGGCACGGCGTCCAGCCGAGCGCGAAGACCGCGCCGAGCAGCGGAGCGCCGGCGATGGTGGACAGCCGCCGCGGCGTGAACCGGGCTTCGCGCTGCAGCGCCGGGACGAAGCCGACGAACACCAGCCCCATCAGCATGGTGACGACTCCGCCGATGCGTTGCAGCAGAAGCTGATTGACGAGCAGCGTGGTGGTCAGCCCGAGCACCGCCACGGTGCCCAGCACGAACACCACGGTGAACCCCGCCACGAACAGCGCGGCGGCGCCCGCGACCCGCAGCCGTGCCGTCCGGATCGCGACTCCTCTATCTGCCGATGGGGTCCCCAGTCCTGGCTCGTCCTCTACGCCGACGACCGCTGCGAGATACGACAGATAGCCCGGCACCAGCGGCACCACGCACGGGGACGCGAACGACACCAACCCGGCGAGCACGGAGATGCCCAGCGCCACCAGCAGGGGTCCTGCGGCAGCGGTTTCGGCGAAGCCCGTCATGCCGGGGTGTCCTTTTCGGCGGCCAGTCGGTCCACCACCGGCCGGAGGTCCTCGGCGAGCAACTCGCGCAGAAAGACCGCGGCGACGCGATGCTGGCGGTCCAGCACCAGGGTCGACGGGATGACGGTGGTCGGGTACTTGCCACCGAAGGCGATCATGGTGCGCATCGCCGGGTCGTAGATGGACGGGAAGGTGACCTTGCGGTCGACGACGAAGTCGACCGCAGCGTCGCGGTTGTTGTCGCGTACGTCGATGCCGAGAAAGGCAACGCCCTCGGCCTTGGTCGCGTCATAGACCTTCTGTAGCTCGGGGATCTCGGATCGACAGGGGCCGCACCACTGTCCCCATATGTTGATCACGACGACCTTGCCCGCGAAGTCGTCGAGTGAGACGGTCTTGGACGGGTTGGTCAGCTCGGGCCCGGAGATCGGCCCTGGGCGGCCGCGACTGTTGGGCGGATCGTAGACGATGTCGGTCTTGCCGCCGGGGGCGACGAACTCGAACGTGCCGCCCTGGGCGACCGCGTCGTCACCGGTGGAGCAGCCGGTCAGCAGCACCGCCACCGACACGATCGACATCACCAGCCATCTCACTACAGACCCCAGGGCTCCGAATAGCCCCATCGAGTGAGCTTGTCGCCGGAGAACGTGAACGACGTGAGCGAGGCGAGATTGCACAACCGGCTGTGCGGCAACGGAAGATGGTGCAGGTGCCGGTCCGTCATCGACCGGCGCAGCGTCTCGACGGGAAGCTGATGGCTGACGCACACGGCCTGGTGGCCTTCCGCGCGGATGCGGGCCCGATGCAGCGCCGCCTGCATCCGCGCCGCGACCTCGACGTACGGCTCACCCCACGACGGTTTCCGCGGGTTGCGCAGCAGCGGCCAGTTCCTCGGGTCGCGCAATGCCCCGTCGCCCGGCGCGACCTTCTCGCCCTCGAAGTGGTTCCACGACTCGATGAGGTCGTCGTCGGTGTCGACGGTCAGCCCGTGCGACTTGGCGATCGGCTCCGCCGTCTCCTGCGCTCGCTCGAGGGGTGAGGCCACCAGATAGACGATGTCGTTGTCCGCCAACCAGTCTGCGGACGCTTGCGCCTGCGCTCGTCCACGTTCCGACAGGTGGAAGTCCGGCAGGCGCCCGTAGAGAACCCTGTCCGGGTTGTGCACCTCGCCGTGCCGCATGACGTGCACCGTCGTCGTGACCGTCATGCCGGCCTCTCGGCTTCGGCGGCAGCGCGGGCCGCGGCGGGCAGGGCGGCGGCGATCCGGTCGAACGCGTCGTCGTCCAGTGCGGCGGACACGAACCAGGCCTCGAATGCGCTACACGGCGGGTAGACGCCCGCGCCGAGCAGGGCGTGGAAGAACGGCGGGAAGCGCCACGTGTCGGTGGCCTTCGCCGAGGCGAAGTCGGTGACCGGCTCGTCGGAGAAGAAAACGCTGAACATGTTCGCCGCCCGCGAAACCTGATGTGCCACACCGGCATCGGTGAGCGCTCCGGATAGCAGAGCCGAGAGTCGGTCGGCGTTGGCGTCCAGCTTGGCGTAGACCGCGTCGTCGGCGGCGCGCAGCGTGGCCAGGCCCGCGGCCATGGCGACGGGGTTACCCGACAGCGTGCCGGCCTGATACACCGGGCCCAACGGGGCCAGCCGGTCCATCACCTCGGCGCGGCCGCCGAACGCGGCGGCGGGCAGGCCACCGCTCATCACCTTGCCGAACGTGAACAGGTCCGCCTCCACCGGATCGACCCCGTACCAGCCGGACCGGCTGACCCGGAAGCCGGTCATCACCTCGTCGAGGATCAGCAGCGCGTCGTGGTCGGCGGTGATGCGCCGCAGTGCGGCGTTGTAGCCGGGCAAAGGCGGTACGGCGCCCATGTTGCCCGGGCTGGCTTCGGTGATGACACAAGCGATCTCGTCGCCGAACTGAGCGAAGGCGTCCTCGACGGCGGCGATGTCGTTGTACGGCAACACGATCGTGTCGGCGGCCGTGGCCCCGGTGACGCCCGGGGTGGACGGCAGGCCAAGGGTCGCGACGCCGGAGCCGGCATCGGCGAGCAGCGCGTCGACGTGGCCGTGGTAGCAGCCGGAGAACTTGATCAGCTTCGCACGTCCGGTGAACCCGCGGGCCAGGCGCACGGCGCTCATGGTCGCTTCGGTGCCTGAGTTGACCAACCGCACCTTCTGGACGGCGCCAACGCGGCCGATGATCTCGCGGGCCAGGTCGGTCTCGGCCGGGGTCGGCGCACCGAACGAGAGTCCGTCGGCGGCGACCCGCTGCACGGCCTCGACGACCGCCGGATGGGCGTGACCGAGGATCATGGGCCCCCAGGAACAGACCAGGTCGACGTAGCGGTTGCCATCGGCGTCGGTGAGCCAGCAGCCCTTGGCCTTGGTGATGAATCGCGGGGTGCCGCCGACGGCGGCGAACGCCCGGACCGGCGAGTTCACCCCGCCGGGGATCACGGCGACAGCTTCGGCGAACAGCTTCGCGGAGACGGCAGTGCTCTGCATGGCCACCAGTGTCCCAGCCAGCCCCCCGGCGTCAACTACAGGGTGTAGTGGGAACCGGCGGGCGTGGCCTTCGCGCACGGAGACCGGCCCAGATGGGCCCCTGGTCAGTGACGACTCCCGACGAGGATGGCCCGGGCATAGAGAAGTTGAAAGCCCAACCGCTGGACGTTCTGCTGTGACTTCGAACCCGGCCCGGTGGTCACGACTGCGAAGTCGCGGCCTGCGGCGGCGGCGGACGCCAGGCGGGTGGCGAGCAGGGACGCTTGGACCCCGCGTCGGCGGAATTCCGGGAGTGACCGATCTGCCCTCTCGACGCGGCTCGAAAGATCGGTTCCCGCAAAGAGACCCAAGTCGGCAGGCACCTGGGTTTCAGCTTCGCGGTTCGACACGTGCCCAGATCGGCCCCTTGGCGACCGTGGTGAACGGCACCTCGACGGGAAAGTCGTCGCCCAACGATCGGATCTTGGTAGACCGAACGATGGTGGCCAGCGCGAGGGTCGTTTCCAGACGCGCGAAGTGTTCCCCGATGCACGACCGTGCGCCGCCTGCGAACGGGATGAACTGCCAGCGGTCGCGGCCCTTGGCATTGTCCGGGCTGAATCGGTCGGGGTCGAACACCGTCGGACGGTCCCACAGCGCCGGATCCCGATGCAGCGCATAGATACCCACGGCCACCAGACTGCCCGCCTCGACGCGGTAGCCGTCGACGGCGATGTCGCGCACGGCCAGCCGACCGACCCCCGCCGCTGGCGGGCACAGCCTCAACGCCTCGTGCAGTACCTGAACGGTGTACTCGAGCCGGGACACGTCCGCAGGGGTCAGCTCCCGATCACCGATCTCGGCAGCCTCCGCGGCAACGCGGTCCTGCACGTCGGGATGGTGCCCCAGCGCCCACAACGCGTAGGTGAGCGCCGTCGCCGTCGTGTCGTGACCGGCCAGCATGAAGATCATTAGGTCGTTGCAGATGTCGTCGTCGGAGATCGGCTGCCCGGTCTCCGGGTCGGCGGCCGCGATCAACGCGTGAACGAGCGGTGCGTCACGGGTCGGATCGGCTCGGCACGCCTGCAGGATGTCGTCGGTGACCTGGCGCATCGCCGCCACCGCCGCACGGGCGCGGCGGCGCGCCGGAGTCGGCAACCATCGCGGAGCACGCACCGGCCGCAGTGCGCGATCGGCGGTGTAGGAGGACGCGACGTGCATGTGCTCGGCAATCACCTCCGCGCTTTCGTTGAGATCGATGCCGAGAACCGAGCGGCCGAGCGACCGCATGGTCAGTCGGCGGCACTCGACGTCGAGGTCGAATTCACCGCCGTCGCGCCAGTGGTCGACGAACGTCTGCGCCGCCCGTGACATGTGGCCGCCAAAGGAGCGAACGTTCTGAACGGTGAACACCGGTTGCAGTGCGCGCTTGCGCGGACGCCATTGCTCGTTGGGCAGGACGAAGAGGCTGTCGCCCGCCATGTACCGCACTTCGTCGTGGACGATGCATCGCTCGGCGAAGGCGTCGTTGCGCCCCAACACGTCGCGGATCCCGTCGGGTGACATGACCACCACCAGCGGCGGAACCGCCCATTTCGGGCCTAGTTGCACGCGGGTGATGGGGCCACCGGCGTCGCGGATCGGTTCCTGCCCCTTGTCGAGATTCCGCACCGCCTTCACCAACTGCCGAATCGGCAAAGGATTCTTCGGCGCCAACGGCAACGCACCGACGTCGGTCGTCGCGACCGTCGCACCGAGGGGCGGGCGGCGTGTGGGCGGGTCGAGGATGTGCTTACTCCAGTTCACGTGACGGTCCAGCTGTGGGCTTCAGCCTTCGGGTTACATCATGAACGCTAGGTAGCTGGCGTGAGGGCAAAGACGGGGTGATCGGCGTCGTCGGGCAACTGGCGCCAGTAACCATCGACGACCTTGCCGGCCAGCGGTCGGTACACGGCCAGGATCGGCGCCCTCTGCTCGACCGGCACCTCGACGGCCACGTACCTGGACTTGCCGACCGTGACGTTCGGGTCGGCGCGGACGTTGCGCACCCATTCCGTCTCGCCGCGCGTCGAGACCAGGTACTTCACCCCGTCGACGTCGGGCACGACCACCGGGATCTCTTGAGGTTGCTTGCTGACCCGCTTGGTCACCGTCAGCGTTTCGCTATTGCCGATCCCGGTCGCCATCGCGATCCTGTTGAAGATCTTGGCGGTGAACCACGGAGGCTTGAGATAGGCCATGACCTAAGAGTTTGATGGTTTGCATGCAACTACCGCAATGGTTGGCCAGGTTCAATCGGCACGTCACCAACCCGATCCAACGGCTGTGGGCGGGTTGGGCGCCGACGTTTGGCATCCTCGAGCACGTCGGGCGTAAATCGGGCAAGCAGTTCCGCACGCCGTTGACGGTGTTCAGCACCGAGGACGGCGTCGCGATCTTGCTCACCTACGGGCCCAACCGCGACTGGCTGAAGAACATCACCGCGGCCGGCGGCGGCAGGATTCAGCGCTACGGCAGGACGATCGATCTCGTCGACCCCCGCGTGGTGTCGAAGGCGGAGGCCGCACCGTCGGTCACCGGGCTGTGGCGGCCCATCTTCGCGCGGTTGCCGTTCGAAAAGGCGGTGCTGTTGCGCCGGGCGTGATGCGGTTGGCGACGCGGTCGCTCGTCGAGCACCGGACTGCCGCTGCGGTGGTGAACGGTTCGACGAATTGCCGTAGCTCAATGAGGTGCCGGGCGTGCTGATCGAGTCGACGGTCTTCCTCGGAGTTGGGTTCCCACGGTGGGACGGGCCGGGCCTCGCC
>NZ_JAVRPS010000635.1:0-2546 GCF_032162105.1 Mycobacterium sp. | reverse complement strand
ATGCGCCAACGCCCGCGTGATCTACGTGATGAGCGGGACCGATGCCGCCGGCGTGGCCAACGCCAACCGTCTTGGCCAGATGATCTACGAGGCGATGGTCGGGCTGCCGGAGTTCATCAGCACGGCGCCGCTCTTTCCGAGCCGTGAGTTGTACGAGCATCTCGAGGCCTCGCGGATGACCGACGACTGGTATCGCGTGATCGGCGGCGAGGACCGGGAGGGCGCGATCATCGTGTCCCAGTTCGATTCCGCGGTGGACTACTCGGCGATGCTGTCCGGCCGTGTCGCCAACATCGTGCCGGTCGATTCCCTGGACAAGGTGACTGCCGCGGTCAACGCATACACCCAGACGATCGGCATCTACCCCGAAAGCCTCAAGCGCCAACTCCGTGACCAGCTTCCGTTGTTCGGCGCCCAACGGCTCACCAGCCTCGGCTACGCATGCAGCGTCGCGATCGCGATGCCGCAGGACGCCATCGAACCCATTCGCCGCATGTGCAAGTGGATCGTGGAAGAAGAGTGTGATCCGGCCGTGGTGATTCCGCTCTGGCGATTGGGCGCGGCCCCCGCCGTACAAGCGGCAGGCAGTAGCAGCTAGTGCCCGTCGCGGCGCGCTCTCCAGAGAGTAGACAGATGTCCAAAATTGCCTACATGGCGGAGTGGAGAGGCGGACGAAGGCAACGGTCCGTTCAAGCGAGCGGCGCGATATTTGCTGAATATGCCGAACATTCGCCAATTGCTTGTGCAGTCGACTCCGACTGTTTAAGGTAGACACATGTCCAGCGCGAAGATGGTTATGGGTCGTGAAACTCCACGCGTCGGACGTCAGGGCCGTCGCGTTCAAGCCGTCACGGACAGGGTGGTGCGGTACCAGCTGATCGTCATCGCTCCCAGTGGAGCAGACGTCGTCCAGTTCACCGGGGGATGGTTGTTCGATCGACGCATGGCGGGCTGGGACGTCGACGTCCTGGTGCCCGACCAGGACGCCGCCCGAGCGCTACAGATCCTGGGCGCCAGGATCGTCGACCTGCACGCCGGGCTTGCGTCCGTCGTCCGCGGACCCGAACGCGCCGCTGCACTCGCGGTCGCTGCGGACCTGGTGGCGGTGGACGAGCGCATTCACGAGGAAGTGCTGGAGGCGGTGCGATCGGGTCTCACCGAAGTGGCGCTCTGGGGTGACAGTCGGCCTTCCAAGATCGGCGGCAGGGTCGACTCGACGCAGTACCGCCTGAGTGCGGCTGCGCGGGTTTACAAGGGTCACGCCTTGGCTGCCGCGGGGCTCGCCGATCAGGAGGTCGGACACACCGAAAGGCTCTATCGCAGCGGATATCGACCAGTGGATTCCGACCTGATGCCGGTCGGCCGAAGCGTCGGTGCGGAAGGCTGATTCGCGGCGCACGGCTCCACTACGCTAGACGCGTGTCCAACGGAAAAGTAGCGAGGGTCGTCGAGGTGGACAGCAGCGGAAAGCCGCGCCAAGAGGAGACCTACCATCGGGTGCTCGATGCGGCGGTTGAGCTGCTCCGTGAAACGAAGTACTCCGATCTGACCGTGCGGGCCATCGCCGCCCGCGCCCAATTGTCGCCCGCCACTGCGTATAACTACTTCAAATCCAAGAACGGTCTGATCGCCGAGCTGTATCTGCGGCTCGTCCGTACGGTGCCGCTCTTCGTCGACGTCAACCAGACCACGCACGAGCGGATCATCCAGGAGATCCACGCGCTGGCGATGCTCGGCGCCTACGAGCCCGAAGTGGCGGCCGCCACCACCACGGCGCTGATGGGTGAAGAGGAAGAGCTGAAGCCACTGCGGGAGCTGATCGGCATCGAGGTTCGCCGACGACTCACCGCTGCGCTCGGCCCAGGAGTGCCGCTCAGCGTGTTGTCTGCGGTGGAGTTCGTGTTCTACGGCGCCATGGTGAGGGCCGGAACGGGATCCTTGGGCTATGACACCGTCGCCAACCGCATCGACGGTGTCATCGGGTTGATCCTGCAAGCCCACGATGACCGCCCGGCGCCGGCCCCGTCGCCGCGTCGCCCCCCCGCGAAGGTGCGTAGGTAGCGTGGGCCGGTCAAGTGCAGCGTTGCATCCACACGCAACGTTGCACATTGCGTAGTATCGGCGCTATGAACCGCATCGACCGGCGCAAACGTGAAGTGCGGGACCGAATTCTCGCGGCTGCGTTCGAACTGTTCCTCTCACAGGGCATCGATGCCACCAAGATCGACGACATCTGTGAACGGGCCGACGTCGCCAACCGGACGTTCTTCAACCATTTCGCCACCCGGCAGGACATGATCCACGCCCTCGCCGAGAAGCGTCTGCTCAACCTGCACGAGGTGTTGGCCAACCGGACCCACGAGGCGGTTCCCGATCAGCTCGTCGGATTCTTCGGCGAGATCGCCGCAGTGCTCGAAGGGGCCGGTGACACCTACCGTTCCATGATCGGCGCGATGCTGGTGACCATTGGCTCGGGGACCCAACGTGGCTTCGGCCTACACGACGCCTTTCTCGAACTCATTAAGGACGGCGTCGCCAGGGGCGAG
>NZ_JAVRPS010000634.1:0-5132 GCF_032162105.1 Mycobacterium sp. | reverse complement strand
GGCCTTTGGCGATGTAGCCCACCATGCCCAGTCGTCGCACCAGGTCGCTGGATCTGCCTTTGAGGTCGTCGAGAAAGTTGCGGCTGGCTCCCTTGTAGACGTGATATCCGCCCACCGCGACGATGATCACGCCGGCGGCGATGAGTGCGATGGTGCCGGCGCCGGTCTGCATCAGGCGTGCGCTGATCCCCGCATTCTGCTCACCGGTGGACTTTCCGGCACCCCGGGCGAATCCGAACGTGGAGTATGCGAACGCGAAATAGACGACCGCCAGCGCGAAGGCCTTCGCCCGATCCAGGACTTCCGATGGTGCGCCCTGGGATTTTGGGTCGGTCGAACGACCGAGGGCTGTTTCGACGAGCCGCCACAGCGCCATCGCCAAGAAGGCGACCGCGGCGATCCAGAGCGCGACGATGCCGCCCGGTTTGGCCGCCAGGGCTGCTAGCGCCCCGGATTGGTCAGCGGTGCCGCCGCCGCTGCCGAGAGCGATCCGGATGGCAAGGTAGCCGATGGTGAGGTGCAGCAAGCCGCTCACGATGTACCCGCCGCGGGCGAATCGTTCGAACACGCTGTTTTGGGCCATCTGCGTTGCGGTGGAGGATGACGCGTGGTCAGACATTGAGGACTCCTTCTAACCGCCGGATGAATCACCCGGCCGGTGCTGCGGTGAGAGATGTTCGATCCAGGCGACGTCAAATTGCCAGCTCCGCACCGCTGCGATCGCGGTCTTCAACCCGCGACGCCGTCCGCTCCCGGGATCGGTGCCGGCGAAGCCGGGCTGCAGCGGTGCGAACATCGCCTCGCTGCGGGTCTCCGATGCGTCATCGGCGGTGTCGCGCAGAAACTTGTCCGGCAGCGATAGCTTGGCGATGGTGCGCCACGTCTTGCCGTACTGCACCGCGAATGATCCGGTGGTGTAAGGCAAGTCGTACTTGTCGCACACGTCCTTGACGCGCACCGAGATCTCGTGTAACCGGTTGCTCGGCAGATCGGGGTACAGGTGATGCTCGATCTGGTGGCACAGGTTGCCGCTCATGAACCGCAGCACCGGACCGGCGTCGAAGTTGGCACTGCCCAGCATCTGCCGCAGATACCACTGCCCCTTCGTCTCGCCGACCATGTCGATCTTGGCGAACTTCTCCGCGCCATCAGGGAAGTGGCCGCAGAAGATCACTGCGTTGGACCAAACATTGCGGATCACGTTGGCCACCGCGTTGGCCATCACCGTGGACTTGAACGTGGCACCCGGCGACAACGACGTCAGCGCCGGCAACGCGACGTAGTCCTTGACCACCTGCCGGCTGGCCTTGTTCGCGAACTCGCGCATCCGCACCAGTGTCGCCGCGCGGTCCGACTGGCCCTTGACGAACTTTTCGAGCTCCAAGGGCTGCAGGCCGATTCCCCACTCGAACCCGATGGCGAGGACGCAGTTGCACAACAGGTTGCCGAGGTTGAACGGTGTCCAGCGCTGGTCGCGGGTGACACGCAGCACGCCGTAACCGACATCATGGTCCATGCCGAGGATATTGGTGTACTTGTGGTGCATGAAGTTGTGCGTGAACCGCCAGTGCTTGGACGCGCCACTCATGTCCCACTCCCACGTCGAGGAGTGAATCTCGGGATCGTTCATCCAGTCCCACTGGCCGTGCATGACGTTGTGGCCGATCTCCATGTTCTCGATGATCTTCGACACGCCCAATGTCACGGTGCCTGCCCACCACGCCGATCGGCGTGAGCTGGCGGCCAGCATCAGGCGGGCCGCCACCTCGACCGCACGCTGAGCGGCGATGGTACGGCGGATGTAACGCGCATCGCGCTCGCCGCGGGAGTCTTCGATGTCTTGGCGGATCGCATCCAGCTCAACAGCCAGGCTCTCGATGTCCGCGTCGGTCAGGTGAGCGAACGCCGGAACGTCGGTGATTGCCATCGTCTCCTCGCTTTCCGCCGATCCACTGCACCCGCGCGACGAGGGTCCCCGCAGCCGTCAAAGGCTGTGCGACTCTTTGTGGGTGGAGCTCGATGTTTCATCTGCCGAGGCGGCCGCCATTGCCTGGCCGCTCGCGCAGCGATGACGCGACAGGTGATCAACTGGGTTGGGGCACATGACAGTTCGTGACCTTGTGGTTGGCACCGAAATAATTGAGTGGTCCGGCGATCACGGTCAGGGCGATCGTGCCCGCGCTGGCACAGTTTTGCGTCGCGTGGGTGAAGCACCCGCGCTGGCCGGCCGCCTGCTGTGTGTGGCGGCTTAGTAGTAGTGGCGACGCCCGCCAACGGAGTGGCCCATCCGTCCCATCAGCATCATCAGCAGACCGACGACGAGGAGGATGACGCCGATGACCACACATATATGGGCGAAGGCGAAGGTGGGGACGAGGCTAGGGAGGAGCAGTCCGAGGACGATGAGGATGATGCCGAGAACGATCACGATGATTGCCTGGTTTCTGTGCAGATGTTTGGGAGGAGGATTGCCGGGTCAGTGCCGTGCGACCGTGAGCGACCGGGTATTCCCGGAGCCACCGGCACGGGTATTTGTCGCCTGATCGCCTGTCAAGTGGGCGACATTCGACGAGTGGGCTAGGCGACCGCGGAGTTCGCGGGTGCCCGAATTCCGAGAGCTAACGGGGGAATGAGCAAGGTATGCATGCTGTCTCGACCGCGACGGGTGGACTTGGCATGTACGGCGCGAGCTGATGCTCTTCGAGTTCAGCGGCGGACGGCCGGACTCGTTCCGAACTGGCTGATAGACCCAGCACCGACAATATTACACCTGGCGGAAACCCCCTGCCAGATCGGCGAGGTGGGGTTACAGGCAGGAGCCTGGCTGGCAGAGGATTCAGGTCCCACCGCCCGTCTGAGTGGTGCTTCGTGTAGTCGCCTGCGATCTGCCTGCCGACGCTGTTCGATCTCAGTTCGGTTGCGCGTCAATGATTCCCCGGATCACGACTTCGCCACCACGTGACGGGTCCGGTCGTCGTGGACCGGAACACCGTCGGGCCCACTCAGATCCTGCGCGTACAGCCCGACCGAGTACGCCACGGCCTTGCCGTTGATCTCCAGCGCGGCTCGGTCGATGTGGTCGACGGTGTCGGTCTTCTGGTGGTAGTTCGGGTCGTATGGCTCGCCGGCCGTTCCGCCCCACAACTTGGCCTCATCGGCAGTCATTTTGGACACCGCCCCGGTGAATACGCCACCGGCGGGGATGCCCGCTCGGGTGAACCCTTCGTAGTCGGAGCTACCCGAGAAGGGAACGTCCTGCGGCGTCTTCCCCGCGTTCCTGAGATAAGCCGCCAGCGTGCGTTCGATGCCTGCCGACCCCTCCGGCACCCGCGGCGGATTCGTGTCCGGGTCCAGTGGCGCCGACTGGTCGCCGTCGTAGGTGAAGTAGCCGGGATTCGGCGAGGCGATCATGTCGTAGTTCAGGTACAAAGCGATGTCCTTCAGCGCCGCGACGTCCAGCGATTGCACGTAGTTCCCGGAGCCGAGCAGGCCCAGTTCTTCGGCACCCCAGAACCCGAACCGGACCATGTTCTTCACATCCGGCGAACTCCCCAGCTGCAAGGCGGTTTCCAGCACCGCCGCCACTCCGGAGCCGTCGTCGTTGATTCCAGGCCCGGCAGGCACGCTGTCCAGGTGGCCACCGACGACCACGACGTCGTGGGGTGACCCAGTCTTGGTCTGGGCGATGACGTTGCGGGTCGTCACTGTCCTGATCCCGGCGTTGAGCTTGATCGTGGTGTCGCCGGGTTGCGCGCGCAGCCGGGCGCCGTCGGCCTTGGTGACACTGACGACCGGGATCTTGACCTGGGTCTCCGCGCCGAGCGTGCCGAGCGACTTGGCATCGCTGGTGTTCGCGACGATCAGGGCGACCGCACCGCGTTCGGCGGCGGCGACCTGCTTGTCCGCGAACGGGCATTGGCCGCGGTCGACCAGCACCACCGCACCGGCAACGGGCAAGCCGTCGTAGTCGGAGGCGGTGCAGCCGGGGGTGTCCTCCACGCGTGCAGGCACCAGCGGTCCTCGCACGCCGTCCTGTGGCGTGCCCACGGTGTACTCGAGCGGCTTGGCGGCGACGTTCGTGCCGCCGACGGTGACGGTCGGTGGGTCGGCGAACGGCAACCGCACTTCGAACTCGGGTACTTGGACGTCAAAGCCCTTGGACCGCAGGGCATCAGCGACGTAGTCGACACTGGCCTCGTAGCCGGGCGTGCCAGCGGCCCGGTTGCCGTCGTTGGCGTCGGCGATCTGCTGCAATTTGGTCAGGTGCGCCATCACCGCGTCGGTGGACACTCGCTGCTTCAACGTTCCCGCCATATCCGTTGCCTGCGACATTGGCGTGCTGGGTTCGACAGGCTTGGACTCCCGGCCGCAGCCGCTCAGCGTTGCCAACGTGATCACGGCAGCCAGCGATATCGAAATCGCCTTCGATGTACTCCCCACCGGCCCACGTTAGCGCGTTCAGCCCCGGCGCCGTCGACGTCTACGTGTGGCCGACAGGTCCGGAGCCTAGGCTCGTTCCATGTCGCCGAAATTCCTCGTGGCGGCCGTGGCACTAGCGATGGTTACCGTCCTGAGCTCGTGCGGCTCGCCAAGCCAGGAGCACGCCGGTCACCACCCGGCTCCCGCCTCGCAGTCAACGGACCACAATGCCGCCGACGTCGCGTTCGCCCAGGAAATGATTCCGCATCACCGGCAAGCCGTCGACATGGCGGCAATGGTGCCGTCCAGAAGCACGAACCCCGACGTCCAGATGATGGCGACGCACATCTCGTGGGATCAGCAGGCGGAGATCCGGACGATGACGGGACTGCTCGCGCAGTGGGGTGAGCCCGTTTCGGCCGACCACGGGGAACACAGCGGGATGGACATGCCCGGCATGGTCGACGGCGTCATGCCTGGCATGGTCGACCGTGCGACGATGACTCAGATCCAGTCACTGAACGGGCCCGCCTTCGACGAGCTGTGGATCACGTCGATGATCGACCACCACCAGGGCGCGGTGACCATGGCCCAAACCGAGATTGCCGATGGTCAGAGTCCGGACGCCAAGAAGTTGGCGGAGATGATCATCAGCGCTCAGCAGAGGGAGATCGCCCAGATGAACAATCTGGTGAGCGCCAAGGAGTGACGCG
>NZ_JAVRPS010000633.1:0-5055 GCF_032162105.1 Mycobacterium sp. | reverse complement strand
TCTGGTACTTCTGGGTGCGAAAGACTCACCGCGGCAACGTGATCACCACGCTGATCTGCCCGTTGATCGGCGGTATCGCGATGCTGTACGTGGTGTGGGCACTGTGGGACAACCGCGCGTTCGCGGCCGGCCTCGCAGCCAACTCGCTGGTGTTCAAGGCCGCGCCCTACCTGATCCTGGCGCTGTTCGTCATCGGGGTGGCCTACGCAGTGTGGATGCGCTTCTCCAAGCCGGAGATCTACGCCGAGATCGGTCGCACGGTCATGGAGGAGACTCACGAGCGCACCGAGGAGGAGACGCCGGCGCCTCCCCCTGCCTGACAGTCGACCAAGAGGCTCCCGCACGCCGAGCGTGCGGGAGCCTCTTGCGTTGGCGTGAGGGCTTTACGGCTAGATTGCTAGTATGCTAGCCTGACGTCGTGGCCGACGAAGACGTCAAGCAGTTCAACGTCTACCTGCCGATCGGGTTGATCCGGCAGGTCAAGCATCACGCCATCGAAACCGAGATGTCGCTGTCCGCGCTGGTCACCGAGGCACTGCGGGCATACCTCGACACTCGCGGATCGACGGACAAGGAGACCTGACATGACCGACGGCATCGAGGCCGTGTTCCTGGAGACTCACAACTGGGGCAAGTCCGCCAAGTTCTTCCAGAAGTTGGGCTACACAGTCGAATTCGAGACAGACCACAACTCCGGTCAGCTGCGCAACGGCGACGGTCCCTACCTCTTCATCTCCGAGGTCCCCGAGACCGAGCCGACTCGACGGAACATCGTGCTGGCGGTGGCCGACGCCGACGCGTACGAGCTCGATGCCTCCGTCGAGGTCGTCGACCAATGGGAGGACACCCATTGGGGCACCAGGCTGATGACCGTTCGCGACCCCGATGGCCGCGAGTGGACGCTGCAGGCCACGAAATGACGTCCGACACCGTGGCACCGGAGAGCACCGCAGTGCGGGTCGCGCTATGGCGTGCGCTGCATGTCGAGATCGATGATCCACCGCACGTCCTCGACGACACTATCGGCCTCGAGCTCGCCCATCCCGATCCTGGCTGGCGGGCACGGGGTGACATGAATCCTGAAGGCACGGCGCTCATCCGCGCGTCGATCGTCGGGCGCGCCCGATTCATCGAGGACCTGGTCGAGGAACAGCTCCCGGGCGGCCTCGGCCAGTACGTGATCCTGGGCGCCGGCCTGGACAGCTTCGCCCAACGCAGGCCCGAACTCGCCGCCCGGCTGCAGGTCTTCGAGGTCGACCAGCCCGGCCCACAGGCCTGGAAGCGGTCGCGCCTCGACGAACTCGGGTTCGGGGTGCCCGACTGGCTGCACCTGGTGCCCGTCGACTTCGAGAGCGGCGAGTCGTGGTGGGATGCGCTGGGCGCCAACGGGTTCGACCCCAACCGTGCCGCCGTCGTATCGTCGATGGGCGTCAGCATGTACCTCACCCGCGAAGCGACCACAGCCACCATGCGCCAGGTCGCGACGCTGGCGCCCGGCTCGACGTTGGCGATGACATTTCTGGTGCCGACCGACCTCGTCGACGAAGCCGAACGCCCAGCCCAGCTCGCGGTCGAGGCCGCCGCGCGGCAGTCCGGCACCCCGTTCATCAGCCACTACGCCCCGTCCGACATCGAGGCGATGGCGCTTGACGCCGGATTCAGTTCGGTGCAACACGTTTCGCCGACCGAGCGCTACTTCGCCGGCCGCATCGACGGGCTACGGCCGTCGAGCGTCGAACGGCTTCTGGTGGCCCGGGTCTAGGAGTTCCAATCCTCGTCGGTGGTGTTCACGGCCTTGCCGATGACGTAGGACGAGCCCGAGCCGGAGAAGAAGTTATGGTTCTGCGCAGCTACCTGGTCAGAGGGTCGAAAATGCCCCTCACCTGCGAAGATTCATATCTGCTGATGCCTCTTAATACCTGCAGAAATCAACACAATGTGGGCAATATGTCGGCACGGCGAGGCACATTACGCCCAGAATGCCAGCACCAGGCCCACCGCCGTGATGGCCAGGCCCAGATCGCGACACGCAGGTCCAAGACCTCGGCGCGGGTCTGGCCCGCCTTGAACTCCTCCAGATGCTGCTTGGCATCGGTCAGGGCTTGCGAGGCCACCGACGCGGTGTGCTCAAGTGCTGCTTTGATGTCGCGGTCCAAGCGGGCGATGTCCTGGAGGACCGGCGAGAAGAGCGCACGCAGCCTGCGCGCGTAGTCGGCCAGCTGCCGTCGTCGACCGCGGGTCGTGCGCCGAAGGCCGCGAAAGATGCCGCCATCGCTGCTCACGGCGACGGCGTAACCGAGGTCGACATCGCGCAGACCATTGGCGTGAATCGGATGACAGTACGAAAGTGGTTGGGCAAGTTGTGATTTCGGATCGCAACCGTGTATATTGCGCGCCGAACAACCGCTCGCGGATCTCACGCCTAGCCTCTGCTAGCCGCTCCTGCTGCACCTTGATGCGGCCCAGGTGTCCGAACTTCAACTCGATGCTGGCGCCCCAAATGCCCTGAGAGTTTGGCCCCTTATTCTGGCCCTACAGATTTGATCTTGGAGCCTGTGCCCATCAGGCGAGACGCGGCGGTGCGAGCCGCAACGAACCGGCAGCGGATACGTTGGAAGCCGCAGGAGCAATAGTCTAATTGGCACCGACGACGGTGAAGTCCTCGCCGACGAAGACGTGGTGCGGCCAGTTGACGCCGATGTAGTGGACCTCGTACTCGCCGTCACTCAGCTTCACAACACGGTCGACGACGCCCCCAGGGTAGGCGGGCAGCGCAGCTTTCGTCGCCCCATCCGCTTCCGTTCCGCTGACGATCGTCCCCGACCCCTCACTGTAGTTCGCCGGGATCTGACCGACCTGCTTCGACGTGCTTGGTGCACCGCGCTGGAAGGGGATCACCCCTGCCGCCGAGGAAGCCGCAGATCCGCCGCCGTCATTCGGTTGCACGATGACCTGCGTGGCCGTGATGGTCGTTCCGCTGGTCGTCCCAAGTACGAGAACACTTTCCCCTGTTGTAATCGCACTCGCCGAGGTCGAGCTCGTCCCGTTCAGGTACGTCGTAGAGGACGCCTGGTTGACGGTCACCTTCTGACCCGCCGATGTCGACATCGTGAAGCTCGACGGGGACACGCTGTCGATCGTGCCGGATGCTCCCCCTGAGGCCGCGCCAGACCGAGCGTTGGCTCCCCCGCCGCTGGGCACGGGTTGCCCTGACGTTGCCGGCTGGGACGCGGTCGTTGCTGACGGGGACGCGGTCGTTGCCGAGGGGGATGTGGCGCAACCGGCAGAAAATCCGATCACCGCACACATCAGCGCAACGGCCACAATCCCTCCACTCTTTCTCTTCGACACCAATCGCCGTACCCCTGGCCGGCGTGCCTGCTTGGCCATGGTTACCGAAGCCAACGAGTCTGGCGGAGACGCTGGCGGAGGAGGCGGCGAAACGGGGCGAGCGGAAAGGGTCTCGTGGGGACTTGTGGGGTCGTAATCGTTCATGACGGCGCTCCTCCTACATGGGCAACAACGCAGAGCGTGCCAACCGTTCATTTGAGGTCGATGTACGCGGCCTGTGCTGCGACTGTGACTGCTCCTGCGGACTCGCCGGTCTTCTCACCTAAGACAAGCAAGCCATTTCGAGCAGCTGAGCAATCGAAATCGCCACCAACACCGTCCCTCTTGGTGCAAGTAGTCCCCAAAGTAGTTATTGCTTCCTACAGCGGATTTGAAGCTCAACCGTTTGTCATTCTCTACAGGTTGATTTGAAAGCCGCCAATCTTCTTGATCTGGAGTCAATTTGGACGCCGCGTGCGCGCTCCGCGATCCCCATGCCGAAGCCTTGCGACCCCGCAACTGCCGGTGGCTCGCCTTCGACCGGAACTTGCTGATGCCCTAACCGAATTGGTGCGTGACCGCCGCTACCTTGCCAGTCGGTTGAACGGCTTGAGGTGTCCTTTCTGGCGTTCCAGCCAGGCTTGCCCGAGGGCGTCCACGGTCGTGCGGGCGTCGGCGGGGTTGACGTACTCGCCCGCAGCTTGGACACCTCGACGGTGTTGGCGAACTGCTCGGCGTCGCGCTTGCGCTTGAACCCGCGCTTGTCGGTCTGCCGGTTGTCCGGAGTGCGATACCGAACCCGATAGCGTTTGCCCCGCTTGGTCTCGTACGCGTGCACCACAGCCATGCCCACACCGTGGAGGAATGTGGCTGGGCAAAATGTGGGCAGAAGTGCCCTGCCGCTACTCGGAGGACGTCCGTCGAACTGTTGGCCATCTAGATACCCTCAGCTTGAAACTTAGGGGTATCTGAGCTGCGTACTTAGAAGTTCCAGTCCTCGTCGGTGGTGTTCACGGCCTTGCCGATCACGTACGACGAACCCGAGCCGGAGAAGAAGTCGTGGTTCTCGTCGGCGTTCGGTGAGAGCGCCGACAGGATCGCCGGGTTGACGTCCGTCTCGTCCTTCGGGAACAGCGCCTCGTAGCCGAGGTTCATCAACGCCTTGTTGGCGTTGTAGCGCAGGAACTTCTTGACGTCCTCGGTGAGGCCGACCTCGTCGTAGAGGTCCTGGGTGTACTCCACCTCGTTGTCGTAGAGCTCGAACAGCAGCTCGTAGGTGTAGTCCTTGAGTTCGGCCTTGCGGGCCTCGTCCTCGAGGGCCAGACCCTTCTGGAACTTGTAGCCGATGTAGTAGCCGTGCACGGCCTCGTCGCGGATGATCAGCCGGATCATGTCGGCGGTGTTGGTCAGCTTGGCGCGGCTGCTCCAGTACATCGGGAGGTAGAAGCCGGAGTAGAACAGGAAGCTCTCCAGCAGCGTCGAGGCCACCTTGCGCTTCAGCGGATCGTCGCCCCGGTAGAAGTTCATCACGATCTCGGCCTTGCGCTGCAGGTTGGAGTTCTCCTCCGACCAGCGGAACGCCTCGTCGATCTCCACGGTCGAGCACAGCGTGGAGAAGATGTTGCTGTAGCTCTTCGCGTGCACCGACTCCATGAACGCGATGTTGGTGTAGACCGCCTCTTCGTGCTGGGTCAGCGCGTCGGGGATCAGGCTCACCGCGCCGAC
>NZ_JAVRPS010000632.1:0-3027 GCF_032162105.1 Mycobacterium sp. | reverse complement strand
GGAGTGGTGATGGAGTATCGCCGGGTCGGCAGCTCTGGTCTGGTGGTGTCTGAATGGAGTTTCGGCGCAGCGACGTTCGGCGGGTCGGGCGACTTCTTCAGCGCGTGGGGCAACACCGACGTCGACGCAGCGCGGCGGATCATCGACATATGCTTGGACGCCGGTGTCACGCTGTTCGACACCGCCGACGTCTACTCCGACGGTGCCTCCGAGGAGGTGCTCGGAGCCGCCCTGGTGGGCAGGCGTGACCAGGTGCTGATCTCGACGAAGGCGGCGCTGCCGCTCGGCGTCGGGCCGGGGGATGCGGGAACGTCGCGGCCGCGCCTGATCGCTGCGGTCGAGAAGGCGCTGCGCCGGCTGCGGACCGATCGCATCGATCTGTTTCAGCTGCACGCCTACGACGCCTATACCCCTATCGACGAGGTCCTCGAGACACTCGACGTGCTCGTCGCGCAGGGCAAGATCCGGTACACCGGCGTGTCCAACTTCTCGGGATGGCAGCTGATGAAGTCACTTTCGACCGCCGACTCGGCTCATCGTCCCCGCTATGTCGCCCACCAGGTGTACTACTCGCAGATCGGGCGGGACTACGAATGGGAACTCATGCCGCTCGGCCTGGATCAGGGGGTCGGCGCCCTGGTCTGGAGCCCGCTGGGATGGGGACGCCTGACGGGCCGAATCCGCCGGGGGACACCGCTGCCCGAACGAAGCAGGTTGCACGTGACGGCGGATGCTGGTCCGCCCGTGCAGGACTCCCAGCTCTTCGACGTCGTCGACGAGCTGAGCGCGATCGGCGATGAGACCGGCCGGACGGTTCCGCAGGTCGCGCTGAACTGGCTGCTGCGGCGGCCGACCGTGTCATCGGTGATCATCGGCGCACGCGACGCCACTCAGCTGTCCGAGAACCTCGGCGCGGTGGGCTGGGCGCTGACCGACGACCAGGTCGCGCGGCTCGACGCGGTGAGCCATCGCGAAGCCCCGTATCCATACTTTCCGTACTTCCGGCAGGACGGCTTCGCGCGGCTCAACCCGCCTGCCTTTCCGGCGAGGCTTGACCGTCAAGCCGAAACGAAGGTGTGCGCTTCATAGGTTTCGGGCTGAGCGTTGACGCCGACCTCTTGCAAGATCGGCGCGAGGAGCTCACCGAACCGGTCGCATGCTTCTCGTGACTGCCAGACGTCGACAACCCGGAACCCCTGCGGGCTCTGCCCGGCCACATGCATCAGCAGACCTTCCACGGGCCAATCGGATGGCGACTTGAGGCTGGTCTCGCCGGTCAGTTTGCGGACTATTTCTTCGTATGACTTCTGAGTGAGGCTCGGACCCTGATGGATCAATACAACGGACATGCCCTTTCCCTCCTGGTTCAAGAACGGATTGCAACGGGTCTGCGGCTTGGAACGTCGCTATTGCACCTCCTTGCCTGGCAGGAGGGGCACGGCACCGATCGGAGCGTTTGGTCCTTGGTGATCCGGTGCCATGACTGGTCCTTTGACCTGTCGAGGTCATCTGCGTGCCGACCGTAGGTGTTCGGCATAAAAGTCTGCTGCGGTATGGAGCCTCGAACACCCGACCCTACAGCTCTAGCATTGCTGGAAATCACTATTGGGTAGAAAACCGCAGACATAGAGCATTGTGTGTTCGTACTTGTCTTTACTGTCTGGTCAATAACGGGCACGATCTGCTGATGCTTGCGACGACAGGCGCTTCACTCCCGTCGCTCGACTTCGACGCTGTGGAGGGCCTCCGGCAGGCGTTACCCGGGTAGGTCGGTGTACTGCAACGTGTAACCGTCTGCGCTGAACGTGAAGCCCTTGCCGGTCTTCTCGCTCAGGCAGGAGATCCCCGAAGCTTCCTGAACGTTGCAGCGGAATCCCGCAACGACCAACACCCGGTCGAAGGGGAGAACGACCGCAGGACCGGGAACCAGGGCGTACCCCGGAGGATCGAGCGACGTGAACTGAGCGTCGGCGGCGCGGTCGACCACGATGGCATTCGGCGCGGCGTCGGTGGCCCGCGGGCCGGGCACGCTGGTGGGGGCGCCCTTGACGGCGATGGCGGACCCGGTCGAGGACTGGCAGCCCGCCGTCTTGCGCGGGAAGATCGCGCACACCCATCGCTTGCTGGGGCTGGTGAAGTAGTACGCCGTTTCGCCGTCCGCTCCGTGCGCGGCGTAGTCGAAGGCGTTCGCCAGGTTGTCGTTGCTGGGGCGCTTCGACGGCGACGGCGCAGCAGGCGCGGTGGCCTGTGTGGGCGTGGTCGCATCGTCGGTGTTCACGATCGTGCCGGACGAACAGCTGGTGCTGATCACCGCGGCGGTGGCCGCGGCCAGAACCGCCGCTCCCAACCGACCGCTGTTGCAGCGGAAGCCTTCTCGCGTGTTGGGAACTCCGGAGTCCATCGGGCCCATCATTGCATGCCGCCTGCAGCCGATACCGAGCCTGTGGATGAACTGCCGACTGTGTACAACCGCTCGTTTCGGACGCCGAGATGTCCCTCCCGCCGCGGACGGTTGGGCCATGACGGAGAACGTGGTGAGCCGCGCCCAGATCGGGGCGTTGGGCGAGCAACTGGCGGTGGATCATCTGACGTCGTTGGGGTGGCGCGTGCTGGCGCGCAACTGGCGGTGCCGCTATGGCGAGCTGGACGTGATCGCCGCCGAGCCCGGCGGTGTCGTGGTGTTCGTGGAGGTCAAGACGCGCACCAGCGATCAGTTCGGTGGGGTTGCGCAGGCGGTGACGCCGGACAAGGTGCGCCGGCTGCGGCGGCTGGCCGGGTTGTGGCTGTCCGGTCAGGACGGCAGCTGGTCGCAGGTGCGCATCGACGTCGTCGGCGTGCGCATCGGGCAGCGGCCGACGCCGCCGGGTGGGCGTGGGTGGGAAGTGTTGGAGCTCACCCACCTGCAGGGGGTGGGGTGATGGCGTTGGGCCGGGCGTTCTCGGTGGCCGTGCGCGGGCTGGATGCCGAGTTGGTCGAGATAGAAGCCGACATCACCTCGGGGCTTCCAGGTGTGCACCTGGTCGGGCT
>NZ_JAVRPS010000631.1:0-4263 GCF_032162105.1 Mycobacterium sp. | reverse complement strand
GCGATCCTGGCGGTGGGGACCAACGTCTTCGCGGATGCACTGGCGCGGGTGGCCTTTGGCGGCGAAGACGGTGAAGAGGTACCGGTGGCTACGGCATTGGAGTTGACGAAAGCATGACAGATCTGCCCGAACTTGCCACTCTCCCCAGGGAGACCGCACCGCCGACCGGGGACGGGCTCGTCGTCGAGGGGTTGACCGTCGTCACGGACGTGCGCGGAACACCTGTAGTCGAAGACATCTCGTTTCGGGTGGCGCCCGGCCAAGTCCTTGGGCTGGTGGGGGAATCCGGCTCTGGCAAGAGCACCGTCGGTGTGGCGCTTCTCGGGTTGGCGCGAAAGGGGCTGCGCATCGCGGCGGGCCGGGTGTGCATCGGCGGCGTCGACATCTTGGAGCTACGCGGCAAGGATCTGCAGGGCGCCCGCGGCCGACTCGTGGCGTACGTGCCCCAAGATCCCGCAAGTGGCCTCAACCCGGCGCTACGGGTTGGCAGGCAACTGCGCGAAGCGATCATCATCCATGGCGACTCCCTCGAACACGAGACGGTCGACGAGCGGGTGACGCAGTTGATGGAGGAGGTCGGCCTGCCGGCCACGGACGCATTCCTCAACAGCTATCCCCACCAGATGTCGGGTGGTCAGCAGCAGCGCGTCGGAATCGCCATGGCATTCAGTTGCCGGCCGCGTGTGATCGTTCTGGACGAACCCACCACGGGCCTCGACGTCACGACACAACGGCGAGTTCTGGAGACCGTGCGGCAGATGACGGTCGAACACCAGGTGACCTCGGTGTACGTCAGCCACGACCTGGCGGTGGTCGCACAGCTTGCCGACCAGACCGCGGTGCTCTATGCCGGTCGCCTCGTCGAGCACGCTGCCACCGAAGCCATCTTTCGCGGCGCTCGTCACCCGTACGCCGTTGGTCTGCTCAAGGCCGTCCCCAGCTCCGCCCGCAGCGAGATCCTGGTCGGCATCGAAGGCAGGCCACCACGGCCGGGGCGCTGGCCCCAAGGCTGTTCCTTCGCCGAACGGTGTGGATCCGTCCAGGATGAATGCCGCGAGGAACTGCCGGCGTTGCGTGACCTCGGGGACGTTCAGCCTCATTGGGTGAGGTGTCTGTTTCCCGAACCGCCCGTATCGGTGGATCAGGCCAAGCAACCAGTTCCAGTGCTTTCGCGAGACGTTGACGCGGTGCTCGTGGTTCGCAACCTCGCCGCCCGTTATGGCCCCCTCGACGTGCTTCGCAACGTCTGCTTCGACGTGAAGGCGGGCCGGTGTACGGCGGTCGTTGGACAATCCGGTTCGGGCAAGACGACACTGGCCCGCTCGCTCGTCGGACTGCACTCCGACTGGACGGGTGACGTCGAATTGTCCGGCGTCAAGCTCAGTTCGGATCCGCAGCGTCGTAGTAAGGAGCATCGTAGGACTCTGCAGTATGTGTTCCAAAACCCGTATGGTTCTTTGGATCCGCGAATGACGGTGCGCCAGAATCTGGAAGAACCGCTACGCCATTTCTTCGACCTTTCCCGATCCGAACGCGACCGCAAGGTGAACGAGATCCTGCAGACAGTCGCCTTGTCGACCGAGTACGCCGAGCGCCTGCCGCAGCAGTTGTCCGGTGGCGAGCGGCAACGCGTGGCCGTGGCGCGCGCTCTCATCGTGGATCCAGAGGTGATGGTCTGCGACGAGATCACCTCGGCGCTAGACGTTTCGGTGCAAGCGTTACTGGTCGAACAGCTGCGCCAGATGCAATCCGATCGTGGGCTGTCGATGGTCTTCATCACCCACAATCTGGCGGTGGTGCGCAGCATCGCCCAAGACGTGGTGGTCCTCTGCGATGGTGTCATCGTCGAGCACGGCCTCGTCGATCAAGTCCTCGACCATCCCGCGCACGAGTACACCCAGCGTCTGCTGGCGGATCTGCCATCGACTGAGTGAAACGGATCGCGTCGCCTACCTTGGAAAGGACGTATGGCCCATCCCGAGATCGCACCGAACATCGCACAGTGGAGCATTCGTCGCCACCACGACGTGCTGGAACAGCTGCGGGGGTACGGCGGGCCCGGATTGATTACTCTGATCGGCATCGACGGGCACAGCGGGTCCGGCAAGTCGACACTCGCGGACGGACTGGCCGGCCTCGCGGACGACGTATGCGCAATTCATACCGATGACCTGGCCTGGCATCACTCATTCTTCGACTGGGGCCAGGTGCTGGCCGAGCGGATCCTGGCTCCGCTTCGGCGCAACGGGCCACCAATCGCCTACCGCCCAGAGGCGTGGGTAGCGCGTGACCGGCCGGGGGCGATCAACGTCCCTGCGGCCACCGCGGTGGTGATCGTAGAGGGAGTGGGAACGTGCAGCCGCGACCTGGAACCCTGGTTCGACGCCATGGTTTGGGTGCACGTCCGCGAGGAGGTCGCGCGTCGGCGCGTCATCGCCAAGGGAGTGGACAGCGCAGAGTTCGTCGATGATTGGATGGCGCAGGAGAATTCGTTCTTGACCGTCCATCAGCCGTGGTTGCGCGCAGACCTGATCGTCGGCGGCGAGCTGGGCCGGCCGACGGTGGGCGGCGATACCGGAAGAGTCGTCACCTCACCAGGACCGGGCCGATCGTCAGACGTCCGCGGACTGCTCGACGATTAGGCACATTCCATGATGGGGTGCCATGTCGACGCCGAAGCTGTGTAGGTCATCGATGGTGGCAACTTCGCTACCGGTAAACGCGTCCGTCACCGTCGCACCCGGTGGGAGTTGCTCGGAGCGCACCGTCCCGGCGATCTGCTCGTTGGCGAAGTTCAGTACGGTCAGCTGTTGGCGACCTGGTTCGGCTAGTTGGTGTACCAGCACGAGCATCGCCCGGTGCGACACTTCCGGGATGTCGATCTGCCGACTGGTGGCGATGCCGTAGTGATCGCGGACCCGCAGGATGGCCTGTAGCTGCCGCACGAAGCTGGTCTCGTCGGCCAACTGCTCTGGAATGGAACCATAGAGACTGCGGCCCCGCGGCATGCCAGCGGTCGACTTCGTCGCCTGTGGGTTCACTCCCATCAGATCGTGGGCGGCGCGGTGAATCCAACGGGTGTCGCCACCGCTCAACAGGTCGGTCACCTCACTCGCCGGCAGGGTGAGCATTCCGCACAGATCCCATCCCGAGAGAGCGAAGACACCGGGCTGCAGCGCGTTGAACATCACCAGGAGAAGGTGCGATCGCCGGATGTCATCGATGTCATCGATGTCATCTAGGTCGGTGATGCCCAGTGTCGCGGCGATGACCGTGCCGCTGGTGCAGGCGATGCCGTTCGTGGTGAAGACCAAGTTGTAGGGTGCGGCGTTGCCGGTCAGCCGCTCGCTGAGATCGCGCCGCACACTGTCGCCGATCTGTTCGCCCGTGAGTTCCTCTCCCTTGTAGCCGAAGACGTCGTCTCTGTGGCCGGTGGACCAGTGCACTAGTTCGTAGGTCAGTTCGTCGTGATTCTGGAGTGCATGAACGAGCGAGGCGGGATCAACACCCAGTTCCAACGTCGTCCGCAGTGTCAGCCGCAGGAACTCGGTATCGGCGGTGGCGAGGGCGTGGTGATAGGCGGGCCGGTTGATGAAGTCGTAGGACAGGTCGGCGCCGGCCTCACCGTTCTGGCGGATGTCGTCGATCGTGAGATTGAGTTCCTGGAAGGTGAAACCGCCAAGTTTGCGTACCATGCTGGCGATCAGGTGGTTGGCTGCCTCGGACAAGGGATGGCCCTCGGACCAGGCGGGGTTGTCTTCTGCGGCGGACTTTTCAGCGCCGAGGAAGCCGTTGGCGTCGAGACGCAAACCGCCTGAGCCCAGGTCGGTCAGGGAATGCAGCGCGTCGCCGATGACCAGACGCATACCGGCAAAGGTCGGATCCAACCAGTTGATCGATGGTTGACCGTCTTTGAAGTAGTGCAGATAGACCCAACGCCGTTCGACACCGTCGACGCCCACGACTGCACGGGTCGCGCTCCAGTTGGTCTCCTTGACCCCTTCGGCATAGAAGATGACTCGCTGTAGGCGCCCAATGATGTAGCCGGCGTTGGCGAGCCACTCCTCGGTTGCCGCGTCGATGTTGACCGAGTCTGCGCCGGCGGGGATGTCGGGCAGATACTCCCAGTCGCGAGGGTCGATCTCCACCATGTGGTAGATACCCGGGTAGTCGGCGTACTTGACTTCGGCCAAGCGGAAGTCGGCCCCCTTGCCCGTGTGCCCCGGCACGATGTCGTCGATGATCGTGCCGCCGTACCAATTC
>NZ_JAVRPS010000630.1:0-7711 GCF_032162105.1 Mycobacterium sp. | reverse complement strand
ACCGCGCGCGTCACCGCCATCTTCGACGACGTCGACGTGCTCATCACGCCGGGCACGGCGACCGGGCCGTCGCGCGTCGGCGCCCACCAGCGCCGCGGCGCCATCTCGACGCTGGCGCTTGTCGCGGCCCGCGTACCGTTCCAGGCGATGTTCAACGTGACTGGTCAGCCCGCTGCGGTGGTGCCGTGGGGACTCGACGGCAACGGCATTCCGACCTCGATTCAGATCGTCGGCAGACCGTTCGACGAGGCGACGCTGCTGTCGCTTGGCGCACAGATCGAGTCCGCCCGGCCGTGGGCGCACCGCCGCCCGCCGGTCAGCTAGCGAGCTCCCAGGGAGCGCTGAATGTCGGGCTTCATGGCCTGCAACTGCGCGCCCCAGTACGCCCACGTATGCGTGCCGGTTGGCGGGAAGTTGAACGTGGCGTTCTTGCCGCCCGCGGCCACGTAGGCGTTCTGGAAGTTCTGGTTGGACTTCAGCGTGAAGTTCTCCAGGAACTGCTGGGGAAGGCCGCTGGCCGCGCCCTCCAGATCACCGGGTGTTCCGCTGCCGCAGTAGATCCACAGGCGGGTGCCGTTGGCGACGACCTGGGCGACGTTCACCGTAGGGTCGTTGCGCGTCCATGCCGGATCGCCGGGCGGCCCCCACATCGCGCCGGGATTGAAGCCGCCGGAGTCGTTCATCGCGAGACCGACGAGCGGCGGCCAGAACGGATCGGACAGATTCAGGAAGCCCGACAACGAACCGGCGTACTTGAACTGGTTCGGGTGATACATCGCGTAGACCAGCGCGGTCGATCCACTCATCGACACACCGACGGCGGCGTTGCCGCTCTGCGAGATGCCCTTGTTCTTCGCCAGCCACGCAGGCAACTCGCTGGTCAGGAACGTTTCCCACCTGTAGGTCTGGGTGGTGCCGTTGCCCACCGCCGGCTCGTACCAGTCGGTGTAGAAGCTGGACATGCCGCCGACGGGCATGACCAGAGACAGGCCGGACTCGTAGAACCACTCGAACGCGGCGGTGTTGATGTCCCACCCGTTGAAGTCGTCCTGGGCCCGCAGTCCGTCGAGAAGATAGACGGCGTGGGAGCCGCCGCCCTGAAACTCGATGCGGACGTTGCGGCCCATCGCCGCGGACGGTACCTCCAGATATTCGACGGGCAGCCCGGGCCGGGAGAAGGCGTTGGCCGTACCCGCGCTCGCGACGCCCGTCAGGCCGGCGATGACGACGAACGCCATGCCGATGCCCAGCAGTTTGTTGACGATATTGCGCCTCATCCCCCGGGATTACCCCTGATGAGGGGGCCATCAAACCCGCCGAACGGCGCTACCGCTAGCCGACTTCGCGCCACCGGGCGAGCTTGTCCGCGAACGACATCGGTAGTGCGCCGCTGCTCGACGGCAGCCGGACGGCGGGCAACGCGGTGTCGACGTGACGCTCGAACAACTCGAAGGCCGTCAGACCGTTGACGAACACCCGCTCGATCGTCGGGTAGTCGGTGAGCAGCGGCCCGAAGTCGTTCACCACCAACGTCTTCCGATCGATCTTGGCGTCTAGGCTGCCCGCGCGGCGGCAGCTGTGCACGACGTCCCACAGCGCAACGCCGTGGCCCTCGACCGCCTCGATCCGCTCCTCGTAGGGTGCGTCGGCGTCGAACCCGAACACCTCCGACAGCAGCGGCCAGAACTGGTTGCGCCGGTTTGCGTAGTACTGACTTGCCGCCAGGGACCGCTCGCTCGGGAACGAACCGAGGATCAGCACCCGCGCGCCGTCGCCCACCACGGGCGCCAGGCCCTCGCGCAGCGGTTCGGTCATCACGTCACATGATGCACCTCGACCGCTGGTAGTACGTTGACCCGGTGGCCGAAGGCGTCGACATCGAAGCGTCCGGGCTGCTGAATGGATTGGAAGGCAAGGTGCGTGCCGAACGTGCCGAGCTGATCGAATGGCTGCTCGACGGGGGATTCACCGTCGAGCAGATCCGCGATTCGTTCTCGCCCATGCTGCTGGCATCGCAGCGGATCCTCGGCGACGACGGGACCTTCGTGTCCGCCCGCGAGATCAGCGAGCGGAACGGCATCGACATCGATCTGCTGCAGCGGCTGCAACGCGCCGTCGGCCTACCACGGGTGGAGGACCCCGATGCGGCCGTTCTCATGCGGGTCGACGGGGAGGCGTTCGCCTACGCGAAGAAGTTCCGCGAGCTGGGGTTTGCCCCGGATCAGATCGTGCTCGTCGTCCAAGTGCTCGCCGAAGGTCTGACCCGTGCTGCCGACGTGATGCGATACGCCGCACTGGCGGCGACGATGGCGCCCGGCGCCACCGAACTCGACACCGCAAAGGCAGCTGAGGCGCTCATCCGGGACGTGGCGCCGTTGCTCGGTCCGATGATCCAGGACATGCTGCGACTGCAGCTGTTGCACGCGATGGAGACCGAGGCGGTCAACTCCACAGAGCGTGCCGAGGGACTGCAGCTGCCGGGGGCACGTCTGGTCACGATCGCGTTCGCCGATCTGGTCGGATTCACCCGTCTCGGCGAAGTGGTGCCGCCCGAGGTTCTGGAGAAGCTGGCGCACCGCCTGGTGAACATGGCCCGTGAGGTCGCGGTGCCGCCGGTTCGATACATCAAGAGCATCGGCGACGAGGTGATGCTGGTAAGTGCGGATCCGGTGGCGATGCTCGATGCGGTGCTCGACCTCGTCGATGCCACCGAGGCGGATGACGACTTCCCCCGAGTTCGAGTGGGATTGGCCACCGGTATGGCCGTGAGTAGGGCAGCCGACTGGTTCGGTAGCCCCGTCAACCTCGCCAGCCGAGTCACCGGGACCGCGCGGCCGGGGACGATCCTGGTATCGGAGGCAACCCGGGAGGCGATCGGCGACGACGCCCGGTTTGCGTGGTCTTTCGCCGGCGGGCGGCGGTTGAAGGGCATCAAGGATGACGTGAAGCTTTTTCGGGCGAGGCGGGCTTAGGCCCACCCCAGCTGCCGCAGGGTGATTCCGTCGTTCCAGATCTTGGTCATGTGGCGGATCTTGGCGCCATCGAAGTCCATGACGTAGACGTAGTCCGCCTCAGCGCTCTTCCCGGTCGGTGGTACCGGGCCGCCGTCGCCGGTGTGCGTTCCACGGAAGACGCCGAACGCCGCTACGTTGTTCCGCGCCTCGTCGACCGCGAACGACCGGACCTCGGCGGTGCCGTCGGGCAGAAGTACCAGAAGGCCCTTCATCCACTCGGTGTAAGCCTCAAGGGTTTCCACCCCGTCCAGGGCGCCGACCTGGGCGGCGAACGTCGCGTGCGGGTGGCAGTACTGTTCGCACGCTGCCCAGCCCTGCCCCGTCTCGCAGGCATCGAAGAATCGTTCGGCGGTGTCCTTGATCGACGTCATCGTCCGTCCCTTCGCTGAACCCGGGTTCCGAGGGCATCGGGCGTACCCCATCGAGCATCTTCCCCGCATGGGCAGGGACCGTCGGCAAATTCGCAAAAACGGCGGCGTCTAGGCTGCCCTCAAGGCGAGCACTCGGTCGAGGACGGAACGGCATGCGCCTCGACGAGATGGCCGCACGACGATCGGAGTGGGCATGGCCGAGGGACGCAGTAAGAGCAGGCAGGCGGATTTCCTTGCCGCCAGGACCTTTACGCGAGCCGAAGTGTTCACCGATCCCGGTCCGGTGCCCAGCATGCCGGGTGTCCAAGGGTGGTGGTTCCGCACGGTACCTGGGGCCATCGACGTATCGGGTTGCGAACAGCGCGACGGGCTGACGCTGCTCTACGTCGGCATCAGCCCGACCGCGCCACCCAAGAACGGCAAGCCGCCCAGCACTCAGGACCTGCGCAAGCGCATCCGGTATCACTTCGGGGGTGGCAAGGCGGATGCCGAGGGTTCGACGCTGCGCAAGACGCTCGGTGTGCTGCTCGGCGACAAACTCGGATTCAAGCTGCGCCGCATCGGCTCTGGTGATCGACGCACGTTCGCCGGGGGAGAGGCCATGCTCAACCAGTGGATGGCCGACAATGCGCTCGTATCGTGGTTGGTTCACCCAGAGCCGTGGTTTCTCGAGGACAAGCTGATCGCTGCCTTCGACCTCCCGCTCAATGTCCAAGCAAGCAACAAGGACAACGCGTTCTACCCCGAACTGACCAGGCTTCGGCGCGAAGCCGCGCTGGGTGCGAACAAGCTGCGCGTACTCAAGGAGTGGTGACCGCTAGCGCGACGGCGTGAACCGGCGCAGCCGCAGACTGTTGGTCACCACGAACACCGAGCTGAAAGCCATTGCCGCACCGGCGATCATCGGGTCGAGCAGACCGAGCGCGGCCAGCGGGATGGCCGCCACGTTGTAGGCGAATGCCCAGAACAGGTTGCCCTTGATGGTGCGCAACGTGGCGCGCGCCAAGCGGATCGCGTCGGGCACGGCGCGCAGATCCCCGCTGACGAGCGTCAGGTCCGATGCCTCGATCGCGACGTCGGTTCCGGTTCCCATCGCCAGCCCGAGATCGGCCTGGGCCAGCGCCGCGGCGTCGTTCACGCCGTCGCCGACCATCGCGACCACTCTGCCCTCGTCCTGCAACCGCTTGACGTGATCGACCTTGTCGGCGGGCAACACCTCGGCGATGACGTCGTCGATGCCCACCTGATCGGCCACCGCCCTGGCGGCACGCTGGTTGTCGCCGGTCAGCAGCACGGGTGTCAGGCCGAGACTGCGCAGACTCGAGATCGCCTCGGCCGCAGAGTCCTTCACCGTATCCGCGACCACGATCACCGCGCCGACCCGGCCGTCCACCGCGATCCACACCGGTGTGCGTCCCGCTGCCTCGGCCTCGTCGGCGACCTCGCGCAGGTCCGCAGGTGCCACGAGTCCTCGCTCTTGCAGCCAGGACAGCCGGCCCGCCGCCACCGCGCGTCCGTCCACCACACCGGTGACACCCCTGCCGTCGTGATTGGCGAAGTCGACGACCGTCGGCAGCGGGCCCGTTTCGGCGGCGCGGGCCGCGACCGCCCGCGCGATCGGATGCTCGGAGCCGCTCTCCAACGCACCCGCCAGCCGCAGCGTCTCGTCATCGGCGGGACACACCGAGACGACGGCCATCCGGCCGGTCGTCACGGTGCCGGTCTTGTCCAGCACGACGGTGTCGACGCGGCGGGTCGACTCGAGCACCTGCGGGCCCTTGATCAGAATCCCGAGCTGCGCCCCGCGTCCGGTCCCGACCAGCAGCGCGGTCGGCGTCGCGAGTCCCAGCGCGCACGGGCACGCGATGATCAGCACCGCGACGGCAGCGGTGAACGCCGCGCTCGGCGGGCCGCCCGCGACCAGCCAGCCGACGAGCGTCAGCAGCGCAAGCCCGATCACGATCGGAACGAAGATCGCCGAAACGCGATCCGCCAGCCGGGCCACCTCGGCCTTGCCGCTCTGCGCCTCGGCGACCAGCCGGGCCATCTGGGCCAGCTGTGTGTCGGCGCCAACCCGGGTGGCCCGAACGTGCAGCAGCCCACCGACGTTCACGCATGCCCCGACGACGTCATCGCCGGGCCCGACCTCGACCGGCACCGACTCGCCGGTCAGCATCGACACGTCGACCGCCGACCCTCCGCTGGTCACCACCCCGTCGGTCGCGATCTTCTCGCCGGGCCGCACCAGGAAGAGGTCACCGACCGCGAGTTCGCTTACCGGAATCCGGGTTTCACCGGATCCGTCGCGCAGCACCGCGACGTCCTTGGCGCCCATGTCCAGCAGCGCCCGCAGTGCGGCGCCGGACTGCTTCTTGGCGCGCGCCTCGAAGAACCGTCCGGCCAGGATGAAGGTCGTGACGACCGAGGCGACCTCGAAGTAGAGGTGCTGGGAAGGGTCGCCGAACACCGCCCACGTCGACCACGCATATGCGGCGAGCACGCCAACCGAGATCAGCGTGTCCATGGTCGCCGCGCCGTGCCGCAGGTTCGTCCACGCGGCGCGGTGGAACGGCCACGCGCCCCACAGCACGACGGGGGTGGTCAGCGCGAAGGCCAGCCCCTGCCAGGCCGCGAAATGCAGCGCGGTCACCATCGACAGCACCAGCACCGGTGCGCTCAGCGCGGCGGACACCAGCAGCCGAGGCAGCCAGGACTCCTCGGCGGGCCGAGCGGCAGGCAGCGTCGCCGTGTAACCGGTGGCCTCGACGGCGGCCACCAACTCGTCCCGGGTCACGTGGTCGCCGAAGTCGATCGAAGCCTGCTCGGTGGCGAAGTTGACGGTCGCATACACGCCGTCGATCCGGTTGAGCCGCTTCTCGATTCGCGCGGCACACGACGCACAGGTCATCCCGGCGACGGCGAGGGTGACATTACTCGTCGTTGGGTCGCTCATGCCTATGCCGCGGACGCGACGTCGTACCCGGCGTCCTCGATCGCGGCCGCCACTGCCACCGCGTCCGGGGCACCGCTGACCCGTACGGTTCCGCCGGACAGGTCGACGTCGACCCCGGCGACGCCGGGCAGCGTCGACACGGCCGACGTGATGGCGGAGACGCAGTGCCCGCAGCTCATTCCGGAAACTTCCAACACCATGCTCATAACCCGATCATATACCCATAGGGGGTATAGGTAGCTGGCTCCCTCGTTGCGCCTACTGCGTCGGGATCTGGATGCCCTCCGACGGCTGGACGATGACGAACCCCTGCCCGTGGAACGAGACCTGGAGCGCTTCGCCCGAGCCCCTACCGATCAGGGCACCCGCCTTGAAGCTCGTCTTGAGCTGGGTCTGCAGGTTCGCCGACCACGCCACCACCGCGTTGGTGTCCGCGAACGTCGGCGCCTCGGCCGCATTGAGGACCACCGGAGCACCATCCGTCGTCAACGCCACCCAGCCGGTGCCGCGCAACGTGGTGTTGAACAAGCCGCCCGTGGCGATGCTGCCGCCCTTCACCCGCTCGATGTTCCAGTCGAGGCTCGACGAGAAGGCGAGAACGTTCTTGCCGCTGATCGACAGGCCGGCGTTGTTGAGGTTCAGCACGTGGACGTCGTGGGCCAGCTCGGCGAGGAAGACGTCGCCCTGGCCCTGGACCCGCATCAACGGCAGGCCCTCGCCGGTCAGCGCCTTCTTGAGGAACTTCCCTGCGCCGCCGCCTTCGTAGGCGAACTCCACGTTGCCCTGGTAGGCGACCATCGAGCCCTGTCTGGCCATGAACGGGTCACCGAGTCGGACCCGGAGCATCTTGGAGTTCTGGTTCGCGATCGGCTTGGCTTCCTTTTCGCTGAAGCGTCCGTCGACCAGATCGCCGCTGATCCCGGCGAAACCGTCACCACCCCCCGGGGCAGCGGCCTGAGGCATCGCCCGCTGGCCGCCGCCAGCCGCTTGGGGCGCGCCTGACGGGGCGCCGCCCAGCGGCGCCGTGCCGGTCCGGCCCTGATGGAAGATCTGCTCGGTCCAGCCCCTCCCGTCCCACCAGCGATATTCGAAGCGGCCGTCGGGGTCGGGTTGCCAATTGCCTGGTGCAGTCACTCTTGCTCCTCGGATTGATGGCGGTGTCGAACACGTTGCATTCGACCGTTCCTGGTGAGTGAGCAGGAGTGAGTTCTGCTCGGTTGCGGCCCGAACGGTCTTGGCCGCGGCGGGCGGGTGTTCTCCGGTGGACCGGTGCGCATCGCGTGCGGCCGGTGGGCTGGAACTGCCGTGCCTGCCATCGTGGCGACGGTGGCGGTCGGGCCTGGCCGGTGGAGTGCCCGCCACGGTCCACTGTC